>NZ_JBHVRW010000006.1:0-395596 GCF_042885475.1 Streptomyces sp. NPDC058051
GACCTCGTCGACTACGGCGTCGTCGGCGACCTCTTCCAGGTCGTCCCCCAGCTCACCGACGAGATCAAGTCCCGCAAGGGCTGACCCCGACCAGAACCCGCACCCACACCCTCCCCGCCCCGACCCTCCGGGGCATCCGGGTCGCACCGGGCCGGCCGTCCGGCCCGGCCATCTCGCCGACGCATGAGTGCCGTTGACCCGGCACGTGAGTGCCGTTGACCGGGCATGCCCTCTGGTTGAGCCGTTCCGACGCGTGCGACCAGCGGCGGCCCACGACCGTCCTCATCGGCAGTGCGGGGCGCAGCCACGGTGCGGATTAAACCATCATGCGGTGGCGTTGTTGGTCTTCAGTGCCGATTCGTGGAGGAGTCGGACGGAACGGAGGCATGGCTGTGCACGGTGAGTACAAGGTCCCGGGCGGCAAGCTCGTCGTGGTGGATCTGGACGTCGAGGGCGGGGCCCTGCGCAACGTACGGGTGGCCGGGGACTTCTTCCTCGAACCCGACGAGGCGATCCTCGCGATCGACGCGGCGCTGGAGGGTGCCCCAGCCAACACCGACACCGCCGGTCTCGCCGCCCGGATCGACGCGGGTCTCCCCGCCTCGACCGTGATGTTCGGTCTCACCTCCGAAGGCGTCGCTGTCGCCGTACGCCGGGCCCTGGCACACGCCAGCGAGTGGAGCGACTACGACTGGCAGCTCATCCACGAGGCCCCGCAGTCACCCGCGCTCCACATGGCGCTCGACGAGGTCATCACCGCCGAGGTCGCCGCGGGTCGGCGTCCGCCAACGCTCCGGGTGTGGGAGTGGGCCTCGCCCGCCGTGATCATCGGCAGTTTCCAGTCGCTGCGCAACGAGGTCGATCTCGCGGGCGCCGCACGCCACGGCATCACGGTCGTGCGCCGCGTATCCGGTGGTGGCGCCATGTTCGTGGAGCCCGGCAACACCATCACGTACTCGCTCTCCGTCCCGGACGCGCTCGTCTCGGGCCTGTCGTTCGCCGACAGCTACGCCTACCTCGATGACTGGGTGCTCGCCGCTCTCGGCGACATGGGCATCAAAGCCTGGTACCAGCCGCTCAACGACATCGCCACGGAGGCCGGAAAGATCGCGGGCGCGGCTCAGAAGCGCGTGGTCGGCGGGGAGGGTGCTGTCCTGCACCACGTGACCATGTCGTACGACATCGACGCCGACAAGATGCTGGACGTGCTCAGGATCGGCAAGGAGAAGCTCTCCGACAAGGGCACCAAGAGCGCGAAGAAGCGCGTCGACCCGTTGCGCCGCCAGACCGGGCTGGCGCGTGAGGCCGTCATCGACCGGATGATCGAATCCTTCCGTGCCCGGCACGGCCTCACGCCGGGAACGGTGACGGACGAGGAGATGGCCCGGGCCGAGGAGCTCGTGCGTACGAAGTTCGGCACCGAGGAGTGGACCGCGCGGGTGCCGTGAGCGGGGCCTGAGCGCAGTGCCCGTGCCCCGTGGACGGCACTGTGCCCCGTGAGCGGGGCCTGAGCGCAGTGCCCGTGCCCCGTGCACGGCACTGTGCCCCGTGAGCGGAAGCTACGCGGAGTCAACGGAGTGGGCGGGGTGGTGCCGGTGGCGTGGACGGTTGTCCGGAAGCGGTGGCGTCATGTCGTCTCCCTCGCCGGGAGTTCCTGCTCGGTCCAGATGATCTTGCCTTCCGGTGTGTAGCGGGTACCCCAGCGGCGGGTGAGCTGGGCCACGAGGAAGAGGCCGCGACCGCCCTCGTCCGTGGTCCTCGCATGCCGCAGCCGCGGCGAGGTGCTGCTGGCGTCGGAGACCTCGCAGATCAGGACGGACTGGCGCAGCAGCCGCAACCGGATCGGGCCGTCGGCATGGCGCAGCGCGTTGGTGACCAGCTCGCTGACGATCAGCTCAGTCGTCATCTCCAGCTCCTCCAGGCCCCAGCTCTTCAGGACGCGGGCGGCGCGGGACCGGACGCCGGCGACGGCTGCCGGGTCGGACGGCACGTCCCACGAGATGACGTGGTCGGGACTCAGCGCGTGGGTGCGGGCAAGCAGCAGTGCGACGTCGTCGGGCTGCGGTACGGGGAGCAGTTGTTCCACGACCGTCGTGCACAGGGCGTCGAGGGGGAGTCCGCGCTGGCCCAGGGCGCCACCGAGGCGGGACATCCCGAGATCGGCGTCCCGGTCCCTGCCTTCGATGAGCCCGTTGGTGTACAGGCCGATCAGGCTGCCTTCGGGGAGTACGACTTCCGCCGTCTCGAAAGGCAGCCCACCCAGGCCGAGCGGTGGTCCGGCGGGCAGGTCGGGGAAGCTGACGCGCCCGTCCGGGGATACGACGACGGGGGGCGGGTGGCCGGCTCGCGCCATCGTGCAGAGCTGGGTGACCGGGTCGTAGACGGCGTACAGACAGGTGGCGCCGAGCACGGTCGTGCCGCTCGCCTCGCCCTCGGGTTCCTCGTCGCTCAGGCGGAGTACGAGGTCGTCGAGATGGGCGAGGAGTTCGTCGGGGGGAAGGTCCATGTCTGCGAGGGTGTGGACCGCGGTACGCAGCCGGCCCATGGTCGCCGCGGCGCTGATGCCGTGGCCGACGACATCGCCGACGACCAGGGCCACCCGGGCGCTGGACAGCGGGATCACGTCGAACCAGTCGCCCCCGACACCGTCCTTGGCGTCCGCCGGGAGGTACGAGGAGGCCACGTCCAGGGCCATCCCTCCGGGCAGCATGTGCGGGAGGAGGCTGCGCTGCAGTGTCAGCGCCGCGGCGTGCTCGCGGGTGTAACGGCGGGCGTTGTCCACGCACACCGCCGCCCGTGCCACGAGTTCGCGGGCGGGCGACACGTCGTCCGGCTCAAAAGGGGACTGGTTCACCGAGCGGACGAAGGTGGTCAGGCCGAGCACCGTGTCCCGGGCCCGCATGGGTACGGCGATGAGGGAGTGCAGTCCGAACTCGTGGAAGGTGGCGGCCCTGGCGGGCTGCTCGACCGACCACAGGTGCCTGACGGCTTCGAGGACCGGGATCAGGACGGGCTCGCCGTCCCTGAGGAACCGGACGTCGTGGGGCGGGGGCAGGGAGTCCACCATGTCCCCCACCTGGTAGACCGCCTCCGGGCAACCCTCCCGTACCGAGCTCATCCCCGCGCGGCGCATCGTCGGCCGGGACAGCGTGTCACCGCGACCGGTAGGGGGACCTGCCGTACCGGAAGGTGCCGTGCCGGAGGGCCAGGGGCCGGGCTCCTCCGGACTGGCGACCGGCTCCAGCAGGTCGACGGTGACGAAGTCGGCGAACCGCGGCACCGCGAAGTCGGCCAGTTCCTGGGCCGTGCGTATCACGTCCAGGGTGCTGCCGATGCTGGCGCCCGCGTCGTTGACCAGGGCCAGGCGCTGCTGGGCCTTCCACCGGTCGGTGACGTCGAGGACCATGTAGCAGATGCCGGAGACGGTGCCGTCGCCGTCGGTCAGCGGGAAGAACGAGCTGGAGTAGGCGTGCTCACGCTGCGGGTCGGCCCAGCTCCAGCCCCGGTACTCGTAGTCGATGACGGGAACCCCGGTGTCCAGCACGCGACGCATCAGGGTCTCTATGGCGTCGGCCTCCAGCCCGGGAAGCACGTCGCTCAAGCGGCGGCCCACGCGCTGCTCCCTCGGAACACCGCCGACGCGTTCCAGGGTGTCGTTCATCCAGACGTAGCGCAGCTGCGGGCTCATCACCGCCATTCCTATCGGTGAGCTGACCACGAACGCGTCCAGGACGGACTGCCCGACGACCCACTCCGGCTTCCGTTCGCGTCCGGAGACCAGGAAGCACTCCCGGCCGTCCAGATGGAAGGAGGCCGAGACCCGCAGGTCCACTTCGATCCGCCGGCCGTCGCACCGCCGTACCTCGGTGGTACCGCTCCACCCCGCGCCCGCACGGCACCGCTCGGCGATCCGCGCCACCCGTGCCGGATCCTCGGACGTCGCGAGAAGGTAGCCGGCGGACCGCCCGACCACCTCGGTCGCGCCGTAACCGAGCAGGTCATGTGCGCTGCGCGTCCAGCCGAGCACCGTTCCGTTGACGGCGACCACGGCGGTCGCGTCGTACGCCGTGGCGACGGAGTAGTGGGGGAGGCTGGGCTGCGACGGTTCGGCTCCGGGCGCCGACTGCGGGCCTGCGGACGCCATACTGGTCACCACCCATCCACTCGTTCCCGTCCATGATCCTGCCTTCGGCGCTCCGGTGCGAACGTCCGCAACCGGGAACCGGGTGGGTGGAGCTCCGCCGTACCTCTTCAGGGGCGGGGTTCGCGCGGAGTGGCGAGGCCCGGTGCGCGGGCGAGGAGGACGGACCGTGCCCGGTCGCGGACGCCTGGTTTCCCCATGGCACGGCTGATGCGCGTCCTCGCTGCGAACGGGCGGATCACCCTGTGCGCGGCGGTCTCCTCATCGGTGCGACCACCGGCCCCGAGCGCGCCGGCTTCGCGGTCCCGGCGGGTGGGTGTCTCCGGACGCAGTGGTCCGGTCGGGTGGTCCGGCCGCGAAATTCGCCGATCAGCCGATGGGTGGCGGTGACAGATGACGGCGGCGGGTCCGACAGGTGACAGCGGCGGGCTGCGTGACAGGTGACGGCAGCGAGTCCGACAGGTGACAGCGGCCGTCGGCGGTAGCAGGTGACGGCGGCGGGCGGGGGCCGGTAACGGGTCAGCGCCCGCCGCCCGGACCGGCGGACGGGGA
Source organism: Streptomyces sp. NPDC058051 (assembly GCF_042885475.1). Lineage (NCBI taxonomy): Bacteria > Bacillati > Actinomycetota > Actinomycetes > Kitasatosporales > Streptomycetaceae > Streptomyces > Streptomyces sp. NPDC058051. Next base: position 4,694 of record NZ_JBHVRW010000006.1, read on the forward strand.
CGGCTCGGGAGGCCGGTGCTCGTACCAGCGGCGGTCGGCCTCCAACTGGGCGGCGAGGGAGATCAGCCGTTCCTCGCTGCGGGACGGCCCGAGCAGCTGGGCGCCGACGGGCAGCCCGTCCGAGGTGAACCCGGCCGGCACGTTGATACCGGGCCAGCCCAGTACGTTCCAGGGCCAGGCGTACGGGCACGCTTCGGCCATCGTCACATCGGTGCGCCAGGCGCTGAGGCCGTCGAACCTGCCGATCGGGGGCGGCGGCAGGGCGGTCGTCGGGGTGAGCAGCACGTCGTAGCCGACGTCGGCCCGCGGGGTCCGGAAGAACGCGCCGATCCTGCGATGCTGGCGCACCTCCCGTTCCCGGGCCGCCCGCACCACCCGGCCGCCGAGCCGGGTGCCGGTCCGCAAGGCGCTGCGGGTGCGCGGGTCGAGGAGGGCGGGGTCGGGGTGGCGGGCGGCGAGTTCGGCGATCCCGACGGTGGCGCGGGGGACGAAGCCGAGGCCGATCAGCCCGTAGCGGGGCCTGGCCTCCTCGACGTCGTGGCCGAGGCGGGCGAGGGCTTCGGCCAGTGCGGCGACGGCCCGCCGCACGTCGGGGTGGGGCATGGAACCGGTGAGGGTGAGCGGGGGGCGCCAGGCGAGGGCGATGCGCAGTCGGCCCGGGTCGCGGCGGGCGGCGGCCGATGCCTCGACGGGAGGCGGCCGGTGCGGATCGTCGGGATGGGGCCCCGCGACCGCGTCGAGCAGCAGGGCGGCGTCGGCGACGGTCCTGGCCAGGGGGCCGTTGACGGTCAGGCCCTGGAAGGCGTCGCTCTGCGGGTGGACGGAGATCCGGCCGCGCTGCGGCTTGATGCCGACAAGATGGGTCCAGGCCGCGGGGATGCGGACGGACCCGGCGCCGTCGGAGCCGAGCGCCGCGGGTACGAGCCCTGCTGCCACGGCCGCCGCGGAGCCGCCGGACGAGCCGCCGGGGGTGTGTCCGGTGTTCCAGGGATTGCGGGTGGCGCCGAAGGCCGGGCCCTCGGTGAACGGCCACTGGCCGAGTTCGCAGGAGTTGGTCTTCCCGACGATCACGGCCCCGGCGGCCCGCAGTCTGCGTACGGCCTCACTGTCGGCGGTCGCTGCGGGCAGATCGCCGCCGCAGCCGAAGTAGGTCGGCATCCCGACGACATCGGTGTCGTCCTTGACGGCCACCGGTACGCCGAGCAGGGGCAGCCGCTCCCCCGCCGCGAGCCGGCGGTCGGCCTCGGCGGCCTCCGCGAGGGCGGCCTCGGCGCGCAGGTGCCGGAAGGCGTTGAGGGTGCCCTGGCTCGCTTCGATACGGCTCAGGGCCGCGGACACCTGCTCGACCGAGGTCGTACGCCCTTCGGCCAGCTCCCGTGCGCTGCGGGCCAGCCCGGTCGGGCCGGCCGGTTCAATGGTTTCGACGGCTTCCGTGGAGGACATCGGCTGCCTGCCTTCCTCGTATCGGCCGGTGCGAGCCCCGGCACCAGTACGCCACAACGAACGTACCGGACAGTAACGAGTAGTGGGCAGTCCGCTCAACCGTTCGGTGGACGGCGATCGAGGAGCGAGGGCCGGTCCGCCACGAAGGACCTGTACGACGCGGTGCTGCTCGCGGAGCACCGTCCGCCCCGGCTGTCTCCCCGTGTGCCACGTACCGTGCGCGGACCGCACGCGGAGGGGTTCACGGCCGGGACGGTGCCGGACTGACTGGTGGTCCGCGCGGCGGCCGACTCCGCCGCGCGACCCGGTCCGACCCGTCGTACGCTCGGAAGGATCGAATCGCACACCCGAACAGGCCAGACATCGCACACCTGAACGGGCCCATCGGGCCCTTCGAGGAGGCGCCGTGACCGGCCGACTCATCGGCACACGCCAGTCCGTCCGGGCGGCGGTCTTCGCAATGGGACTCACGAGCGGCATCGTCTTCGGCGGTCCCGCGCACGCGGACAACGGCATCGACACGTTCTCCGCCCAGCAGATCGCCGACCGTTCACGGGACGCGCTGCGGAGCGTCCGCTCCCTGCACGTCAGTACCCGTGGACACACCGGCGACGGCCGGCCGGCGCCGGCCCTGGATCTCACGGTCGACCGGGACGACAACTGCAACGGTTCGGTGGACCTCGGTGACCACCAGGGGTCGGCCCGCATCGTGAAGCGCGGCGACGACGTCTGGGTGAAGCCGGACGGGGACTTCTGGAAGAGCCAGGTTCCGGACGGCGGCCCGGCCTTCGCAGCGATCCTCCACGGGCGCTACATGAAGGGGTCGGCCGACGACCCGAGACTTCGCGACCTGGTGAGCGCATGCGATCTGAACACCTTCCAGAGCCTGGTCACCGACATCGCCGACAACGACCGGGGCACCCTGAACAAGAGCAGGAAGACCACGCTCGACGGGGCTTCGGTGGTGCCGCTCACCAGGCTCAGGGACGGCAGGACGCTGACGATGTACGTGGCGGCCACGGGCAGGCCCTACCCGCTGCGGGTCACGATGCGGGGCGATGGCGCGAACGCGGCCGTGAGCTTCTCGGCCTTCGACAAGCCGGTGCCCACGGCCACGCCGCCGCCCGACGAGACCTTCGACATCAATGCCCTGCTGAGCCGCTCGACGTCCCCGGTGTGACCTCGGAGCACCCGCGTCTCCTCGCCCGCGGCACAGGCGAGGAGAGGGGCCCTGTCTCCTCGCGTGAGTCCGCGAACGGTGTGCGGAAGCGGGTGCGGACCAACGGCTGCGCGGCTACGCCCTTTCGCGTCTGCCCGCCATCAGCGACAGGTACACGACGAGCGACGCCCCGAGCCCCACAGCCCACCCGTAGTCCGCGAGCGGCTTGAGGAACGGGATCAGCCCCTCGGTCGGGAACGGCCCGGCCCTGTCGCCCTTCGCGTCGAGCGTCGAGTACGACCCGCCGACCGCGAGCACGCTCCCGACCGCGAACGCCACGACGGCCCGCCAGTTCCAGCCCGCCCGGTACCAGTACCGCCCGTCGGCCACGTACAGATCGGCAAGGTGCAGCACGGTCCGGCGGATGATCCAGTAGTCCGCGATCAGGATCCCGGCGACCGTGCCGAGCAGCCCGCCGACGACACCCAGCCACGTGAAGATGTAGAGCTCGGGCGTCGACGTCAGCTTCCACGGCATGACCAGGACGCCGATCACGCCCGTGATGATGGCGCCCGTACGGAAGTTGATGAGTTTCGGAGCCAGGTTCGCCAGGTCGTACGCGGGAGAGACCACGTTGGCGGCGACGTTCACGGAGATCGTCGCCACGAATACGGTGATGAGCGCGAAGAGCAGACCGAAGACGTTGTCCGTCTTGCCGGCCAGCTCCACCGGATCCCAGATCGCCGCCCCGTAGACCTTCTCCGAACCCGCCGTCACCAGCACCGACATCAGCGCGAACGCCGTCATCGTCGTGGGCAGGCCCAGCGTCTGACCCCACACCTGGGCCCGCTGCCCCTTGCCGAAGCGTGTGAAGTCCGGAATGTTGAGGCTGAGCGTGCTCCAGAAGCCGATCATCCCCATCAGGCCCGGGAAGAAGACCTTCCAGAAGTCCGCTCCCCATCCGACCTTCGACGGCTCGTGCAGCAACGGGCCGAAACCGCCCGCCTTGTTCGCGATCCAGATCAGCAGCACCACCGCGCCGACCAGGACGAACGGCGCGGCCCAGTTCTCGAAGCGGCGCAGCGTCTCCATACCCCGGTAGATGATGGCGAGTTCCAGGACCCAGAAGATGACGAAGCACAGCCACAGGGTCCACGGATAGCCGCCGATCTGCCCGGCGTCCGCCCATCCCCCGAAGATCTTCCCCAGCAGGACGAAGATGCCCTGGCCGCCGATCCAGGTCTGGATGCCGAACCAGCAGCAGGCCACCGCGGCCCGCACCATCGCGGGGAGGTTCGCACCGCGGATGCCGAAGGAGGCACGGGCCAGGACCGGGAACGGTATGCCGTATTTCGGGCCCGCGTGGCCCGTCAACAGCATCGGCAGGAGCACGATCACGTTCGCCAACGCGATCGTCAGGACTGCCTGCTTCCAGTCCATGCCGAGTGCGACCAGGCCGGAGGCCAGGGTCCAGGAGGGGATGCAGTGGGCCATGCCGATCCACAGGGCCACGAAGTTGTAGGTGGTCCACCGGCGTTCGGCGAGGGGGACGGGGCGCAGATCGTCGTTCGCGTAGCGGCTGCCGGACGGGTAGGCGTCGGCGGACAGGTCGATGCCGACGCCTCCCGTCGGCAGGGGCGACGACGACGGTGGGGAGGGGACGGTGTCGGTCATGGGCAGTCCGTTCGATGAGGGGCCCTTTGAGGGGCCCTACGGTGGACGGGGAAACAGGGCGGCCGTGCGGGTGCCGTGAACTGCCGTGCCAGATGGGGATGGTGCCGACGGGCTGGGTAAGCCGCCGGTCATGAGGTCAGTGCGGGGATGACGTGTCGTCCGTACGCGTCGATGGTCTCCTCCTTCGCGTCGTGCATCGCGTACACCGCGAACTGGTCGACGCCCAGCTCCTTCAGGGCGCGCAGCTTCTCGACCTGTGCCGACGGCGGGCCGATCAGGCAGAAGCGGTCGACGATCTCGTCGGGGACGAAGTCCGTGTCCGGGTTGTCGGCGCGGCCGTGGTGGGCGTAGTCGTAGCCCTTACGGGCCTTGATGTAGTCCGTCATCTCCTGCGGGACCATCGACGACTCCGATCCGTACTTCTCCACCAGGTCCGCGACGTGGTTGCCGACCATGCCACCGAACCAGCGGCACTGTTCGCGGGCGTGCGCCAGCGCCTGCGGGGAGTCGTCCTCCGTCACGTATGCGGGGGCCGCCACGCAGATCTTCAGCTGCGACGGGTCGCGGCCCGCCGCCGTGGCCGCGTCGCGCACCGCCTTGACCATCCACTCCGTCAGGTACGGGTCCGCGAGCTGAAGGATGAAGCCGTCGGCCTCCTCGCCCGTCATCTTCAGGGCCTTGGGGCCGTACGCGGCCATCCAGACGGGTACTTCGGCGCCTTCCCGTACCCACGGGAACCGCACCGCCGTGCCGCCGAGGTCCGCCTCCTCGCCGCGGCCCAGGGCCCGGATGACCTTCATGGCCTCGCTGATCCGTGCGAGCGTGTTCGGTTTGCGGCCGGCCACCCGCATCGCGGAGTCGCCGCGGCCGATGCCGCAGACGGTGCGGTTCCCGTACATGTCGTTGAGCGTGGCGAAGGTGGAGGCCGTCACCTCCCAGGTGCGTGTGCCCGGGTTCGTGACCATCGGGCCGACGATCAGGTGGTCCGTCTCCGCCAGGATGCGGCTGTAGATGACGAACGGCTCCTGCCACAGCACGCACGAGTCGAACGTCCACCCATAGGTGAAGCCTGCCGATTCGGCGCGCTTCATCAACTCCACGACCCCTGAGGCCGGAGGGTCGGTCTGCAGGACGAGTCCGAAGTCCATGGAAAGCCCCTTACTGATCAAGTCCGGAGACAGCGGGCCGCAGTCGACACTGCGAACCGCTGAACGATCGACGCATGCTGGGTCCGTGCCCGGCCGGTGCCGCGAACGGCCGCACCGCCCGCAGCTCTCGACGTGCGGGACCGGCCGGTGCCGTGACCGGAAGGGTTCACCGGCTCGTGATGCCCGGCGAACCGTTCCGGTCACAGCACTGGTGCGGGGAGGAGCACGAGTACCGCGAGGGGCACTAGTCCAGGTACTGGCAGGTGGCCCGCGGGGTGTACCTGCCGTGACCGGCCCGACCGGTGAACTTCCTTTCGTCAACGACGACTTCACCGCGTGACAGGACCGTCTCGACCTGGCCGGTGATGCGCTTCCCCTCGTACGCCGAGTAATCGACGTTCATGTGATGGGTCTCGGCGGAGACGGTCTGTTCGGCCGCGGGGTCGTAGATGACGACATCGGCGTCGGCGCCCGGGGCGATGGTGCCCTTCTTCGGGTAGAGGCCGAACATCCGGGCCGGGGAGGCGCAGGCGATCTCGATCCAGCGGCGGCGCGAGATGTGGCCGTCCACGACCGCCTGGTGGAGAAGGTCCATCCGGTTCTCCACGCCCGGCATGCCGTTGGGGATCTTCGAGAAGTCGCCGCGGCCCATTTCCTTCTGGCCCGAGAAGCAGAAGGGGCAGTGGTCGGTGGAGACCACCTGGAGTTCATTGTTCCTGAGTCCCCGCCAGAGTGCCTCCTGGTGTTCCTTGGGACGCAGAGGGGTGGAGCAGACGTACTTCGCGCCCTCGAAGTCGGGCTCGGCGAGGTTGTCCGTGGAGAGGAAGAGGTACTGCGGACAGGTCTCGCCGAAGACGGGATAGCCCTTGTGGCGGGCGGAGGCCAGCTCGGCGACGGCCTCGTCGGCGGAGACGTGCACGACGTACAACGGGGATCCGGCGACGCGGGCGAGCTGGATGGCGCGGTGGGTGGCCTCGGCCTCCAGCGCCACCTTGCGGACGTCGCCGTGGTAGCGCGGGTCGGTGCGGCCCTCGGCCAGCGCCTGTTCGACGAGGACATCGATGGCGATGCCGTTCTCCGCGTGCATCATGATCAGGCCGCCGTTGTGGGAGGCCCGTTGCATGGCGCGCAGGATCTGGCCGTCGTCGCTGTAGAAGACGCCCGGGTAGGCCATGAACAGCTTGAAGGAGGTGACGCCCTCCGACACGAGAAGGTCCATCTCCTTGAGCGAGGACTCGTTCACATCGGAGAGGATCATGTGGAAGGCGTAGTCGATGGCGCAGTTGCCGTCAGCCTTCGCGTACCAGGCGTCCAGCCCTTCGCGGACCGGGCGGCCCACGGACTGGATGGCGAAGTCGACGATCGTGGTGGTGCCGCCCCAGGCGGCCGCGCGGGTGCCGGTCTCGAAGGTGTCGGCTGCGTAGGTGCCGCCGAACGGCATCTCCATGTGCGTATGCGCGTCGACACCGCCGGGGATGACGTATTTGCCGGTGGCGTCGATCCTCCGGTCGGCGCTCCAGCTCTCGGCCGCGTCGGTGTCGTGCGCCGCGAGGGCGGCGATGCGGCCGCCCTCGATGAGTACGTCGGCATGGATTTCGTCGGACGCGGTGATGACGAGACCACCGTGGATGACGGTGCGGCTCATGTACCCCTCCTCACTGGCGGAATGGGTCTACGCACGTAGACATGGTGCGTGGTGAAGAACGTAGAAGTGGGTTACCCACTGTGGCAATACCGCTGCGGCTAACCGCTGAAGACGTTTCTGTTTCACCTGCCTGGCACTCCACCGGCCCACAGCGCGACACGGCGCGGCGCCGTTCCCGAGTGGGGGAACGGCGCCGCGCCGTGTCGTATACGTATGCCCTGCGTCCGACGGCGGGTCGGCCGGGGCCGGTCCGGTGCCGGGGCCGGGATTGGTCGGGTGCCGGGATTGGTCAGGTGCCGGGATTGGTCAGGTGCCGGGCTCGGTCAGGTGCCGGGCTCGGTCAGGTGCCGGGATTGGTCAGGTGCCGGGATTGGTCAGGTGCCGGGCTCGGTCAGGTGCCGGGCTCGGTCCGGTGCCGGGCTCGGTCCGGTGCCGGGCTCGGTGTCAGCGCTTGACCCTGATCAGCTTCCGGTTGGCGAACTCGTCCATGCCGTACCTGCCGAGTTCACGGCCGATGCCGGACCGCTTGATCCCTCCGAACGGCAGCTCGGCGGCGGTGCCGGGGGCGTCGTTGATGTACACCATCCCTGCTTCGAGACGGTCGGCGACGCGCAGTGCGTGCTCCTCGTCGTCGCACTGGACGACCGCGCCCAGGCCGTAGGGGCTGTTGTTGGCGAGGGCGATCGCGGCTTCCTCGTCGGCGACCCGGTGGATGACGGCGACCGGGCCGAACAGTTCCTCGCGGAAGGCGCGCATCCGGTCGGTCACGCCGGTGAGGACCGTGGGTGCGTACCAGGCGCCGGGGCGGTCGATGCGGTGACCGCCGGTGAGGACGGTCGCGCCGTGCGCCACCGCGTCGTCGACCTGGGACGCGAGCCCTTCCACAGCGGCGGAGGAGGAGAGCGGGCCAAGGAAGGTGGCGGGGTCGGTGGGGTCGCCCGGCTCCAACGCCCTTACGGCGGCGGTGAACTGCTCGACGAACGCGTCGTGCTGCTCGTCGACGACGATGATGCGCTTGGCCGCGTTGCATGCCTGGCCCGCGTTGCCGAACCTGCCGATGACGGCCTGCCGCACGGCACGGGACAGGTCGGCGCCGTCGAGGACGAGGAAGGGATCGGAGCCGCCCAGCTCCAGGACGACCTTCTTCAGGTGCCGTCCGGCGATCTCGGCGACCGCGGCCCCCGCCCGTTCCGAGCCGGTCAGCGACACCCCCTGCACCCGCGGATCCCCGATGATCCCGGCCACCTGCTCGTCGGAGGCGAAGAGGTTGATGTACGCCCCCGTCGGCAGGCCCGCGTCGTGGAAGATCCGCTCCATGGCGAGCGCGGACGCGGGACACTGCGGGGCGTGCTTGAGCAGGATCGTATTGCCCAGCATCAGGTTGGGCGCGGCGAAGCGGGCGACCTGGTAGGAGGGATAATTCCACGGCATGATCCCCAGGAGCGGTCCGATCGCCTCCTTGCGGACGACAGCGGTCCCGCCCCCGGTGCCGGGCAGTTCCTCGTCGGCGAGAAAGGCGGCGCCGTGGTCGGCGTAGTAGCGGTAGATCGATACGACGATGTCGATCTCGGCACCGGCCTGCGCGGCGGGCTTGCCCATCTCCTGAGTGATCAGGGCGGCCAGTTCGTCCCTGCGCGCGGCGTGCAGATCGGCGACGCGGTGCATCAGGGCGGCCCGGTCCTCGACGGAGCGCCCGCGCCAGCCGGTCTGCGCGGCGGCGGAGTCGGCCAGGGCCCGTTCGATCACGGTGTCGGTGGCCCCGGGGTATTCCCGGACGGTTGCCCCGGTGGCCGGATCGACGACGGCGTACTGCGTGGTGGTCATGCGCGTGCTTCCTTACGGCAGGGGGATGTTCTGGTCGACGACGACGTGGATGACGGCGGGCCGGCGCTCCTGCGTCACGGCCTTGAGCGCCCGCTCGACGGCCGCGGCCGCCTGTTCGTCGGCGGTGACGGTCTCCCCGTGGGCGCCGAAGGCGGCGGCGTAGGCGGAGAAGTCGGGATTGGCCAGCTGAGTGCCGCTGATCCGGCCCGGATAGTGGCGCTCCTGGTGCTCGCGGATCGTTCCGTACTGCCGGTTGTCCATCAGGATCACGAGGAAGGCGGCGCCGTACTGCACAGCGGTGGCCATCTCCTGACCGTTCATCAGGAACTCGCCGTCGCCGGCGATGGCGACGGTCAGCCGGTCCGGGCTCTCCAGCGAGGCGGCGAGGGCGGCCGGGACGCTGTAGCCCATGGAGCCGTTGCGCATGCTGAGCTGGCTGGGGAAGACCCGGGTCGGCAGATAGCGCTGGGCCCAGATGCAGTGGTTTCCGGCGCCGAAGGTGTACACGGCGTCGTCGGGGAGGCGTTCGACGAGTTCGGCGACGACGCTCGTCATGTGGGCGGTGCCGGGTGCGGTCGCCGGGAGGCCGGCGCCGGTGCGGACCTCCGCGGGCAGTACGGCGTGCCGGGCCTGCTCCTCGCGGGCCTCGGAGGCCCACCGCGTCCATGCGGGGTGCCCGGTCAGGTCGAGGCCGGCCAGGGCCTCGGTGAAGGTGTCGGGGGCCGCGAGTATCTGCCGGGTGAGGCCGCCGCTGCGGCCGCGCAGCGAGGTGTCGATGCTGGCGACGACGGTGGTGGACGACGGTGACTGGCGCAGGGTGTAGCCGTCGCTGGGTACGTCGGTCAGTACGCCGCCGACGCAGAGCAGCAGGTCTGCCTCCTCGACCCGACGGGCCAGCGAGTCGAGCCGCCCGTATCCCAACTGGCCGGCGTTCACCGGCGAGTCGAAGGGCACCCGGTCGGAGGCCCGCCAGTCCTGGGCCACCGGAATGCGGTGGCGCTCGGCGAAGGCGGTGAGCCGGGCGGCGGCGCGCGGGGTCCAGCGGGGGCCGCCGGCGAGGATGAGCGGACGTTCGGCGCGGACGAACAGCTCGCGCAGCTCGTCGAGTTCGGCGGGAGCGACGGCGCCGTCCGTCACCGGAAGTGCCGGGTGGAGCTCCGGCGGCGCCGGGCGGGTGATGATGTCCTCGGGAAGCCCGACGACCACGGGCCCGGGACGGCCCGAGCGGGCGGCGAAGAAGGCCTCGGCGACCAGTTCGGAGGCGCGTTCCGGCTGGTCGAGGAGGAGGACGCGCTTGACCTGCGTGCCGAACCAGGCGCGCGGGTCGAAGTCCTGGAAGGCTTCACGGTCGCGGTGGTCGCTGGGGATCAGGCCGACGAACAGGACGAGTGGGGTGGCGTCCTGCCAGGCGGCGTGGACGGCCACATAGGCGTTGGCGGCGCCGGGGCCGCGCGTGACCATGGCGACGCCGGGCTCGCCGGTGAGTTTTCCGTGCGCTTCCGCCATGTAGGCGGCGCCGCCCTCGTGGCGGCAGACCACGGTGGTGATGTCGGAGTCGCGCAGCCCGTCGAGGAGGTCGAGGTAACTCTCGCCGGGGACGGCGAAGACCCGCCGGACCCCGTGCAGGGCAAGGGACTCGACGATGGCGTGACCGGCGGAGCGGGTACGGGCGAGGTCGGAGCCCGGATGTGCGGAAGCGGGTGACATGACGGTCACGGACGAGTCCTTCGGGGAGATGCTGAGCGGCTGCGGAGTGGATGCGTTCAGGCAGGTCCCGTCAGTATCGGAAGACATCGACCATGCCGTCCAATACACAAATGGCAGCTAGACCATAACCAATGGGCATGGAGGCTGAGTGGCCTACGCGCAGCCGCCCAGCGGGGGGGATCCGACGGGCGACACGGGACCGGTCCGGGGCGCGGGCAGGGTTCAGTTCCGCGGTCCACGTCGCCGGACGACTCACCGTGAACGGCGCACACGACGCCGTGCTGCGGCTGAGGACGACCGGTGAACTCACACCACTGCGCCGCTTCACCGAGCAGGACGACCGCAAGGTCGAGGCGATCGCCTTCCTGCGCGGCGGACAGGCCCTCTGGGGCACGGACGACGAGAACCACGGCGGCTGGGTGACGTTCGACCGCGTCACGCGGTAGGCCACAGAGGACTGTCCGGACGGAGCCGGCCGCCTTCGCACGACCGTCGCGCCGGCTTTCACGGAACCGGCCGCTTTCATACGACCGTCGCGCCGGCTTTCACGGAACCGGCCGCTTTCATACGACCGTGGCGCCGGCTTTCACGGAGCCGGCCTCCTCCGTACAACCGGCCGCCGCCACAGGGCCGTCAGGGCCGCGGGGGCGCCGGGATCACGGCGTCCCCCTGCCCCACGAGGAAGTCCCGCAGCCGCACCGCCGTCGCGCGAATGGTGTCGGCCGCGAAGTGCCCCGGCAGCCAGGCCACATGGAGGGGCACCTGAAGCACCTCCCCGCGCCCGGCCGTCGCTGCCGTGATCCACAGCGCGTGCGCCCCGTACCGCGGCAGGTCCGTACTGATCCCGATCCCGTGCCCCGCCACCGCCAGGGCCTCCACGGTCGGACCGTCCTCGCATTCGGTCAGCCGTTCAGGTGCGAGATGTGCCGCGCCGAGCGCGTTGTCGAGTACGGCGCGGCTGACGCTGGAACGCGAGTGGGCGAACAACCGGTCGCCGCAGATCTCGTCGAGGCCGATCTCGGTGCGGCCTTCCTCGGCCCACGGGTGGTCCGGGGCGACATGCGCCTTCAGCGGAGTGCCGCCGAGGTCGACGGTCTCGAAGCCCTCGACCATCGGCGTCGGCGACACGATGAAGTCCGCCTCGTCCAGGAGTTCGTCGTTGAGCGCGAAGTGGCCGGCCTGCCGGGTGAGGAGGGGCGGATCCTCCGGCCCCGTCGTGGCGATGAACGGCGCGAGGAAGCCCCGGATGGTGGCCGCTGTGGCGGCGACCGTCAACTGTGCGACCCGCCCGGAGCGCAGGCCCTCGACCGCGGCCTCCATCTGGCGGGTCTCCGCGATGACACGACGGGCCAGGGGGACGAAGGCGCGCCCGGACGCGGTCAGCACCAGCCGGTTGCCGCGCGGCTCGAAGAGGGTCATGCGCACCTCGCGCTCCAGCGTCTTGAGCTGACGGCTCAGCCCCGGCTGGGCGACGTGGAGGGTGGCCGCGGCGGAGGTGATGGTCCCGGCCTCGACGACGGCGAGGAAATACAGGAGGCGCCGGTAGTTCATCGGCCGATGATAGCGACGCTGAAAGATAACGAACCGATCACGGGTCTGGTCCAAATTTTCGACGCGGTTCATGCGCTCGCCCCGTGCGCGGCGTGGTCCGATCACCCCCGGTGGCGAGTCTCGAACGCATCACCGGGCGCCTTTGCCCGCCCGGTGCCCACTGACCGATCCGGGAGGATCACGTGTCCCTGCCGCGCTCCGCGCGTACGGTACTGGCCGCCGCCACCGTCGCCGCCGTAGCACTTCCGTTCGCCACCACGACCGCCCACGCCCGGGCGGGAGCCGCCGACGCCGCCCCGTACGCCGGGCTGCCGTCCGGCACCAAGCAGGCGAAGACCCTGGTCATCGGTATCGACGGCGCCACCTTCGACGCCTTCGCACGCGCCGATGTGCCGCATCTCGAACGGTTGATGACCGAGGGCCTGACCGCTCGAAGCAATCTGTACGCCGATCCGATGGCCCCGACCGTCTCCGGCGCCGGCTGGTCGTCCGTCGCCACGGGTGTCTGGCCCGACAAGCACAACGTGAAGGACAACAACTTCACGGCCCCGAACTACGAGCGGTACCCGGACTACGCGACCCGGCTGGAGACCGCCGACCCGGACACGTCGACCCTGGTCGTCGGCACCTGGAGCCCGGTTCCGCAGATCGTCTTCGGCGCGAAGACCGATCTGCGGATCGCGGGCGGCAACGACGAGGGCACCACCGCCAAGGTGGAGGACTACCTCGCGCACGGCAACCCCGACTCCACCTTCGTCCACCTCGACGACGTCGACGGCGCCGGTCACAGCTCGGGCTCCGCGAGCGATGCCTATCTCGCGGCCCTGCACACCGCCGACGCCCAGGTCGGCCGACTGCTCGACGCCGTGGCCTCGCGCCCGACGTACGCCGACGAGGACTGGCTCGTCGTCGTCACCACCGACCACGGCCACACCCCCACCGGCGGCCACGGCGGCAACACCCCGCTGGAACGCGGCACGTTCGTGATCGCCCGGGGTGCGGGCATCGCGCCCGGTTCGGTGCGCGACGACGTCAAGATCACCGACATCGCGCCCACGGTCCTGGCCCACGAGGGCGTCGCCACCGACCCCGCCTGGAACCTCGACGGCACCTCGCTCGCCGAGCTGAAGCCGGACGCCTTCGACGCGCTGCGCGGCTCGCTCCGCACGCGCGTGGACGAGACCGGTCTGCCGGCCGACACCAAGGGGTGGACGAACACCGCGCCCGACGGCTGGTCCATCGACAACGCGAAGATGCCGGCGGGTGGCGTCACCGAATGGCGCGGCTGGTCCTTCGCGACCGACGGGTTCTGGACGAACACCGAGCGCGGTCAGGGCCGCGAGACGAACGTCCGCGCCCGCAATGTGTTCGCGGTCGCCGACTCCGACGAATGGGACGACAAGCCGCACGACGCCGGCCAGTTCGACTCCACCCTGGTCAGCCCCGCGTACCCGCTGAACGGGTCGGCGAAGGCGACCGTCTCGTACGCCACGGACTACCGCGTCGACGGTCCGCAGACCGGCGATGTGTACGTCGCGTACGACGACGGCACCCCGCAGCTCGTCGCGTCCTACCGGAGCAACGCCAACACCGTCGAACATCTGGAGCTCGCCGTCCCGGCCGGCGCGAGGACGGCCCGGTTGAGCTTCCGATACACCGGCACGAACAGCGCCTTCTGGACCGTCGACCAGGTCGCGCTCACCCAGCCCGCCCCGCCGTCGCAGCTCGCCGTCACCTCGCTGAAGGCCGACACCCAGCTGCTCGGCCGGCCCGGCTCCGACGCGGCGTGGAAGGTCACCTCGACCGGTGTGGTGAAGACGGCGCAGGGCAAGCCGGTCAAGGGGGCGAAGGTCACGGCCGAGCTGACGGCCGGTGGCAAGGTGCAGCGGCTGACCGGTACGACGAAGAAGGACGGCTCGGTGCGCTTCAAGGCGACCCTGCGACAGGGTGTCGCCGAGGCCGCGCTGACGATCACCGACGTGCGCTACCGGGATCTCGCGTACTACGGCGAACTGGACGCGGTCCGCACCCTGGCCCTCACCCGCCCCACCGGCCACCGAGGCTGACGACCGGCCGGGCTCCGGAGACATCGGCCGGGGCCCGGCCGTGACATCGGTGTGACGCGGCGGGGAGGGCGGGCCGTCCGGCCGCCCTCCCCGCCCCCGGATTCACGCGCCGCCGCTCATACCGCCGCCGTTCGAAGAGCCTCGGCCAGGATCCCGGCGCCTTCCTCCGCCTCCGTGATGGTCAGCGAGAGCGGCGGTGCGATCCGCAGCACGCTGGTGTTGTGGCCGCCGCCCTTGCCGATGAGCAAGCCGCCCTCCCGGGCCGCTTCGAGCACGGCGGTGGCTGCCGCCGGATTCGCCTCGTCGGTACCGGGCTTCACCAGCTCGATGCCGATCATCAGGCCCCTGCCGCGCACTTCCCGGACCAGCTCCGAAGCCGCGCCGATCGCACGCAGCCGCTCGATCAGCAGGCCGCCGACGCGCCGGGCGCTGCCCTGCAGGTCGTGTTCGAGGAGATACGAGAGGTTGGCGAGCCCGGCCGCCATCGTGACCGGGGAGCCGCCGAAGGTCGAAATGGAGTTGGCGTCGAGGCAGTTCATGACGTCGGCGCGGGCGACGACGCCGCCGATCGACATGCCGTTCCCGATGCCCTTGGCGAAGGTGAGAACGTCCGGCGGTCCGTTCTCGCCGTGTGCCTGCCAGCCCCAGAAGTGTTCTCCGGTGCGGCCCCAGCCCGTCTGCACCTCGTCGGAGATCCAGAGGACGCCGTGGCGGTCGAGCACCCGGCGGAAGGCCGCGTACAGACCGTCGGGCGGCGAGGTGAACCCGCCGACGCCCTGGATGGGTTCGGCGATCAGGGCAGCGGGTTCACGCGTGTGGCCGAGCAGGTCCTCCAGGTCCGCCACGCACGCCGCGATGAACTCGGCGTCGCTCAGGTGCGCGTACGGCCCGCGGGTGCGGACGCCGCCGTGCACGTACAGCGTCTGCAGCGGGGACAGACTCGTGGGCGACCATGCGTTGTTACCGGTGATGGAGACCGTGGAGAAGGATCTGCCGTGGTAGCTGTTGCGCATCGCGAGGATCTGGTTCGACCCGCGGTACGCGGTGGCCAGCAGCAGGGCCGTGTCATTGGCCTCGGTACCGGAGGTGGTGAAGAAGACCCGCGCGTCCGGGATGCCGGAGAGCGTGGCGATGCGCTCGGCCAGCTCCACCATCGGCCGGTTGAGGTAGAGCGTGGAGGAGTGGATGATCCGCCCGGCCTGCTCGCTGACCGCCTTCGTCACCTCGGGCAGGGCGTGGGCGGTCATGGTGGTGAGGATGCCGCCGAAGAAGTCGAGGTAGCGCCTGCCGTCGGCGTCCCAGACATGACGGCCCTCGCCGTGGGTGATCTCCAGGGGGTTCTTGTAGTAGAGCGCCAGCCAGTCGGGGCTGACGGCCAGATGGCGTCGGTGCAGGCTGCTCACGGCTCCACCAGACCTTCGTACGCGTCGGGACGGCGGTCCCGGTAGAACGCCCACTGATTTCGGACCTCGTCGATGAGGCCGAAGTCGAGGTCGCGTACGAGGAGTTCCTCCTCCTTGTCGCTGGCGACCTCGCCGACGAACTGGCCGCGCGGGTCGACGAAGTAGCTGGTTCCGTAGAAGTCGTTGTCGCCGTACTCCTCCTGGCCGACGCGGTTGATCGCGGCGATGAAGTACTCGTTGGCGACGGCGGAGGCAGGCTGTTCCAACTGCCAGAGATAGCTGGAGAGTCCGCGCGAGGTGGCGGACGGATTGTAGACCAACTGAGCCCCGTTGAGGCCGAGTTGCCGCCAACCCTCTGGGAAGTGGCGGTCGTAGCAGATATAGACACCGACCTTGCCGACGGCGGTGTCGAAGACCGGCCAGCCGGCGTTTCCCGGCTTGAAGTAGTACTTCTCCCAGAACCCCTTGACCTGCGGGATGTGGTGTTTGCGGTACTTGCCGAGGTAGGAGCCGTCGGCGTCGATGACGGCCGCGGTGTTGAAGTAGAAGCCCGACTGCTCGACCTCGAAGACCGGCACGACGATCACCATGCCGGTCTCACGGGCGAGTTCCCGCATCCGCCGGACGGTCGGCCCGTCCGGGACGGACTCGGCCCAGCGGTAGTGCTCGGGTTCCTGCACCTGGCAGAAGTAGGGGGCGTTGAACACCTCCTGGAAGCCGATGATCTTCGCGCCCTGTCGGGCGGCCTCGCGCGCATGCTCCTCATGCTTGGCGATCATGGATTCGGTGTCGCCGGTCCAGGTCGCCTGGACAAGTGCGGCGCGAACGACTTGGGACATGAGCTGCTCCTTCGACGCGGCGTCAGAGAGCCTCTACGCGTTTCTACGCCCGTAGATGCGTGCGTAGAGGAGAACGTAAGCCCCGCCCCACAGCGGGGCAAGACCATCGCCGTGAACCGACGGAGTCGATCATGTTTCACACCCGTGCGGTCCACACGTTCGTTCACACTCGATCACTCACGCTCGATCGCTCACGCTCGGCGCGGAAGGCAGTGGCTGCCATGATGGCAAGCGCCGTCGACCGGGCGCGCTCGCCACGCCGAGTCGACCACCACGGCCCGGCACGGCGGCCCGGCGTGAGGCGAGCCGCCCGGCAGTCGGTACCCGACGACCGGCCTGCCGACGACCGGCCTACCGACTCCCGGCTTCTGCTTCCCGCCTTCTGGCTCTCGGATCCTGACTCTCAGCTCCCGCCTCCTGGCTCCTGGCTCTCAGCTCCCGCCTCCTGGCTCCTGACCCCTGGCTCCCGGATCCCTCCTCCGGTCTCCTGGCTTCTGTCGTCCGGCTGTCGCCCTCCGGCTCGCGTTCATGAACCCGTCAACGCCTCCCGTCTTTCTTCCCGTTCGGATGACGTACGGCGTGTCGGGAGGATCTCGGGAGGTGCTGGGCAGCCTCCAGGCAACCGATCCCGAGAGGGGAAACCGTGGGACTGTCACGCGAGTACGGGCGTGCCATCAGCGAGGGCCCGACGCCGGCCGACGCCGCGGGGGTGCCTGCCCTGCCCTACCCGAGTGGCTGGTCCGCGCTCGCGTTCTCCGAGGAGCTGCGGCCGGGGACCGTGCTCACGAGACCCTTGGCGGGTGAGGACGTCGTGCTGTACCGGCTCGGCACGGGGGCGGTCCGCGCCGTCCGCCCGTACTGTCCGCACCTCGGTGCGCACCTCGGCCTGGCGAAGGTCGAAGGAGACGACCTCGTCTGCCCCTTCCACTTCTTCGCGTTCGGTCCGGACGGAAGGTGTGTGCGGACGGGGTACGACACGGCGCCACCGAGGTCGCCGTTGGCACAGTTGCCTGTCCACGAGATCAACGGCGCCGTCTTCGTGTGGCGGCACCACGACGGACGGGATCCTGACTGGTTCGTCCCCGCATGGCACGTGATCGGCCACCGCCCCGCCCGTAGCGCCGCCTGGGAGCTGGCCGGCCATGCCCAGGAAGTCATCGAGAACTCGGTGGATCTCGGCCATTTCGCCACCCTGCACGGCTGGGCCAAGGCCGAGATCGGCGGACCGGTCGCCTACGAAGGCGCCGCGTTCCACGTGTCCATGCGTGCCCATGAGTCGGCCCCAGCCCTCGGAGACTTCGTCGTCGAGGTGGAGGTGGACGGCTACGGACTCGGTTGCCTCCACGCGGACGTGCACACGCCCCGGCTCGGGCTGCGGATGTGCACGATGGTGATGCCGACGGCGATCGCGCCCAACCGGATGCAGTTCCGGCAGCGGAACCGCATCGCGTTCGCGGAACCGGCCCGGCTGCCCGCCCCGGTCGCGCGGATGGTGAGCCGGACCGCGGCCCGGCTGCTGGACCGCGCCGTCTTCCGCTCCAGTTGTGAATTCACCGCCGCGGACTTTCCGATCTGGCATCACAAGCAGTACCAGCAGCCGCCCCGCCTCGCTCCGGGTGACGGCCCCATCGGCCCGTTCCGGCGATGGGCCCGGCAGTTCTACCCCTCACCGGAAGAGCGCGCGGACAGGACACGTGAGGGCTGCCGCGAGCAGGGCGCCACAGCCGCCCGCACCGCGAGTTCCGGGGAGCCGCTGGAACGGCGCGCCCATTGAGGCGCATCGGCTACCGGCCGGACCGAGGTGCGCCCACCAGACCCGCCACCCGCAGCGCGTGGACGACCTCCCGTTCCCTGGCCGCCGACACCGCGCCGGCCGCGGTCAGCACCTGAGGTACCAGGCGGTGCGGGTCGTGCTCCGCCACCCGTGCCGCCTCCTGCGGTGTGCGGACGCGGATGAAGGCAACGAGCAACGCCCGCGCCGCCTTTCCCCGCCCGGCGCGGTCCAGGGCCACCGCCGCCTCCGCGATCTCCGCGGCCGGCCTCGCGACCCCCTGCCGGAGCAGGTGGTCGCTGTCGTCCGAGCGGCCCGCTGCGGCCAGCGCGTCCGCCACCGTGCCGAGTTCGAAAGGAGGCAGCGCCGACACCTCCCACAGCACGGTCGCCCAGTCCGCGTCGAGGCCGACCCGGTGCAGCTCGTCCGCGAGTGCGGGCAACCGGTCCGCGGGCCAGCCGGCCGCCTCGAAGAGCACGACGTGCGCCTCGCCACCGCGGTCCGCGGCCCGGAGCCCCAGCAGTCTCCCGACGGCGTGGACGGCGACCCGCACCGCCTCGCTGTCCGGCGCGGCGGGAACAGCGGTCCGGGACGCGTCTTCCATCTGGGGGGCGGCACCGAACCGGGCGCCACGCGGCGCGGCGGCCGTCACGGGCGGGACGGGGAGCACGGGTGCGGCGGCGGCCGGGGCCGTATCGGCCTCGTCGACCTCCAGGCCGGCGAACCGTGCGCCGCGGGGTCTGCGGCCCTTGGTGGCGGCAGACCGGGCGGCCGGGGGTGGTACGCCGGGCCCGGACTCGGGTGCGGGTCCAGGCTCGGGTGAGGGGGCGGGGGCAGGGGCAGGGGCGGGCTGCGGCGCGGAAGCCGGCGCCGGGGTGGGCTCGGGGGCGGGTTCGGCTTCCTGGTCCCGGGAGGCCGGATCCTCCGTGCGGAACCAGCCTCTGGGTACCGTCACGGCGGCCAGTCTCCCGCGCAGCTCCGCACAGCGGGCGGTGGCGCGCTCATGGTCGTCCCTCGCCCAGGCAACGGCGTCCGCGTCCGGGGGCGCTGTGCCGGGCGCGCCCGCCGCCCTCAGCCGCCGGGCCGCGCCCGCCTGTTCCCGCAGCATCAGCTCCAGCCGCTCGACGAGCAGCTGCCGTCCGCCGGGGCGGCGGTCGTGGGTCGCCACCGATGCCGCGTACAGATCGGCGGCCCGTACCGACTCGCGCTGCGCGAACGCCGCGCCGCGCACCGCCGCCAGGTCCTGGAAAAGCGACTCCATCACGTCCCAGGGCGGAATCTCGGCCCCGTCGAGACAGGCGCGCATCCCACCGGGATCGCGTCGGCAGAACACGCCGTACCAGCCCCCGGCGGGGTCCAGGAATGCCACCACAGCGCGTAGGTACTGTGCGAACTCCCCTGCCTCCACAGCATTTTGATGAGTCGTCATCATCGCCCTCGGCCTCGTCGACAGGAACCTTCCGGTCCGCAGGCATTCGACCTCAGCCGTGTTACGGCAGGGCTACGCGCGCTTTTCGACTGCGATGCGGCCGTAGCGCGCCGC
Organism: Streptomyces sp. NPDC058051; assembly: GCF_042885475.1. Classification (NCBI taxonomy): domain Bacteria; kingdom Bacillati; phylum Actinomycetota; class Actinomycetes; order Kitasatosporales; family Streptomycetaceae; genus Streptomyces; species Streptomyces sp. NPDC058051. Next base: position 24,467 of record NZ_JBHVRW010000006.1, read on the forward strand.
GGGTCGCCGCACTCTCTGCGCGCCCCCTGCGCGCAACCATTCCCGGAGGTGGTCCGCATGGGTCGGGAGCGCGATCGGCGCGGGGACGGAACCCCCTTCCAGGCTCTTCGGGCCGGCGCCGACACGGACTCCCCCTCCGGGCGTTTCCGGCCTGCGCGCGAGCGGGCCCGGCCCTACCCGGCCAGTGGCACCGCTTCCGGTTCCGGCGCGCAGCGCGTGAGCAGGTCGTCCATCGAGAGTCCGAGCGCTCCGGCCAGCGCCGCGACGGTGAAGAAGGCAGGTGTCGGGGCGCGGCCCGTCTCGATCTTGCGCAGCGTCTCGGCGGAGATTCCGGCGCTCGCCGCGATCTCGATCATGCTGCGCCGGCCGCGCGCCTCGCGGAGCAGCGCTCCGAGGCGTTCGCCGCGGCGGTGCTCTTCCGGAGTCAGGGGCGTTCGTACCATGCCGTCATTCTAATACCGCTGAGACCGGTATAGTAATTGGCATGGTGCAACTCAAGACAGACACATCCATCGAAGCGATGCGCGAGACCGGCCGGGTCGTGGCCCAGTTGCTGACGTCCGTACGGGAAGCGGCGGCGGTCGGCGTCTCGTTGCGTGAACTCGACGAGGTGGCCCGGGGCGTCCTCCGCGAGGCGGGCGCCGGATCACCGTTCCTGAACTACCGGCCGCATTTCGCCTCGACCCCGTTTCCCGCGGTGATCTGCGCGTCGGTCAATGACGCGATCGTGCACGGCATCCCGACCGAGCAGCGGCTGCGCGACGGCGACCTGGTGAGCATCGACGCGGGTGCGTCGCTCGGCGGCTGGGTGGGTGATTCGGCGATCAGTTTCACCGTCGGGCGCGCCCGGCCCGAGGACACCCGGCTCATCGAGACGGCTTACGCGGCGCTGGAAGCGGGCATCGCGGCAGCGGTCGTCGGCCATCGGATCGGCGACATCGCGCATGCGATCGGCACGGTGTGCCGCAGTGCCGGTTACGGCATCATGGAGGGCTTCGGCGGGCACGGCGTGGGCCGGTCGATGCACGAGGACCCGGGCGTCCCCAACGAGGGGCGACCGGGTCGCGGTATGCCCTTGCGGCACGGAATGGTGCTGGCCATCGAGCCGATGCTGATCGGAGGCGGCCGGGACGACTTCCGCCAGGACCGGGACGGCTGGACGTTGCGTACGACCGATGGCAGCCGGGCGGCACACACCGAGCACACGGTGGCGATCACCGACGACGGTCCGCGCATCCTGACCGCGTTGTAACCGACGTCCGCTCACGGTATCCGACGTCCGCTCACGGGCCGGGTGCTCCGCCCGGCAGACGTACCGTGACCTGGCCGTCCTGCGCCTGCTCGCGCGCCGGGGCGTTCCGGACCCAGGGCACGGTGAGTGCCTCACCGACCCTGACGACGCGGTGCGGCACGCGATCGACGACGCCTTCGCTTCCCTGTCCCCGTCGAGTCCGCGGGGCTGGTTCCTCGTACGTTCTCGCGCGTTCTCGTGCGTTGTCACACGTTCTCTTGCGTTCTCGTGTGTTGGCACACGTTCTCGCGCGTTGTCACGCCGAACCAGCCCCGCGCCCTGTCCGCTATCGGCCTGCCGTCACGGCCGTCCGCTCGGCCTCACGACCATGGCGGAGCCCCCGCCGCGGCGCACCTTCTCCGCAGCCGCGAGCCATCGTCCGTCCGGCAGCCGCTGCACCCCTGTCGCCGCCCCGATCTCGGGGTTCAGCTTGAAGGCATGCCCCAGCGACTCCAGGCTTGCCCGCACCGGGCTGTCCCACAGCCCCGGTTCGAGCTCTGTCGTGGCCGCGTTGCGCTGGCTGGCGCGCGGCGCCGCGATGGCGTCGACGAGCGGCAGCCCCCGGTCGACCGTGCCGATGAGCGACTGGAGCACGGTCGTGATGATCGTGGCGCCACCCGGCGACCCCAGGGCCAGCACGGGCTCACCGTGCTTCAGGACGATCGTCGGCGAGATCGACGAGCGCGGACGCTTGCCGGGCCCCGGCAGATTCGGGTCGTGGACCGCGGGGTTGGCGGGCGCGAACGAGAAGTCCGTCAGCTCGTTGTTGAGCAGGTAGCCGCGTCCCGGCACGGTGATGCCGCTGCCGCCCGTCTGCTCGATCGTCAGGGTGTACGCCACGACGTTGCCCCACTTGTCGGCGGTCGTGAGATGCGTGGTGTTCTCCCCCTCGTACGTCGTCGGAGCTGCCGTACCACCGGTCTCGCAGTCGGCCGGGTGACGGGGGTCTCCCGGCGCGAGCGGGCTGGTCAGCGCGGTGTCGTCCTTGATGAGGCACGCCCGCGAGTCGGCGAACCGCCGGCTGAGCAGCTCCTGCGTCGGTACGTCCTCGAACGCCGGGTCGCCGACCCACCGCCCGCGGTCCGCGAACGCGATCCGGCTCGCCTCGATGTAGCGGTGCAGGTACTGCGCCTCGCTCGCCTTGGAGAGGTTCGTGGACCCAAGGATGTTGAGCGCCTCGCCGACGCTCGTGCCGCCGGACGAGGAGGGTGCCATGCCGTACACGTCGAGGCCCCGGTAACCGACCTTCGTCGGGGCCTGCCGCAGCGCCCGGTAGGACCTCAGGTCCTTGGCCGTGAGGTCGCCGGGACGCACGACCCGGTCGGCCTTCGGGTCGACGGGCGGGTTGCGTACGGTCCGGACGACGTCGTCGGCCAGCTCGCCCCGGTACAGCTCGTCGATGCCCTTGCGGCCCACCTGCTCGTACGTACGCGCCAGATCCGGGTTCCTGAAGACGGAACCGACCACGGGCAGTTGACCGCCCGGAAGGAAGAGCTCCCGGGTCGCCGGGAAGTCGGCGAACCTTTCCTGGTTTCCCTCGGTCTGCGAGCGGAACGTGCTGTCGACGACGAAGCCGTCCCTGGCGAGCCGCTCGGCCGGTTTCAGCACCTGGCGCAGCGACTTGCTGCCCCAGCTCTTCAGTGCGGTGTCCCAGGTGGCCGGGGTGCCGGGGGTGCCCACGCCCAGTCCGCTGGTGACCGCGTCGGCGAAGGCGAGAGGTTCGCCGTTCTCCAGGAACAGCGAGGAGTCCGCGCTGCGCGGCGCTGTCTCACGCCCGTCGATCGTCTCCACGGTGCGCTTCTTGGCGTCGTAGTAGACGAAATAGCCGCCTCCGCCGAGACCTGCCGAGTAGGGCTCGGTGACACCGAGTGCCGCCGCCGTCGCCACCGCGGCGTCCACCGCGTTGCCGCCCTTGCGGAGCACCTCGATACCGGCGGCCGAGGCATCCGCGTCGACGCTGGCCACCGCCCCTCCGTACCCCACCGCCACAGGCGCCTTGGGAGGTGGTGCGCTCGGTGGCGCGGACGAGGAAGGGGCCGCCGCCGTGACAGTGACTACAGCGGCGAAGACAGCTGATAACGACACATTCCGCGCGACGGAGCGTCGCATGCGCACCTCCAGTGATGGACCGTTCGCCGCAGGGTAACGCCGCCCCGCCCGCCTCGTCAGGACTGCCGTGAAACGGAGGCCCGTCGCCCGCTAACATGCCCGCCCATGAGTGACGACGTACGCAACATCGTGCTGGGCTTGATAGCCGCCGGTATCAGTGCCGGGCTGGGTTGGATCGCCCGCACCTACCTCTGGCGCCGCAAACTCCGCCGCAAGCAGGCGTTCTTCGGGCTGCCGGGCAACTCCGAATGCCTGCTCGTCGTCAACCGCGACGCGGGCGGCGACGGGGCCGTCCACCGCCATGACGTCTTCGCCCTGCTCGAACTCTCCGCACTGATCAAGGACTGCTCGGCCCACGCGCAGATCCTTTCCCATGACGTCGCACAGCAGGGCTTCGGTGAGCGCACCGAGTTCTGCGTCGGCGGACCGGTGTCCAACCGCCGGATGGCCGCCCACCTGCATTCGCTGCTGCCCGGTGTGAAGGTGAACACCGATCCGGAGCCCGGTCCCGACCGGGGCGCCTTCCAGATCGGTTCGGAGCGCTACCGGGCCGAGAAGGGCGTCGCCGAGTACGTGCTGCTGGCGCGCCTGACTGCAGGTCAAGAGTCCCGTCCGGTCTTCCTGTTCTGCGGTCAGCAGGCGATCACCAACCAGGCGGCCTCCCGCTATCTGGCCCGCAATCACGAGAAACTGGCCCGCAAACACGGCAACAACACCTTCTGCCTGCTCCTGAAGGTGGTCAACTCCCAGGCCTACGGCCCCGACGTGGTGGAGCTGGTGGCGGACGTGACCCGGGCGGCGCAGGCTCCCGTGCCCGCCCCCCGCACCTCGCACCGCGCCGGCGACTGAGTCCCGCATGTCCGGGAAGCGAGGGGCCGGCCTGCGCGGCGGTCAGACGGAGCAGTGGGCCGGCCCGATGACACCATCGGTGCCGGTCACCTTCACCGCCGCGCCGCGGTCCGCGGTGCGGGCCTGCGCGGCCGTGCAGATGAGCTGCTGCCGGGCGACCTCGGAGAGTTCCGTGACGGCGATGGCCACCCGGACCGACACACCGTCCGGTCCCAGTGTCAGACTCGGCACCGCTCGGGTGTACGGGAGTTCGGTCCGAAGGCCCGCCTCGGCCTCGGTCTGCGTGGGCCCGTCGAAGAGCGCGGCGAGCGCCTTGTCGTAACCCCGCCGCATCTCCCCCGTGTCCGAGGTCCCGCTTCCCGTACTCCTCGCGATCGGTCGTACGACGGGCATCAGCCGGTTCGCGGAGGATGACGAAACGAAGTAGAGCAGCGTCCCCTGCTCGGACCCCGGAGGCACCGTCACGGTCGCCGGATCACCGACCTCGACCACATCCGTCGCCCGTATCCCGCACCCGGTTCCCATGGCCGGCAGTACCAATGACAGCAGCGCGGCACCGACCGCGTGGACGCGTCTCACCGTGCTCCCAGCGGTAGTTCCACGGTCAGGACCGCCCCGCCCCCGGCGCCGTTGGCGGCGCTCACGGTTCCGCCGTGCAGCCGTACGTTCTCCTGTGTGATCGCCAGGCCGAGCCCGCTGCCCGCGGACCGGGTACGGGCCGCGTCGGCCTTGTAGAAGCGGTCGAAGATGTGCGGCAGCACGGCGGGGTCGATACCCGGCCCGTTGTCCGCGACATCGGTCACCAGCCAGTCGGCCGGACCCCGCCGCTCACACCGCAGCCGTACGGTGACGGGCTGCGCACCGTGCCGGATGGCGTTGCCGACCAGGTTGGCGACGATGACGTCGAAGCGGCGCGGGTCAAGCACCGCCCGTACTCCGTCGGGGAGTTCGGTATCCACCTGGTCATCCCAGTGCCTGCCTTGAAGGGTCTTGCGGATCGTCTCCGCGACATCGACCTCGTCGAGGTGGAGGTCCGCCGCCTTCGCGTCGAAGCGGGAGATCTCCATCAGATCCTCGACGAGGGTGGCGAGTTTCCCGGTCTCGGCGCTGATCAGCCGGACGGCGGCCGCGGTGTCGGCGCTCAGTTGGGCCGCGTCCTCGTCGAGCACTTCGGTGACGGCGAGCATCCCGGCGAGGGGGGTGCGCAGCTCGTGCGAGACGTCCGAGGCGAAGCGTCTGGCCCGCGCCTCTGCCCGCTGAAGCTCCTCCACCGATTCCTGGAGCTTCGTCGACGACTCGTTGAACGTCCAGGCGAGTTCGGCGAGTTCGTCCGACCCTCTGACCTCGATCCGGGTGTCGAGCTCGCCCCGGCCGATTCCGGCGGCGGCCCGGCGCAGATCGCGTACCGGGCGCAGCACGCTGCGGGCGGCGAGCAGTGCGGGCACGAGTGCGATCAGGAGGGCGGGCAGCGCGCCGTCGCGTGCCGCGGTGACCATGGCGTCGACATTGGCCTCCTCGGTGGAGAGCGACATCACGGCGTAGAGGACGAGCCCGGTGGGCTGGCGTCCGTCGCCCTGGTCGAAGAACGCGGGCATGCCGATCGTCAGCCACGGCCTGCCGTCCTTGACGACCCGTTGGAAGGAGCCGTGTGCGTTGCCGCGGGCGGCGTTGCGCAGTTCGGGCGTGATCACCTGGGAGGTGGGCCGGTCGGACGAGGAGACCCGGATCTTCCCGTACTCGGCGAAGACGATCCAGGTGTGGGGTTTGCCCTCCCTGGCGAGGGTCCGGCAGGTCCGCCGCAGTTGCTCCGGGTCCACGGGCAGGGTCACCGCCTGCGCGCCGATCCGGTCGCGGAACTGGGCGACGGCCGTGTCCTGGGCCTGCTGGAGGATGGCGGAGCGTGCTTCGCGGTAGGTCAGGGTCGCGGTGGTGACGGCGCTGATCGCCGCGACCAGGAGAAAGGCGGCTATGAGGCGGGTCCGCAGGCCGAACCGGGCGGCGAGGAGCTTCATACGAGCGGTCCGAAGCGGTAGCCGAAGCCGCGGACGGTCTGGATGTAGCGCGGGCTGCCCGCCACGTCCTCGATCTTCTGCCTCAGCCTGCGCACACAGGCGTCGACCAGGCGCGCGTCTCCGTGGTAGCTGTGCTCCCAGACGTATTCGAGGAGTTGCTGCCTGCTGAAGACCTGTTCGGGCGAGGCGGTGAGGTGGAGCAGCAGCTTCAGTTCGGAGGGGGCGAGCAGGAGGCGCCGGCCCGCCTTGGCGACCGAGAGCCCGGTGCGGTCGACGGCCAGTTCGCCGTGGAGTTCGACGCCGCCGCGCCCCGCGGGGCCGGCGAGCCTGCGCAGTACGGCGCGGATCCTGGCTTCGATCACTTCGGTACGGGCGGGCTTGACGATGTAGTCGTCGGCGCCGGCCTCCAGCCCGACGACCACGTCGAAGTCGTCACCACGGGCCGTGAGCATGATGATCGGCAGCTGACTGGCCTCCCGAATGCGCCGGCAGACCTGGACCCCGTTCATTCCGGGCAGCATCAGATCGAGGAGTACCAGATCGGGGCTGAACTCCCCCAGCGCGGCCAGTCCCTCCTCTCCGGTCTCGACGGCCCGCAGCTCATGGCCGCGCCGCCGCAGCCCGAGCTCGACCCCTTCCCGTACGGAGGGATCGTCTTCGATCAACAGCACGCGCGGCATGGCCTCAGTATCCCAGCGATCAAGGAATGGATTCGAACCGGTGACCGGACAGCACAACAAGGATTCAGGATGATCGAACGGTGTGCCAGGGGTTCAGAGTCACCGGACGGTACGACAAGGTTCAGAGTGACCCGACGGTACGACAGGGGGTTCAGAGTCACCGGACGGTACGACAAGGGGGCCAGAGTGACCCGACGGCACGACAAGGGTTCAGGATGACCCCTCGGCACGGCAGGGGTTCGGCGCGTCCGGACGGCACGGGCAGGGTCACGTCCGTCGCAGTCGCCGTCGGCCCGCGGTGATCAGGGCACTGATCTCCCGCAGCCTCAACGGCCGTGCCAGCAGCGCCACCACGAGCAGCAGCACCACCGCCCCCACCGCGACCGCGGCGAAGTCTCCCGCCCCCTCGCAGGCACGAGCGGCCGGATACGCGAGCAGTGCGGCGGGCACGCACGCCACCACCATCCGGACGTGCGCCCACAGTCCGGGCGAGCGCACCATCGACGGCCCCGCGAGGCCGCCCCGGACCCTGCGGTGCAGCACGTACGCCGTGACGCCGAAGCCCGCGAACAGGGCCACCGAGTACGCCCCGGCCATGCCCGTGACGGCCCAGCGGACCGGCAGCAGCAGATACGCGGCGACGGAGAGCCCCGCGTTGAGCCCGGCGATCACCAGATTGAGGAGGAACGGTGTGCGGGTGTCACTCATCGCGTAGAACGCGCGGGAGAGCACGTACTGCCCGGAGTAGGCGATCAGGCCGGGCGCGAACGCTCTCAGCATTCCGGCCATCACGGTGATGTCCGCGTCCCCCGTGCGCCCGTAGCCGTACACGGCCCCCATCACCCACGGCGCCAGCGCGAACAGCACGGCCACCGCCGGGATCACGACCGCGGCCGAGGTGCGCAGGGCGTACGAGACATCGCGCCGCACCCCGGCCAGGTCCTCGTCGGCCGCCGCCCGGCTCATCCGGGGCATCAGCGCGGTGACGAGCGAGACGGTCACGATGCCGTGCGGCACCACCCACAACTGGAAGGCGTAGCTGTACGCGGTGTAGCCCGGGCCGCCCGGCACGTGCTGTTCGGCGGCACGCTGGCCGATGGCGGTGGAGAGCCGGGTGACGACCCAGTAGGCGATCTGGTTGGTGAGCACGAGCATGACGAGCCAGCCAGCCGCGCGCAGCGGCCGGGTGAGGCCGCTGCCCCGCCAGTCGAACCGGGGCCGCCAGCGGAACTTCGCCGCGCGCAGCGCGGGCACCAGGGCGAGGGTCTGCACGGCGATCCCGGCGGTGGTCCCCCAGCCGAGCCACTGGGCCTGTGCCGGCGTCAACGTGCCGTCGGAACCCGACGCGACGGCCAGGTAGATCCCGAACACCCCGATGATCACGACGTTGTTGAGGACTGGCGTCCACATCATCGCGCCGAACCGGTCACGGGCGTTGAGGACTTGGCCGAGCAGGGTGAACAGCCCGTAGAAGAGGATCTGCGGGAGGCAGTAGCGGGCCAGGGCGACGGTGAGATCGGCCTGGTCGCCGTGGTAGTCGGGGGCGTAGACGGACACGATCCAGGGGGCGCCGACGACCGTGAGAGCGGTGAGGACGAGGAGCCCGGCCGTGCAGAGGGTGAGCAGTCGGTCGGTGTACGCGGCTCCGCCGTCGGCGTGGTTCCTGGCGGCCCGCACCAGTTCGGGGACGAAGACGGCGTTGAGCGCGCCCCCGATGAGCAGCGTGTAGAGGATGTTGGGCACGGTGTTGGCGACGGTGTACCCGTCGGCCTGGAGTCCGGTGCCGAGCGCGGCGACGACGACCGCCGAGCGCACGAACCCGGTCGCCCGGGAGACGAGGGAGCCGGACGCCATCACGGCGCCGCTGCGCAGCACCGCACCGGGCCCGCGCTCCGGGGCCTTCTCCGGTGCCGTTCCGGTGGCCGTCATCGGCGTGCCAGGTACGCCTGGAAGGCCCGGTACAAGGCGTTGTTGGCGGCTCCGCCCACCGATGTCTCCCACTCCCCGAGGGTCTCGACGACGTGTCCTCCGGTGCCGAGTTTCCAACGGAGCAGCCCGAAGGGGCGGTCGTCGGGGTCAAGGGTGGAGGATACCCCGCGCATGTCGTACACATCGGCGCCGAGTTCATGGGCGTCGCGCATCATCCGCCACTGGAGGGCGTTGCTGGGGCGGACCTCGCGGCGGTGGTCGGCGGAGGCGCCGGTCTGGTACCAGACCCGCCGGCCGGTACTGATCATGGTGTGGGCGGCCAGGATCTCGCCCTGGTGGACGGCCAGATAGAGCTTCATCCGGCCGGGGTGTTCGGCGTTGAGTACGGCGTACTGCTGCTGGTAGTAGGCGAGGGAACGGCCGAGCCGGAAGCCGTCGCGCTCCTCCGTGATCCTCAACAGCCGGTGGAATTCGGGGAGTTCGGCGGTGCCGCCGATGACGGTCCGCACCCCGGCCTTCCCGGCCTTGCGCACGTTGCGGCGCCATTCCTGATTGAGGCCCGCCCACAGTTCGTCGGGGGTCCGCCCGGCGAGCGGCACCTGGAAGACGTAGCGCGGCTGCGCGTCGGCGTCCTCTCCCCCGTCGCCGCCGCAGCGGCGCCAGCCGCGGGCACGGAGTCGTTCGGCGACGGCGGTTCCGAGCGGGTCCACCTCGGTCGCCAGTACGTCGCCGACCCTGCGGCCGTGACCGGTGGCCGCCTTGAGGCGCGCGGCGTCCCAGCGTCGGTACGCCGGTGAGGGCCCGATCCGTACGGCGAAGGCGCCCGCCCTCCGCAGGTGTGCCACGAGCGGTCGCAGCCAGCGGTCGATGTCGGGGTCGGCCCAGTCGGCCACCGGGCCCTCGGGCAGATAGGCGAAGTACTTGCGGGTGCCCGGGAACTGGCGGTAGAGCACCAGCGCGGCCCCGGCAGGTTCGCCCGAGTCGCCGTGCCAGCCGAGCATGTCGGACGTCCATTGGTCCTTCACCGAGGCCCAGGACGGATACTGCAGAAAGCTCGCCTCGGCGCGGGTGGCCACGAAGGCCCGGTGCTCGGCGGCGGTCAGGCTGCGTATCCGTAGCTCGTGGTCCTGGCCGTGCTCTCCGGCGGCGAACAGCGCTGACATGTTCGTGGCCCTCCCCTGGGTCCGCCCCGTCGCCGGCTCCGCTGTCGGCTCCGTTCCCGGTTCCGTCGCCGGCTCCGCGGGGGCTGCACAGGATGCTCACAGCGGTCCGTGACGGAGCCGAGCGGCGCGTGTGACCGGACGATGACCGTTGCGTCGCGGTCCATGTCACACAGGGGATTTACCGGCTTTCTGCCGATTTACGGAACCTATCGTCGGGTGAACGCCTCTCCACCGACGAGAAGCACTGCCCTGGAGGTCTTCCGTTGTTCTCTGCACGTCGGCACATACGCCGAACCGCCCCGCTCGGCCGCCCTGCCCGGCTCTCCCTGATCGCGGGCTCCGCGGTGCTCGGCGTCACGCTCACCGCCTGTTCCGGCGCCGCCGCGTCGGACGCGGACACGGACGCGAGGCCGGGGCACGCGGCCGGGAACGCATCGGCGCACGGGACCGAGATCTCGGTGAACCTCCAGGGACGCGGCGCCTCCCCGGGGAAGCCCGTGACGGTGACCCTCGGCAGCGGAAAGCTGAAATCGGTCACGGTGAGCGCGGCCGAGGGGGACGCACTCACCGGCCGGATATCCGCCGACGGAAGGACCTGGACGTCGGACCGGCCGGCCGCTCCCGGCACCACGTACAGCGTCGAGGCGAGCGACACCGACGGCGGCAGCGACCGGGCCGGATTCACCACCGCCGCGGCCGACCGGGTCAACAAGCTGACCCTGGCGCCCGGCAAGGACACCACTGTCGGCATCGCCCAGCCGCTGTCGATCGTCTTCGACAACCCGGTGAAGGACAGGGCGGCCGTCGAGAAGGCGCTGAAGGTCTCCACCTCGAACAGCACCGAGGGGTCCTGGGGCTGGCTGCGGGACTACTCCGGCAGGGACCGCGTCGACTGGCGGCCCAAGGAGTACTGGAAACCCGGTACGGAAGTGACGCTCGACGCCGATCTCAACGGCATCGACTCGGGCCCCTCCGGCGGCTGGTTCGTCCGCGACTACCGGACCACGTTCACGATCGGCGCCGAGCAGGTGGTCAAGGTCGACCTCGACCGTCACCGGCTGGCGCTGCAGCGGGACGGGCGGACCGTCATGGATGTGCCCATGTCGGCAGGCACCCCGGGAGGCGAGAAGGCTTCCTGGCGCGGCACGGCCGTGCTGATGGCGAAGGAGGGCACGATCAACATGCGCTCCGAGACGGTCGGTCTGGGCGATGCCTACGACAAGATGGTCGATTCGTCGATGCGGTTGACCTGGTCGGGGATGTACGCCCACGCGGCGCCGTGGAACGCCGCCTACTTCGGGGTGGCCAACCACAGTTCGGGCTGTGTCGGGATGAGCGACGCCGACGCCTCCGCGCTGTACCGGAAGGTGCGGGTCGGCGACCCGTTCGAGATCACCGGCGCGGACGCCAAGGGAACGGTCGCGGAGGGCAACGGCTACGGGGCGTGGAATGTGACGTGGGCCGACTGGCGGGCGAAGAGCGCTCTGAAGTGAACCGCGCGCGGCCGGCGGCCCCTCCCGGAGGCGCCCCGGAGCCCCGGAGCCGTTCGCCACGGCCCACGACGTCCTGGCCCGCCATCACCTCGCCCCGGTGATCGGCACCGTCGGCCCGCCGTGCGCCGAGCGCGTCCCGGCCGGCGCGCAGCTGACCTTCTCCTCGCCGCGGAGGACTGTCGTGAGCGACCGTTCTCCTGCGCGAGAAGTGATCACCGGCTGCCGCCGGACGGGCACCGCTCCTCGGAACCCGCCGCACGGCGGGCCCCGGCTACTGCGCGCCGGGCAGCAGCGTTCCTGGTTCGGCCGGTGCGACCTCCACGGCCTTCGTCTTCGGATTGCGCCGCTCCTGCCTGGCCACCCAGGTGGCGAACCAGGAGAGCAGCATGCACAGCCCGATGTAGATCGGCGAGATCACCATCACCACAGGGATGAAGGGCAGATCGTAGTCGAGGTTGGACGCGATGAGTTTGCCCGCGTGGAGGAATTCCTCATAGGTGATCAGATAGCCGAGCGAGGTGTCCTTCAGGGCCACCACCAGCTGGCTGATGATCGTGGGCAGCATGGCGCGCACCGCCTGCGGGGCCAGCACGAACGTGGTGACCTGCGTCTTGCGCATTCCCAGGGCGTACGCGGCCTCGCGCTGGCCGCGGTCCACCGAGTTGATTCCGGTGCGGAACACCTCGGCGAGCACCGAGCCGTTGTACAGGGTCAGACCGGTGACGAGCGCGGGCAGCGGCTGCACCTTCAGCGCCACGAAGATGAAGAAGATCATCACCAGTACGGGCATGGCGCGGAAGAACTCGATGAGCAGCGTCGAGACCCAGCGCACGATCCGGTGGTCGGAGAGCCGGCCGACGGCGAGCACCGCTCCCAGCACGAGGGAGAGGACCGCGGCGAACGCGAACGCCTTGAGGGTGTTCCCCAGTCCGCGCAGCAGGAGCTCCTGGATGCCCTTGTACGCGAAGGGTGTCCACTTGGCGCTGGTGAACTGTCCGGTTTCGAGGAGGAGATGGACGATCCAGCCGACCAGGGCCAGGATCAGGAGCGTCGAGACGATGCCGTACAGGCGGTGGCGCTTGCGGGTGACCGGCCCCGGGATGTCGTAGAGCGCGGTGGCGGAGGGCGCGGTGCGGGTGGTCATCGGGCGACTCCCCAGCGCTTCTCCATCGCGTGGAAGAGCGCACTGATGGACAGGGTGATGATCAGGTAGCCGACGGCGATCCAGACGAAGGTCCAGATGATGTTGTAGCCCAGCTCGTTGAGGGTCTTGTAGGTGCCGAGCAGTTCGGTGACGCTGAACGCCCCGGCGATCGCCGAGTTCTTGGCGAGGGCGATCAGTGTCGAGCCGATCGGCGGGATCACCGTACGGAACGCCTGCGGCAGCACGATGGCGTTCAGCGTCTGGCCGAACGTCATGCCGAGACTGCGGGCCGCCTCGCCCTGCCCCGTCGGTACGGTGCTGATGCCGGAGCGCAGCACCTCGCAGATGAACGCGGAGGTGTAGCAGCCGAGCGCGAGGACCGCGAAGACCTTGAAGGGAAGCACCAGGCCGAAGCGCGGGAGACCGAGCAGGACGGCGAAGAAGAGCAGCGTCAGCGGGGTGTTGCGCAGCACGGCCACCCAGACCGTGCCGAGCACCCGGAGCGAGCCGACGGGGGCCACCCGGCAGGACGCCATGACGAAGCCGAGGAGCAGCGCCAGGACCGAGGAGTAGACGGTCAGCTCGACCGTGCCGAGGAAGCCCTTGCCGTAGAGCGAGAAGTTCTCTGTGAGTACGTCCATGGTCGGTGCCCGCCCTCTCAGGTCGCCGGGTAGCGGTCGATGGGCGGAGGGGTGGGCGCGGGCACCCCGGACAGGCCGAGTGTGGCCTCGAACGCCTTCTTCCAGTTGCCGTTCCTCTCGTTCGCCTCCAGGGCGTCGTCGAGGGCGAACCGCAGGGCGTTGTCGCTGCGCGGGACGCCGATGCCGTACGGCTCCTCGGAGAACGGCTTGCCCACCACCTTCAGCTCCTTCGGTGCCTTGGCGGCGAAGCCCAGCAGGATCGCGTCGTCGGTGGTGACCGCGTCGACCTGGTACGTCAGCAGGTTGTCGACGCAGATCGAGTACGTGTCGTAGGCCACCAGGATCGCTTTCGGATAGTCCGCCGCGATGCGCTGGTACGGGGTCGAGCCCGCCGCTGAGCAGACCGTCCGGCCGGCCAGGTCCCCAGGGCCGTTGATGTCGTGCTCGTCGGTGCGCACGAGCAGCGACTGCCCGGCCATGAAGTAGGGCCCGGCGAAGCCCACGAGTTTCCTGCGCTTGTCGTTGATGGTGTAGGTGCCGACGTAGTAGTCGATCTGGCCGTTCTGCAGCGCCGTCTCACGGTTGGCGGAGGCGATGGTCTTGAAGCGGATCGTCTTCGGCTCGAAGCCGAGCGAGGCCGCCAGCATCTTGGCGATCTCGATGTCGAAGCCGGAGTAGACGCCGGTGGCCGGGTCCTTCTCGCCGAGGTAGGGCTGGTCCTCCTTGGCCCCGATGCGGAGGTATCCGCGCTTCTTCGCCTTCGACCAGGTCGGTGACGCGGGCAGCCGGAAGCTCGTGTCGACCTGGTACACCGGCAGTTGTCCGGGCTTCGGTCCTTTCACCGGTGGGCTGCCCTCCTTGCCGCAGCCGGCGACGAGCACGGCCAGCAGGAGAGCGGCGCAGGCGGCCAGAACCTTTCTCGTACGCAACACGGAGCCCCCGTCAGTGCTTGAGGATCTTGGACAGGAAGTCCTTGGCGCGGTCACTCTCGGGAGCGGTGAAGAACGCCTCGGGAGTGCGGTCCTCGATGATGCGGCCGTCGGCCATGAAGACCACGCGGTTGGCGGCGGAGCGGGCGAAGCCCATCTCGTGGGTGACGACGACCATGGTCATGCCGTCACGGGCGAGCTGCCGCATGACCTCCAGCACCTCGTTGATCATCTCCGGGTCGAGTGCCGAGGTCGGCTCGTCGAAGAGCAGCGCCTTGGGATCCATGGCGAGGGCGCGCGCGATGGCCACCCGCTGCTGCTGACCGCCGGAGAGCTGCGCGGGGAACTTGTCCGCGTGCGAGGCGAGTCCGACCCGTTCGAGCAGTTCGCGGGAGCGCCGGTCGGCCTCGTCCTTCTTCCGTCTGCGCACCTTGAGCTGGGCGAGCGAGACATTGGCCAGCACGGTCTTGTGCGCGAACAGGTTGAACGACTGGAAGACCATGCCCACCTCGGCCCGCAGCCCGGCCAGCCCCTTCCCTTCCTCGGGAAGGGGTCTGCCGTCGATCGCGATGTGACCCGACTCGATCGTCTCAAGCCGGTTGATGGTCCGGCAGAGCGTCGACTTGCCGGAGCCGGAGGGGCCGATGACCACCACCACCTCCCCGCGGTCGACGGTGAGATTGATGTCCCGCAGTACGTGCAACTGCCCGTAGAACTTGTTGACGTCCCGCAGTTCGATCAACGGATCGACGGCCATGCGCTGCCCCACCCACTTGTCCCTATGTCGAGGTCAGCGCAAACTATCCAGCGCGAAAAGGAGCTTCACCCACGACACGCATAACGGGGACATAAGGCGTCTTATCTGGTTTGAGTGGCAGCCCTACCCCTCGGCCGACTCCGCGTAGACCTGCGAAAGCTCGGGACTGCCCGCCATCGCCCACTCCAGCCCGGCCTCGACGACATCGATCTCCCGACCCGACACGAGCCTGACCACGGGCTGCCCGCTCGGCCAGATGTTCCAGACCGCGCCGGGGACGTTGCGCACCAGCACCGTACCCAGGTACAGCCCCGCGTCATTGCCCAGCCAGGGCAGCTCCTCCGGGTCGTCGCGCCAGCGCGGCGGCAACTGGTCGAGCGCCGCCAACGAGGCAGGAGTGTCGTCGAGTTCGAGCCCCCGCTGCCCCGCCCGGACCCTCAGCAACTCGCATTCGGCCAGCAGCTCGGCCACGCCCTCGGGGTCGGCCGCGACGGCGGCGGCCAGCCCCGCGCCTCGCACACCGTCCTGGCGTTTGCGCCAGTTGGCCAGGAAGGGGATGTTCATGACCGACTTCCCTGTGACGCACCGCCGTCGGACAGCGTCCCGGTTCGGCGGGCGCCACCCACGCACAATGCCGGGCCACGCGTTCCCGTCACCCTCGGTTCACTCACGTCCACCATGACCATCTCCCACTCGACTCCCACCGGGCCCCCACTCAGTCAACATCGTGAAGCGACCATCAGCCCACCATGACACAGAACCGCCCCCGGATCGCCGCACCTCGGACGTGGGCCGCGACCCGGGACCGTCCACACGACCGACGCCGGAGACCACGGCCATCGATCAGGTATACGAGTGAACGGATATGCGAATCCGTGACGTCGAAACCAGCCCGACGGGTCCAGGCCGACGCGCGAACACCGAGTTGCCGATGACGACGTCCGTCATCGGCAAGGGGTCGACTTCCTGAAGAGGAAGACGCTCGGCCACCGGATGCCGGTTGCGGTGGATCGACTCCGCTTCGGATCCTGCCCGGTCAGGGTCGATGCCGCACTGCACACAGGGCGTCGCCCCGGGAGGACTTGCCGCGGCACCGCATGCGCCGGATGCACCGTGGCACCGCGTGCGCCGCGGCACTAAGGTGCCAGCGCATGACACCTGACCGAGTCACCTCTCCTCCGTTGGAGGAGCATCTGGCCCTGCTCGGTCTCAGCGCCGAGGCGACCCGGCTCTATCGCTCGCTGATCGACGGGCCGACGCGCCACGGTCCGGCGGGCACCGGGTCCGCCGCGGCCCGTCAGGAACTGATCGACTCCGGTCTGGCCGCCGAAGCGCCGGCCGCGTGGTCGGACAGTCCCGCCCCCGTCCTCTTCCCGCTGCCTCCCACCGCGGCCCTCGAACTGCTCACGCGGAGGCAGGAGATGAGGCTGGAGGAGGCGCGGTCGGGGATCGCGATGGCGTTCGACCGCCACCGGCGCAGCATGCCTCCGGGGCCCAACGACGGCATCGTGGAAGTCGTCGACGGCGACGCGGCCATCGAGCGGCGGCTGGAGGAACTGCGGAACTCCGCGGAGCACGAGACGCGGATGTTCGACTCGCCGCCCTACTTCCGTGACACGGCACGGGCCACCCGCACGGCAACGGATCTGCTGGCGCGAGGAGTCCGGCACCGCGTCGTGTACTCGCAGGCCGCGCTCACTCACCCCGGGAAGCTCGACGGGAACATCCTGCCGTGCGTCGAGGCGGGCGAGGAAGCGCGTGTCCTGCCGGCGCTCCCCGTCAAGCTGACCCTCATCGACGATCAGGCCGCCCTGGTGTCCCTGCCGATCGCGACGGTGGACGTGAACCACGTCCTCCTGGTCGTACGCCCCGGGGCGCTGCTGGCCGCGCTGTCCGAACTCTTCGCGCTGGCCTGGGACACCGCCCTGCCCCTGCACGGAGGCCAAGGGGCCGCGCAGCGCCTCTCCCCCACCGAGCGTCGCATCCTCGCGATGCTCGCCGCGGGCGTCCCGGACGCGCAGATCATCCGTCGGCTCGGCATCAGCAGACGGACGTTCTTCCGCCGCATGGAAATCCTGATGGCGCAGACGGGCGCGACGTCCCGCTTCCAACTGGCGCTGCATGCCATCCGTCGGGGGTGGCTGTGAAGGGGAACGGCGGTGACACCTTGGTGCCCCTGGCACTGACGCGCCCATGACACTCCGATGATTCGGAAGGATTCTCCTCGGTACATCCCCCCAGCCGAGCCCAAGGAGTATCCCCCCATGTCGCGTTGGAGATTCGCCCCGCTCGCCGGCGCCTGTACGGCGCTCCTCCTGACCGTTCTCGCCTCACCGGCCGACGCCGCCGAGCCCGCGCCGCTCGGCGTCATACGGGGAGCCGACAGCCCCGGGGCCATCGACGGCTCGTACATCGTCGTACTGGAACAGGACGCCCCCAGCGCCAGGAGCGTGAAGGCCAGGGAGCTCACCACCGAGTTCGGCGGCTCGGTTCGCCGGACCTTCAGCACCGCGCTCAACGGCTTCACCCTTGAAGCCACCGCCGCCCAGGCCCGCCGGATCGCGGCCGACCCGTCCGTCGCCTTCGTCGAGCAGAACGGCGTCGAGCACGCCGACGCGACCCAGTACTCGCCCACCTGGGGGCTGGACCGCGTCGACCAGGCGAACCTGCCGCTCAGCGGCAGTTACACCTACTCGACGACGGCGAGCAATGTCACCGCCTACATCATCGACACGGGCATCCGCATCACGCACGGCGACTTCGGCGGCCGGGCCAGTTACGGGTACGACTTCGTCGACAACGACTCCGTCGCCTCCGACTGCCACGGCCACGGCACCCACACCGCCGGTACCGTCGGCAGCGGCACCTACGGCGTGGCCAAGGGCGTGAGCCTGGTCGCCGTGCGCGTCCTGGACTGCAGCGGCAGCGGCACCACCGCGAACGTGATCGCCGGGTACGAATGGGTGGCCGCCAACGCCCACCGGCCCGCCGTCGCCAACGTCTCCATAGGCGGCACCGCGACCGACGCCAAGGACGCCGCGGTGGCGGGCATGGTCGACGCCGGAGTCACCGTCGCCGTATCGGCCGGCAACAGCTCCACCAGCGCCTGCAACCAGTCGCCCGCCCGCGAGCCCTCGGTGATCACCGTCGCCTCCACCACCAGCACCGACGCCCGCTCCAGCTTCTCCAACTACGGCACGTGCGTCGACATCTTCGCCCCCGGCTCCTCCATCACCTCGCTCGGCTACGCCTCCGACACCGCCACCGCCGTCATGAGCGGCACGTCCATGGCCTCCCCGCACGTGGCCGGGGCCGCCGCCCTCTACCTGGCCACCCATCCCTCCGCGAGCCCGGCAGCGGTCACCGCCGCGCTCAAGGCCAAAGCCACCAGCAGCGTGGTGACGGACGCCCAGACCGGCAGCCCCAACCTGCTGCTGAACGTCACGGGGCTCTGAGCACCGGCCCACCCGACCCGGATCCCGCCGGGCCGCGGGCCACCCGTGAGGGACGGATCCACGGCCCTGGACGAAGACCAGGACCCTGACCGGCAGAGGATCCACCACCGGTGCCCGAGGGGGCGTGAGCGCTCCCCCTCGGGCACCGGCTCATTCCGGCGACGACCGCGCCCTCAGGCGAGCTGCACCCCCGGCACCCCGTTCTCGATGACATACGTCGCCCGTGTCGAGATCGGCGCCTCCGGCCGGCTGACGTACGGCATGACCCGGAAGTCGCTGCGCCACTCGTCCTTCGTGACGCGGCACCGCACGTACCCGCGCTGTGAGTTGTAGAACTTCATGTGCGGGTTCGCGGCGAGGGCTGTCTGCCCCCACTCGTTCATGTCCACGCCGTCACCGTTGCTGGTGATCGACGTGCCGACGAACTCGCTGCCGACGATCGGCGAGCGCTCGTCCTCGTAGTCGAGGAGCAGGTTGCCGGCGTTGTTCTGGTGGCGGTCACCGGAGATGACGACCAGGTTGTCGACATCGCGTTCGAGAGCGCCGCCGAGGATGCGCCGGCGGTTGGCGGCGTACCCGTCCCAGGGGTCCATGAAGAGCAGTTTCTTCTCGGTGGCGTCCAGGTCGACCTCGGCCATGGGCGCCTGGTTCGCGAGGACCTGCCAACGGGCCTTCGATCGCCGGAAGTTGTTCAGCAGCCACGCCTCCTGCTCGAAGCCCATCATCGTCCTCGACGGGTCGGTGGACTCCGGACCGGGGGCGTGGGTGCCGTCACCGTACGGCTGGTCGTCGCGGAACTGCCGGGTGTCGAGGACGTTGAAGTCGACCAGGTCTCCGTAGCCCAACCGGCGGTGGATCCGCATGTCGGCGCCGCCCGGGATCGACCCGGCGCGGAGGGGCAGGTTCTCGTAGTACGCCTGGAACGCCGCCGCGCGGCGCGGCAGCCACAGCTCGCCCTTGCTCTGGCTCGACGCCTCGGGAATCTCGCCGGCCCAGTTGTTCTCCACCTCGTGGTCGTCGAGGGTGGCCACGAAGGGGTGCGCGGCGTGCACGGCCATCAGGTCGGGGTCGCTCTTGTAGAGCCCGTACTGCAGCCGGTAGCGCGCCAGGTCCGTCGCCTCGGGCCGGAACTCGTCGCCCATCGGCTGGTTGCGGGCGCCGCCGGTGGCGTTGACGCCGTACTCGTAGATGTAGTCGCCGAGATGCACGACGAGGTCGACGTCCTCGTTCGCGAGGTGGCCGTAACCGGTGAAGAAGCCATCGCTCCAGTTGGCGCAGCTGACGAACGCGAAGGACAGCGACGAGACCCTGGAGCCGTGCGACGGAGCGGTCCTGGTGCGGCCCACCTGGCTGATGTGGCCACCCACACGAAAGCGGTACCAGTACACACGCCCGGGGCGCAGACCCCACACCTCCGGGTGAACCGAGTGACCGAGTTCGGGCGTCGCCGTGGCCGTGCCACGCTTCACCACACGACGGAACCGCTCGTCCTCGGCGACCTCCCACCGGACAGCGACCGGACGGGGCGGCATTCCGCCGGAGCCGTCGGGGGCCAGCGGGTCGGTCGCCAGACGGGTCCACAACACCACGGAGTCGGGCAGCGGGTCACCGGATGCGACACCTACACGGAACGGGAAGTCCCTTGCCAAGGAAGGGGATTGGGCGAATGCCGGCCGGCTCGCGACGGCTCCCGTACCGAGAAGTACGGAGGCCGCGCCGACGGCGCCGATGAAGCCACGACGGGTGACGAACGGGGAATCGATTCGGGGCATCTTCATCCTTTGGAGAGCGATAAAGGGCTCTCGCGCCGCTGGCCGCGCGAGAGAGGATCAGATCCACCACACATGACAGCTTGATACCCTGGCGCACCTACAACACGGGACGACTGTGAACACCCGGCCTCGCAAGGATGCCTCGGCCGCATCGCGTGCGTGAAGCTTCTATTCCGACAGTCGGATTCCCGTTCGCAGCAGGGCTCCTGGCGCAAAAAGCGCTGGAGGAGAACGGGTCCGTGCGGTAACTTCGCGATCATGTCCAGCCCCGAGTCCGACAGAGACCAGGGCTGTCCCGTAATCCGTCGCGCACCCGCCAGGGATTACGGGACAGCCCTGGCCACCGGTGGCTGACCCGCTGTCGCGTTGATCCCGTACGACCGCCTACCGGTCCTACGATCGCTGCCGCCGGCCGCCGCCGGACCACAGCGGTGTGGGCTGTGCTTTCCCCGTACGCGTTCCTGCTCGGATTCTCCGGCTCGGGCGCCTGCCAGGTCGTCACGTCCCGTCCTTGAACTCCCCGGACGTTCCTCCGCGTTGCCGCCCTTCACCACGGGCGGGCGCGGCCCGCACCCCCGCCTGGTCCATCCGTCAGACGTCCATGGGGTTTTACATGCCATTCGCTGTCTACGCGCTCGGGCTCGCCGTCTTCGCCCAGGGCACATCCGAGTTCATGCTGTCCGGCCTGGTCTCCGACATCGCCGCCGACCTCCACGTGTCCCTTCCGTCCGCGGGGCTGCTGACCTCCGCCTTCGCCGTCGGAATGGTCGTGGGGGCTCCGTCGATGGCACTCTTCAGCCGGAACTGGCCGCGCCGCCGCGCCCTGTTGTTCTTCCTCTGTGTCTTCAGCGCCGTCCATGTCGTCGGCGCACTCACCTCCAGCTACGGAGTGCTGCTCGCGACACGGGTCGTCGGGGCCCTGGCGAACGCCGGCTTCTGGGCCGTGGCCCTGGTGACCGCCCTCTCCCTGGTCGGCCCCGGGGCCCGGGCACGCGCCACGTCCGTGGTCGTCGGGGGCGTCACGCTGGCCTGTGTGGCCGGGGTACCGGCCGGTGCGGCACTGGGCGGGCACTGGGGATGGCGGTCGGCCTTCTGGGCCGTCGCCCTCGTCTCCGTACCGGCCCTCGTCGTGATCGCCAGGACGATCCCGGAAACACGTCCGCGGTCCACCTCCGCGCCCGCCCGCGACGAGCTGAGGGCCCTGGCCCGCCCGCGGCTGCTTCTGACGCTGCTGACGAGCGCCTTCGTGCAAGGGGCGACGTTCTGCGCGTTCTCCTACGTCGAACCGCTGGCCACGCGTGTCACCGGTCTCGATGCCGCCTGGGTGCCCGCTCTGCTCGCGCTGTTCGGTCTGGGCGCGTTCGTCGGGGTGACCGTCGCCGGCCGGAGCGTCGACGCACGGCCCGTCGCCTTCACGGCGACCGGTCTGGTCCTGCTCACCGTCGGCTGGACCGGCTTCGCGCTGACCGCCGGGAGCCCCTTCGCCTCGGTCACGCTCGTCTTCGTCCAGGGCATGCTGGCGTTCGGCACGGGTACGGCGCTGATCTCGTGGGTGTTGCGGCTCGCGGCCGACGCACCGACCCTGTCCGGCTCGTTCGCCACGTCCGCGTTCAATGTGGGCGGTGCGCTCGGCCCGTGGTTCGGCGGGATCGCGATCGGTGCGGGATTCGGCTTCCGGTCACCGCTGTGGGTGAGCGCGCTGCTGATGGTCCTCGCCCTGGGCGCCGCCGCGGCGTCCCTGTGCGTGGCCCGGACCGCCGACCGGAGTCCGGACGGGCTTCCCGCGGTCTGACGGGCCGTGGTCGATGCCCCGCCCGGCGCTGAACGGGCGGGGCTGTCCTGGTCACAGCAAGCAGCCAGCAAGCGGGATAAGGACATCGACCACGGTATCGGCGAGCACTGACATCGACGGGCCGTCCGAGTCGCCGGGCGCCGAAGGCCCTCCGTGCCGGAACCGGACCGGACCCGGCGCGGACGGACCTCAGAGGTCGAGGTCCACGACCACCGGGGCATGGTCCGACGCACCCTTGCCCTTGCGCTCCTCACGGTCCACATAGCTGTCCTTGACCGCTGCGGTGAAGGTCGTGTTGCCGTAGACCAGGTCGATGCGCATGCCCTTGTTCTTCGGGAAGCGCAGCTCCCGGTAGTCCCAGAAGGTGTACGGGCGGTCGTACTTGAGCGGGCGCGGCATGACGTCGGACAGGCCCTCCTCGCGCAGCGCGGTCAGGGCGGCGCGCTCGGCGGGGGTGACGTGGGTCGCGCCCTCGAACAGCGCCGGATCCCAGACGTCCTCGTCGGTCGGGGCCACGTTGAAGTCGCCCAGGACCGCGAACGGCAGCGAGCCCGCGGCATCCGCCGCGACAGCCTTCTGCAGGGCCTCGAACCAGCGCAGCTTGTACGCGTAGTGCGGGTGCTCGATCTCCCGGCCGTTGGGCACGTACACCGACCAGACGCGGACCGGTCCGCAGGTCGCGGAGATCGCCCGGGGCTCCTGCACGCCTTCGTACTCCGGCCCGCCGGGCAGTCCCGTGACGACGTCGGACAGGCCGGCCCGGGAGACCAGTGCGACGCCGTTCCACCGGCCGGTGGCGTTGACCGCGGACTCGTAGCCCAGCTCGCGCAGTGCGTCCGCCGGGAACTGCTCGGCTGTGCACTTGGTCTCCTGGATGCACAGCACATCGGTGCCGGTGCTCTCCAGCCAGGCCAGGAGCCGTGGGAGCCGGGCGGTGATCGAATTGACGTTCCAGGTGGCGATGCGCATGTACGTAAACCTAGCGGCTCCCACGGACAGCCGACGGACCGGCAGCGGTCACAGCCCGGTCGAGTCCCCCGGAGCCAGCCTGCCGTGGTCGGTGCCGCCGAGGCTGCCGATCTGGGTGTCGTAGACCGGGCGGGCCAGGTCGGTCAGCAGCGCGTCGTGGATGTCGATGGCGCGGCGCGGCTTGACCTCCCGTACGTAGTCGATGACCTCGGAGATCTTGTTCCACGGGGCCATCACCGGGAGCATCAGCGTGTCGACGGGCTGTTCGGGGACGGTGAGGGCGTCGCCCGGGTGGAAGACAGAACCGTCGACCAGGAAGCCGATGTTGGTGATCCGCGGGATGTCCGGGTGGATCACCGCATGCCACTCGCCGTGCACCTGCACCTCGAAGCCCGCCGCGCTGAAGGTGTCGCCGTGGCCGACGGTGTGGACACGGCCGGGGAAGGCCGCCGAGAGCTGGTCGGCGACGCTGCGCAGGGTCCAGATCTCGGCGGCCGGGTTGGCCTCCATACCGGCGCGCAGCCGGTCCTCGTTGAAGTGGTCGGGATGCTCGTGCGTCACCAGCATCGCGTCGGCGTCGACGGTGGCGTCCTGCTCCGAGAAGCCGCCCGGGTCGATGACGAGTGTCCGCCCGTCCTTCTCCAGACGGATGCAGGAGTGCGTCTTCTTGGTCAGTGTCAGGTGCACGGGGTTCGCAGCGTTCATGAACCCATCCTGCTACGGACGGGGCGTGGTTTCTTCCTGGATCACGGTCTGGGCGAGGGAGAAGGCGGCGCTCGCGGCCGGTACGCCGCAGTACACGGCGGTCTGCATGAGCACTTCCTTGATCTCGGCCGGGGTCAGGCCGTTGCGCAGGGCGGCTCTGACGTGCGCGGCAAAGCTCTCCAGCCGGCCGGAGGTGACCAGCGCGGTGAGCGTGACACAGCTACGGGTGCGGCGGTCCAGTCCCTCCCGGGTCCAGACCTCGCCCCAGGCGTAGCGCGTGACCAGTTCCTGGAACTCGTCGGTGAAGCCGTCGGACGCGGCCAGGGTCCGGTCCACATGGGCGTCGCCCAGCACCTCGCGGCGGACCTTCATGCCGGGGTCGTGCGGGTCGGCGCGCCCGGTGGCCCCGGTCGCGGGCAGAGGTGTGGCGGCGGTGATCTCCGCGACGGGAAGCACGGGGGCGGAGAGCTGCGGGGCGGAGAGCTGCGGGGCGGCGGGCGGGGCGGGGATGGCGGCGAGGGTGTCCTGCCAGGCCGTGGAGAAGTGGGTGAGGAGCAGATCGGTGACGGCGCCGGGCTGTTCGACGGGGGCGAGGTGGGAGGCGCCGGGTACGAGGGCCAGCCGGGCGTCCGGTATGCCCGCGACCAGGGTGCGGGCGTCGGCCGGTCCGGTGACCTGGTCCTCCGCGCCGACCAGGACGAGGGTCGGGACGGTGATGCGGCCGAGCTCGCCGCGGATGTCGAAGGCGGCGAGGGCTTCGCAGGAGGCGATGTAGCAGCCGGGGTCGGTGGTGCGGACCATCTGGACGGCCCACTCGACGATGGCGGGCTGGGCGGCGGCGAAGCCGGGCGTGAACCAGCGTTCCGGTGCGACGCGGGCCATCGGCTCCAGGCCGTTGGTGCGGACGACCACTCCGCGCTGGCGGAACTCGTCGGCGCTGCCGAACCGGGGTGAGGCGGCGACCAGGGCCAACGAGGCGACCCGGTGCGGATGGCGCAGCGCGAGGTCGGCGCCGATCGCGCCGCCGACGGAGCAGCCCGCGTACCCGAAGCGCTGCACACCGAGCCCGTCGAGGGTGGCGAGCAGCCGGTCGGCGAGTTCCCCGACGGCGGTCGCGGGGTGGGCGGGGGCGCCGCCGTGGCCGGGGAGGTCGAAGCGGAAGACTCTCCAGTGCTGGGTGAGCTCCGGTATCTGCCGGTCCCACATGTGCCAGGTGGTACCGAGGGAGGGGCCGATCACCAGCACTGGTGCGTCTTCTGGTCCGTCAAAGCGGTATTGCAGGGTCTCTGCCGTCGTCTCACTCACCCGTTCAGACTCCCATCTCTCACAACCGCACGGTATGTCCCCCCCGGCCCGCCCCACACTGTGGCACCTTCACGTAGCTCCTCCACACCCGGTACGAGCGGTACGCGCGCGAGGCGATCAACCGGGTCGGTACCTCGGCGCGGGAGCACATCCCCACGACCGACCATCTACGCGATACACGCCCTGGACTACGGAGAACACGCGAACCGGGCAGCGCTGGAGGTCTCGATCCGGCAGCCGATGTTGCGCCCTCGATCGGTTCGAACACACCGGGGTTCAGCCGCACAGCCATCTGATAGCTTGAGCCAAATTCGCAGGCCCGAACGGAGGTACGAGGGGCAGATCCAACCTTGACCCGGTCAAGGGCACCCCTCAGATCACGATGCTGCAACTGCACAAGCTGGAGCGCTACAAGGACGATCAGGGAAACGAGATCGTCTACGACGGCGAGATCGTTGAGACCAAGATCGATATCCGGTTCAAGGGCTCGAACAACAGACTCGTCATCAGCCCCCAGGCAGACATCAAGGACCTGCTCGTCACCTTCTCGGGAGACAACGGCCAGATCGAGATCGAGCAGACCACGAAGAAGCGCGCAGGTCTCCGCTTCGAACTGCGCTGCGGGCACGAGTCCCGGATCCGGATCGGCGAGAACGTGGGCTGCGCCGGCCGCGCCTTCATCTCCGCCGTCGAGGGCGTTTCGGTGACGATCGGTGCCGACGTGATGTTCGCCAAGAACATCGAGGTGCGCGGCGACGACACCCACCCGATCTTCGACGTGCACACCGAGAAGCGTGTGAACCCGTCCCAGTCGATCGTCGTGGGCGAGCACGTCTGGATCGCGAAGCACGCGGTCGTGATGGGCGGCGTCACCATCGGCAACGGCTCGGTGATCGGCTTCCGCAGCATCGTCACGTCGAACATACCCAACAACTGCGTCGCGGTGGGATCACCGGCGCGAGTGGTGCGGCGGGACATAGCCTGGGAGCGTCCCGAGGTCGTTCCTCGCCGCCCGAATGAGCTGTATCCGCGCAAGGGCGAGAAATCCCCGCAGTACTGGAATCCCACCGATGACGACGCGGTTCCGGGGAATCCGGTGGTGCGCGCGCAGCCCAAGGCGCAGCAGCGGCGGCTGGTCCGGTACCTTCCGGCCCCGGTGCGCCGGCTGGCCAGGAAACTCCGCTCCTCCTGAAGTGCCCACGTTCAGCGATTAAGTGACGTGACGTCACATGGCCTCGGGCGCGGACTTTCGTCCGCGCCCGAGGCCATGTGCGTCCTGTCGGCTTCCGTGGATCCGTGTCGGTGGCGAGCCGACACGGGATTCGCTAAAGGCCCGGGGCGCTCGACTCCAGATGGGTCACCATGCGGTTCAGTCCGGTCGGAAGATCGACCACCGGGCTCCAGCCGAGTGCGGCAAGCCGTGCGCTGTCCAGACCCTGCTTCTTCGTCAGGCTGTAGGAACGCGCGTCGGACTCATGGGTGAACCGGAGCTGCTGTCCGCGCTCCGGGCGCACCTCGGTGAACAGCTCCGCCAGCCGCCGGATCGAGACCAGACCGGACGGGTCCGCGACGTTGTAGGCCACCTGGTCACCGCAGAGCAGCGCATAGAACAGCCCTGCGATGGCGTCGGCCACGTAGGTGTAGGTCCGTACGCCGGAACCGTCGCTGTTGAGCACGATGTCCTTGCCGGCCACCACGTTCGCCGCGAAGTCGGCCTGGACCCGCCCGTCGTCGAGTGCCATCCCCGGCCCGTAGACGTGACCGAACCTGACGACGCGGCTGTCGATGCCGTACTGCGCCTGGTAGGTCGCGCAGATCGTCTCCGCGGCGCGCTTTCCCTCGGCGTAGCAGGCCCGCGGGTTGAGGATGTCGAAGCCGCCATAGCTCTGCTCGTCGATGAGCTCGGTCTCCGGCGGCTGGGCACCGTAGACCTCCGCCGAGGACATCAGCAGGAATCCGCGGCTGGCCTTCGCCACACAGAGGTCGAGCAGGTGGAACGTGCCCAGCAGGTTCGCCTTGATCGTCATGACCGGCTGGCTGCCGTGCAGGGCGGGCCGCGCGGCGCTCGCCCCGTGGATCACGTAGTCGACGGGGCCGGACAGTTCGAGCGGAGTCGCCACGTCCTGGACGACGAGGTGGAAGTCCGGGCGGTCGATCACGTCCGCGAGCAGCCGTCTGGCCTTCGCCTCGTTGCGCACCAGACCGTGCACGATGATGCCCGCGTCGTGCCGGTCGTTCAGCGCGAGCAGGGTGTAGACGACATACGACGGCAGCATGCCGCTCGCGCCGGTGACCAGCACGGTGCGGCCGGAAAGCTCACTCCACGGCAGGTCGCGGTCAAGGATCTCATCGAGGTCGTGCGCCACGACCGAGCTGGAGACGGTGGTCACTGGAATCACGTACCTACGATCTGCTGGTTCTCAAGGATCTCGAAAAACGTCCGGCACAGGTAGAAGTCCTCGGCCGTCGTGATCTTGATGTTCGAGCGGGGGCCGACCACGCGGTAGATCTTGTGACCGTACCGGTGCATGAGGGAGCACGAGTCGATGGTGTCGTGCTCGTCCTCCGCGACCGCCCGGTCGTACAGCGAGAGGATCTCGCCGAGCCGGAAGCTCTGCGGGGCCTGGGCAGCGTATATGTGGTCGCGCGGGATCACGTCGTCGATGTGCTCGTGCTCACTCGACACCACGGTCTCGTTGAACTTGGTGCAGGTGATGGCCGAGCCGTGCTCCCGGACCGACTCGATGTTGGCGCTGATCAACTTGGCGTCGATCAGCGGGCGCACGCCGTCGTGGATCAGCACGACGGTGTCATCGGGGCAGTCCGCGGCGACCGTCTCAAGGGCCCTGTGCCGCGACTCCTGACCGGTCCGGCCGCCGTCGATGATCCACTTGACTTTCTGGATCTCGTATCGCTTCAGCAGCTTCACCATGTGCTCGCGGTACTCGGCGAGTATCGCGATGGCGATGCTGTCTATCTCGGGGTGCGCCTCGAAGTGCTCAAGGGTGTGGATGATGATCGGCTTGCCCTGGACTTCCAGGAACTGCTTCGGGAGGGCGCGGGAGTTCATCCTCGACCCGATGCCGCCGGCGAAAAGCAACGCAACGTTCATGATCTATTCCTCTGACTGGTCGCTGAGCGGCTGGTCGCCCACAGTCGTGTCGTCCGGGACGGAATCGAGCCACCGGTGCCGGCCGCCCGTGTCCCTGCCACCGTGATCTCCGACCACCAGCCAGTCGATCACCCGGTCCGCCGAGTTGGTGTCGACGTAGTCGAAGTTCTCGCGCCGGAACTCCTCGACCTTCGAGAGGTCGAAGTCCTCGTCCTGCAGAGCCTTGAGCAGCTCGTCGAAGGTCACGCAGATCTTGCCGGGGGCGACGGTGTCGTAGTCGCGGTGGAATCCGCGGATCACCGAATACGTGTCCTTGTCGTACGCGTAGAACAGGATCGGCTTGTCGAGCAGCGTGTACTCGTAGATGACCGACGAGTAGTCGGTGACGAGCACGTCGGTCACATGCAGCAGATCGTTGGTGTCGGGGAACGACGCGAAGTCGATCAGCCGGTCCGCGTACTCGGCGGGGATCGGCGGGGGCTCCGCGATGAAGTGGTGCATCCGGAAGAGCACGACGTACTTGTCGCCGCAGACCTCGTGGAGCTTCCCGAAGTCGATGCGGTCGTAGTCGTAGTGCGCGTCTCCTATGCTCTTCCCGCGGAAGGTCGGCGCGAACAGCACGATCTTCTTGCCCCGGAGTTGCGGGTGTGCGGCGAAGAAGTCGTCAGTGACCTTCTGGGAACGCTCCTTGTCGAGGAACGTGTCGATGCGGGGCAGGCCGGTCGGTACGACCGCCGACTCCTCGATGCCGAACGCCTCGGCGTACACCGGCACAAGGTGCTTGGACCCGGTGATGACATGGGTGTACTTGCGGTGGGCGTTGGACAGCTTCGGCGAACCGTACTTTCCGAACCGGCTGTACCCGACCGCCTTGAAGCCGCTTCCGGCGTGCCAGAGCTGGATGATCTTGGTCTCCGGCGAAATGCTCAGGTTTCCGAGAAGCCCGAAGTAGTCGTCCATCAGCACGGTGTCCGACGTCGCGAGCAGATAGATGAGACGAAGCGTGCTCCACTTGTTCGCCGTGTCGGGTACCCGGAACGAGCGGCGGAACGTGTACTTCTCGTCGAGGCCCCGCTCGATCATCCGGTCGTGGACACGCGCCAGGTTGCCGCCGAGGGCGGTGCGCATTTCGGAGGCGAACAGAATCCGGTTGCCGCGCGGGGGATTCAGGCGGCGCGCGGCCCAGTAGAAGCGGTTGGCGATCTTGCGGCGCCGGGGCCGCGACATCACCTTCAGTGCTATTCGCTTGCCGAGCGGCTTCTTCACCACGTTCTTGCTCGGCCCCGCGCCGCGGAACAACTGGTACGTCCGCATGAGGAATTCGGGGTTCTCGTCGTCGTCCGATATCCCGAACGCGATCACGTAGACGGAGCGGTTGCGGTCGTAGAGGAAGCTGCGGGAGTCGACGTCGAGCCGGTCCGCGGCCGTGAGGTCGAAGGTGGCGGCAGGCAGTCGCTCGTCACCGGCCACCGGAACGATCCGCCACGTGCCGTTGGGCACCTGGCGCCGGTTCTCAAAGTTGGTGACGTTGATCTCCAAGCGGTGCTGCCCGGCTTCGATTTGCCGAGAGTTCACGGGGAATTCGCGCTCGTTGTCAACAATCAAGAACCGGAGAGCACTAGGATCTCCAGTGAAGTCCGAGACCGTCACAACAAGAGCAAGATGTATACGCTCCCAGGAAATCGCCGCTATTGAGCAACCCGCCATCGTCATCCTTCCGTTCGTGAACCGTCGCGCCTTCTACGAGGCCTGCGCGACGGCTACGGAGCCTGTCAGCGCCAGATGGGACGGTGACCGGAGCATAGCGTACCGACTCTCCTCAGCCCTCCTTGGCCGACTGCGGAGAGCCCCTGATCTGGGCGGACGACGCCGTCCGCGATTTCGCACGGCAGCGGCCCGAATACTCTTCGCAGTGCACATTCATCCCGTGCCCCGCTCCGAAGTGCACCAGAAGGCGGGCCCGGACTGCGCTCGACAGAGCCGACGATGTACACCTGCCCGGCCGTCCGCTCCCGGCCCACGGCGATCAGGTCGCTCTCGGGGATCTTCGACGAGCCATATCGCCCCATTTCAACGGCACTTCGCGTTCCTGCCCGAGATCCGGGCACCACGTGGGCGAAACGCCGAAGCCGGCCAAGGGCCGTCCGGCCATGCGGGACCAACCGATCGGTGAATGGGTCCGGAACCCGTTCATCGAACGCCTCGCGTTCCACCGCAGGGCGTTCGGTGGCGTCCGCTCGTCCGTCCGACCCTCTCATCTCCCACGGGGGCTCAGATCTCCGGGGCGGACTCACGTCGGCCTGGTCCCGATCTCAGGCGATCCGTCCGGATTCTCCCGTCGTCTCAGGCGATCTGGTCGGGGTGATCTGGTCGGGGTGATCGCTGTGCGGTGCCGTTGGACGGGTCCGCTCCGGGACTGCCGCAGGTCAGGACGCACCCGGACGGTGCGGCCCGGGCAGTTCCGGCCTGGCGCTCCATGCCGTGGACTGCCCGGGCATTCTCGCGGGTGTCAGCCGGTGAGTGCGCCGAAGAAGGCGCGGACGTCAGTGACGAACGCCTCGGGCTGCTCCAGCGCGAGGAAGTTGCCGCCGCGCTCCAGCTCGGTCCAGTGGGTGATGTTGTGGTCGCGCTCGGCGAAGCGGCGGATGGCGATGTCGGTGTCCAGGGCGACGGCCACTCCGGTCGGGACGGTGCCGCGCGCCTTCGGGGCCCAGGCGCTCGCGTCGTGGCCCGACTCGTAGTAGAGGTTCGCCGAGGAGCCGGCCGTGCCGCTGAACCAATAGACGCTGATGTTCGTCAGCAGGCGGTCGCGGCCCACGGCATCCTCGGGGAGCTCAGCGGCGGGGTCCGTCCACTCCTTGAACTTTTCGGCGATCCAGGCGAGTTGGCCGACCGGCGAGTCGTGCAGTCCATGAGCGAGGGTCTGCGGGCGGGTGGACTGGATGGCGTTGAAGCCCATCTTGTCCTGCTGGAAGTTCTCCATCCGGGCCAGCCGCTCCTCCTCGGGCCCGGTCAGCCCGTCGAGTTCGGCGGGATCCCCGGAGGGGAAGGTGACCAGGCCGTTGACGTGAATGCCGATGACCCGGTCGGGTGCCTGGCGCCCCATCTCGGCGGCGGTCCAGGCGCCCCCGCCCGTTCCCTGAACGCCATAGGCGCTGTAGCCGAGACGATCCATCAGCTCGACGAACGCGCCCGCGATGCGGCCGGTGTTCCAGCCGGCCTCGCCGAGCGGGCCCGAGAAGCCGGTGCCGGGCG
This sequence comes from Streptomyces sp. NPDC058051, assembly GCF_042885475.1. Lineage (NCBI taxonomy): Bacteria > Bacillati > Actinomycetota > Actinomycetes > Kitasatosporales > Streptomycetaceae > Streptomyces > Streptomyces sp. NPDC058051. The sequence goes on from NZ_JBHVRW010000006.1 coordinate 55,829, forward strand.
TCGAGGTCACGATGACGTGGAAGTCCTGCGTCAGCGGTCGGATGACCTCCACGAACTGGACGAACGAGCAGGGCCAGTCATGCAGGAGAAGCAGCGGGACGGCCGTCGGGTTCTGCGAACGGACGTGCAGGAAGTGGATGTTCTGGCCGTCGATCTCGGTGGTGAACTGGGGGTACTCGTTGAGCTCCGCCTCCGCCTTGCGCCAGTCGAAGGCGTCGGCCCAGTACGCGGCCAAGCCCTTGAGGTAGTCGGTGGGCACGCCCCGGCTCCAGCCGGTGCCGGGGATCTCACTGCCCCAGCGGGTACGTGCCAGCCGGTCGCGCAGGTCGTCCAGTTCGGCCTGCGGGATGTCGATGCGGTACGGGCGGATCCGGGCGTCGGTGTTGCTGCTGGTCTCCATGAAGAGAACGGTAGGCTGGATATAGGTACGTTGCTTTCCTAATGACACCTCAGGCTGGGCTTTATGCTTGATACTTCCGCGCGTTTGCTGCGTCTGCTCTCCCTGCTGCAGACCCCGCGGGCCTGGCCGGGATCCGAACTGGCCGAGCGCCTCGGGGTGAGCGGCCGTACCGTCCGCAACGACATCGACCGACTGCGCGAGCTCGGCTATCCCGTGGACGCCACACGCGGCGCCACCGGCGGCTACCGGCTGGCCGCCGGCGCGGCGATGCCCCCACTGCTTCTCGACGACGAGGAGTCCGTCGCGGTGACGATCGCGTTGCGCATCGCCGCGCAGGGCGCCGTCCCCGGCACCGAGGAGACCTCGTTGCGGGCGCTGGCCAAGCTGGAGCAGGTGCTGCCCGCGCGGCTGCGCCGACGGGTGCGGACGCTCCAGGCGTACACCGTGGCCGTACCGGCCGACCGTCCGGTCCCGGCTGTCTCCGCGGATGTGCTGACCACTTTGGTGTCCGCCTGCCGCGACCGGGAACGGCTGCGCTTCGACTACCTGGACCACTCCGGCTCCTCCACCCGGCGCGTCGTGGAGCCGCATCGGGCGGTGAACTGGGGACGGCGCTGGTACCTGGTGGCGTGGGACGTCGAGCGCGAGGACTGGCGGACCTTCAGGATCGACCGGATCCAGCCCCGCACCCCGACCGGACCGCGCTTCGCCCCGCGCGACCTGCCCGGCGGCGACATCGCCGCGTACGTCTCCCAACGGGTGTCGAGCGCCGCCTGGCGCCACCACGCGCGGGTGACCGTCCATGCCCCGGCGACGGCGGTGATCGAGCGGATCAACCCCGCGGTCGGCACCGTCGAGGCTGTCGACGCCGACAGCTGCGTCCTGACCACCGGTGCCGACACAGTGCAGACCCTCGCCGTCCACCTGGGCATGCTCGACTTCGACTTCGACGTCACCGAGCCGGAGGAACTGGTCACTCACCTCCGCCGGCTCGCGGGCCGCTATGCCCGCTCGACACCGCCGACCCGCTGAGGCGACCCCCGGGAATTCTTCACAGGCGGCTTCGCGAAGATCCTCTCCGCCCGGCCGGCCCGCCGGAACGGCGGGTTGCCCGGGTCGGGTCTCATCGGTCCACGCGGTTGCCGCGACGGCGGTCGGGATTCAGAGTGGAAGGGGAGTACGCCCTCGCCTGCGGGATCGGACCGCGTGGTGATCGCTCTCGGAGCCGTTCCGCTTGGCGTGGGCGTCCTGACCGGCGTCGACGTCACGTCCCGTGGGCGGCCGGGATCATTCTCGCGGCGGTGGGAGTCGTCCGCCGGATCCTCGGCTTCCCGGGGCACGTGCTCGCCGGGCACTACGGGCAGAGCGGTGCCGGACCGCGTCGTCGGCCCCCTCGACGGCGCCCGTCCCCCACCCCGTACACACATCGCTCCACAAGGGCCGCGGGCGAGCGGTACAGCCGACGGGAAACCAACAGAACCCCTTTCGGCCGCACGTCGGTATCGGCCAGGGGCGAGCGGAGGAGCCATGTCGATCGGAACCATCGTGGCCATCATCGTCGTGGTCGTGGTCGTGGTGTTGTTGTGCGCACTCGCGGCCTCACGCATCGCGCGCAGACGGCATCTGAAGCAGCAGTTCGGACCCGAATACGAACGGGTCGTGGAGGAGGAGAAGAGCCGCTCGTCCGCCGAACGGGAATTGCGCGAGCGGGAGCAACGCCATGACGCGCTGGAGATCAAACCACTCTCGTCGGCGGACAGGGAGAAGTACGCCGCGGGCTGGCACCAGGCGCAGGAGGAGTTCGTCGACCACCCGGACGACGCGGTGCATGACGCCGACAGGCTGGTGACCGCGCTCATGAGTGAGCGCGGCTATCCGACGCGGGGATTCGAGCAGCAGGTCAGCGACCTGTCGGTCGAACACGGTCGCACCCTCGACAACTACCGGGCCGCTCACGAAGTCAGTGCCCGCAGCAGTCGGCACGAGGCATCCACGGAGGAACTGCGCGGCGCGATGGTCCACTACCGAACCCTGTTCGACGAGCTGCTGCACAACGGTCAGCGGCGCTGACCCGCGACCGGGGCCGTTCCTTCGGACCGGATGTGAGGAGAGGAACGGTCCGAAAGCCAGTGGCAGCGAGGTGAGGAGGTGGCGACCGAGGAACTGCGCGTCGCCCTCCCACGCTACCGTTCGTTCTTCCAGCGCTTGCTGAACACCTGATCCCGATGCAACCCGCCGCTCCACCGACCGTGCCGCGCGGAACTCCCCGCTCTCCTACCAGGTGATGGGCAGTTCGTGGACTCCGTAGATGACGGCGTCGTGCTTGAAGGGAATGTCGTCGACGGCGACGGCCGCGCGCAGGGTCGGGATGCGGCGGAAGAGGGTGGGGTAGACGACCTGGAGTTCCATGCGGGCCAGGGGTTGCCCGACGCAGTGGTGGGTGCCGGCCCCGAAGGCCAGGTGCGGTCGGGCGTTGCGCGTGATGTCGAGGGTGTCGGGGTCGGGGAAGGCACGGGGGTCGCGGTTGGCGAGCTCGCTCAGGAGGATGACGCCGTCACCGGCCCGGATGGTCTGCCCGGCGATCTCGATGTCCTCCAGTGCCGTTCGCCGTCGTCCGAGGTGGACGATGGAGAGGTACCGCAGCACTTCCTCGACCGCTGCGGCGATCACCGTGGGGTCGTCGGTGTCGCGGACGACCGCGAGCTGGTCCGGGTGTTCCAGCAGCAGGAGCGTCCCCAACGTGATCATGTTGGCCGTGGTCTCGTGTCCACCGAGGAGCAGGAGCACTCCCATGACGGATGCTTGACGTTGCGTCAGTTCTCCGTCCCGGATCCGTTCGGCGAGGGACGAGAGCAGGTCGTCGCCCGGTTCGGTCAGCTTTCTGCCGACGAGTTCGTCCAGGTACTCCGCGAGGTTGGCGTGAGCGGCCTGCCGCGCCGCGGGCTCGGCGACGGAGGAGACGATGGTCTTGCTGTTGGTCTGGAAGAACGCGTGGTCGTCGTAGGGGACGCCGAGCAGGTCGGAGATGACCAGTGAGGGGATGGGGAGCGCGAGGGCCTGGACCAGGTCGGCCGGTCGGGGCCCGGCGAGCATGTCGTCGATGAACGCGTTCGTCATCCTGAGCACTGCGGGGCGCAGGGCTTCGATCCGTTTGATGGTGAAGGCGCCGCTGACCATGCGGCGCAACCGGGCGTGTTCGGGGTCGTCCATGCCCACGAAGCTCATGTCGGTGGAGCCGCTGTGCGCGTTCTGGGGGTCGACGGGGCTGGGGAAGCCCGGGTTCGTGAAGTCCGCGCTGAGCCGGTTGTCGGCGAGCAGGGCCTTCTGTTCGGCGTGGGTGGTCACCACCCAGGGGGTGCTGCGGCCCCAGGACGACACGCGCGTGACGGGGCCGTGGCCCGCGAGGGCCGTCATCTGCGGGGACACGCCGAACGGGCAGGAGGCGGCGCGGGGGTGGGGGAACGCGGGCAGGTCCGCGGTGTCGGGCACTGGCGTGGTCATGGGGTTCCTCGACGGTCAGTGGTGGGGTGGCCGGTTCATGAACGGGTGAGACGGGATGGAGGCGCGAGCACCTGGCTGTGGAGACGTGTCTGCTTGGGCATGTTCCAGCCGATGACGGCGGTGGCTCCCTGAGGCCCGTCGCACCGGGCGACGAAGCGGCCGTCGTCCCCGCTCTCGACGACGGTCAGGGCGGCGTCGGCGGTGGGGGTGCCGAACACCTGGATCTTCACGTCGAACTGGTCGGTCCAGAAGTAGGGAAGAGGCGTGTAGGGGCGCTCGTCCCCGAGGATGTTCGCCGCCACGGTCGCGGCCTGAGTGGTGGCGTTGGTGCGGTTCTCCAGCCGCATGTGCAGGCCGAGTTCCTGGTGGTGGAAGCGGGCGGCGTCCCCGGCCGCGTAGATGCCGGGGGCGGCGCGGCACTGTGCGTCGCAGACGATGCCGTCGTCCAGGCGCAGTCCGCCGGCGGCCAGCCACTGGGTGTGGGGCTCGCTTCCGATGGCGGTCACGACCACGTCGGCCGGAAGGGTTTGTCCACCGGGCAGGCGCACTCCGGTGACGCGGTCGTGTGCGTGCGTGAGGCCGCTGACGGTGGTGCTGTTGATCAGGCGTACACCGTTGCGGATGTGGAGCTGTGCCAGCAGCGCGGCGATACGCGGGCCGAGCCGGCCTGCCATCGGCCCCGGCCCGCTGCCGACCAGCGTCGTGTCGAGACCGAGGCCCGCGCAGGTGGCGGCGATCTCCGCGCCGAGCACTCCGTTGCCGATGACGACGACGTGCCGGGCGGAGCCCAGTTCGGTGCGCAGGGCGAGCGCCTGGTCGAGTGTGTGCAGGACATGCGTCCCGCGGAGGACGGGAAGGCCCGGCAGACGGCGGGGTCGCAGTCCGGGGCTCAGCACGACGGCGTCGGCCCGCAGCGTCCGTCCGCCGCGCGTGCGGACGGTGCGGGTCCGCACCTCCAGGTCGACGGCCTCGTCACCGAACAGGAGCTGGGCGTCCAGCGCGTCCAGCGCCTGGGGAGTGCGCAGGTGGGCCCGCTCGGGTTCCCAGATGCCCGCGAGGATCTGCTTCGACAGCGGCGGCCGGTCGTGAGGCGGTCCGGGCGCCGCGTCCAGCAGGGTGAGTCGGCCCTGGTAGCCCTTGCGCCGCAGCCCTTCGGCGGTGCCGAGACCGGCGGCGGACGCCCCGACCACCAGGACGCTGTCGGGGACGCTCACGCGTCCTCGCTGAGGTGGATGGCAGCGGCCGGGCAGACGTCCGCGGATTCCCTCACGGCGTCGTGCTGGTCGGCTGCCGGGGCGGAATCCAGGAGTACGACGATGCCGTCCTCGTCGCGCTGGTCGAAGACCTCGGGCGCGATCATGACGCACTGTCCGGCGCCGCAGCACTTCTCCTCGTCAACGTGGATCTTCATGTTCCTGGTGTTCCTTCCCGAAGGCGGTGGGGGGTTCGGTGGGGCGGGAGACGGGGGCACTGAGCAGCCCGCCGAGGGCGTCCGTCAGGGCGTCGGCGGTCTCGTCCCAGGAGCTGTGCAACAGGCCGGCGCTCCTGGCCAGGGCCCGTTCGCGTTCCGCGCAGGTGTGTGTGATCACGTGGCGGGCCATGTCGCCGCGGGCGGCGCGGACCTGGCGGGGCAGATGGCCCAGGTGGCGGCCGAGCCCATCGAGGATCCGGCCCAGGTGGGGGCGGGTCAGCGCCTCGTCGGTGACCAGGGCGCGCATCACCGGGTCGGTCATGACCTGGACGGAGAAGCGCGCGTTCCAGGAGGGGACACCGAGCGAGGCGAGATGGTCGGTGACGGGGACGACCAGGGCCCGCACCCAGCCGGTGAGACCGTCGACGGCCGCGGCCTGTGAGGCGTACCGCCGCCGGATCTCGTCGACCTGTTCGCCGTGCCGGGTCATGATCGCCTGGACGAGGTCGGTTCTGCTGCCGAAGTGATAGCTGACAGCGGTGACATTGCGCTGCCCGGCCGCTTCGGCGATCTGACGGTGGGAGACAGCCGACAGCCCCTGCTCGGCGAAGAGGCGTTCGGCCGCTGCCAGGATCGCGTCACGCGTGGCGGCGGTGCGCAGGGTTCGGGTGGCGGGCACGGCGCTCACCAGGTCACCGGCAGTTCTCTCAGCGGGGCGGTGAGCAGCCCCTCGTGCGCCCGCAGGGCAGCGGCGTCCACGCCGAGTTCGAGGGTGGGCAGTCGGCGCAGCAGGACGCTCAGGACGACCTGCATCTCGGTGCGGGCCAGCGGCTGGCCGAGGCAGGAGTGTGATCCCGCCCCGAAGGTCAGGTGCGGATTGGGGCTGCGGCCGATGTCGAGCGACTCCGGATCGTCCCAGGCGCGCTCGTCCCGGTTGGCCGCCGCCATGCTGCACACCACGGTGCTGCCGGCCGGCACCACGTGACCGGACAGCTCCGTGTCCTCGTGCACATAGCGGAGCATGCCGAAGTTGCTGCCGTTGGGGTCGAAGCGCAGGCTCTCCTCCACGGTCTGGCGGACCAGGGACGGTTCGGCCAGCAGCCGCTCCCAGCGCCGCCGGTCGGACAGCAGGTGGGCCACCATCAGGGCGATGAAACCGGCGGTGGTCTCGTGCCCGGCCAGGAGCAGGGCCTGTCCCGTGGCCACCAGCGCGTCTTCGCTCATCGGTCGGCCGTCGCCATCGGTTCCGGCCATCAGCTGGCTGAGCAGGTCCTCCCCCGGCCGGGCCTGCTTGTCCCGGACAAGGCCCGCCATGTAGGCGGCGAACTCCTGGTGCGCGTCGGCGGTTTCCTCGCGTGTGTAGCGCGTGGTGGTCAGGAAGGTGTCCGACCACGCCTTGAAGCGTTCGCGGTCGCCCTCCGGCACCCCGAGCATCCGGCAGATGACGTACACGGGCAGCGGGAAGGCGAGATCCGCGACGAGGTCGCCCGGCGCTCCGCGCTCGGTCATGGCGTCGATGAGCTCGTTCGCCATGGACTCCATGTCCTGCCGCAACGCTCCCATGCGTTTCGCCGTGAACCACTTGCCCACCATGCGGCGCCACCGATCATGGCCCACCGCGTTGAGGGTCTGTGCCATGGGGCTGTTGAAGATGCCCTCCGAGTCGCCCGCTGTCACACGAGCCGCGTCGGAGCCGGCCAGCCCTTCCCTGCTGAAACGGGGATCCGACAGAGCGGTACGCACATCTGCGTAGCGGGTGAGCAGCAACGCCTCGTCACCGCTGGGCAGCGTGACCGGCGCGACGGGACACTGCTGCCGCAACTCCGCCCACCGGTCCGGCGGGGTCAGGGCCGATGGCGCACTCAGCGGATACGGCAGGGCCTGGGGCCTGGCGGTGTCATTCACTGAAGAGTCCTCCTCAAGCCGCGCTGCGAGTCTTTCGCCGCTTCGGGTGGAAGCAGCGCAACGTTAAATCAGTCGCCTGACTTAACGTTGTTGTTGGCAACTGGTTTCGGACATGATGCGGACCTCGACTCCGCTCGGGCCGACAGCACACCCGGCCGCATCCGTCGGCACGCCCCGTTCCACCGCAACCGTTGGCGCGGGGCCTCAGCGGCACGGAAACGGCCGTGCCGTCGCGGCCGTGCCCCCTCGGCCGTAGAGGGTGAGGGATTGGCGTGAACTGACGGCCGCCGGATGGTGCGGTCTTGACGCAGCGGATCTCCACCCACGGCTCCGGCGCCCCGTGCGCGCTCCCGCATCCGCGCCCGTGTCCGAAGGAAGACGGGCGGCGTGACCGAGGGCCGGGAGCGGGTCTCCCCCGTCCCAGCCCTCGGCACGCCCCGGCCCCGCGAAACCGCCTGGTCGCGGACGGTCTGGCGTCAGCGGTCAGCGGTCAGCGGTCAGCGGTCAGCGGTCAGCGGTCAGCGGTCAGCGACCGTAGATGCCTATCTCATTGAGTGAGTAGCGGTTGTCCGTGCCGCGCACGAGGCACGAGATCCGTACGTAGCGGGCGCTGCCCGGGGTGAAGGCACGGTTCTCCACGCCGCCCCGGCCCGCCGTCGTGGTGTGCACCGTCCTCCAGTTCGTGTTGTCCGTCGACACGTCGATCCGGTACCCGAGCGCGTACTGGTCGGACCAGTCGAGAGTGACGCGGCCGACCTGGTGGGCGGCGCCGAGGTCGACGGTGATCCAGGCGGTGGCGACGGTCTTGCTCGCCCAGCGGGTGGTGGGATCCTGGTCGATGGCCTTCCTGGGCGGGTAGGAGACGACGACCGCGTCCTGGTAGTCGGACGCGCTGACGCTCGCGCCGACGGCGAGGTCGGCCAGGTCGTCGGTGCGGCGTGCCGGGAACTCGACCACCTGCTGATAGGTGGGACGGTTCTGCCAGGCGATGCGGGGCACGGTGATGCCGCCCAGCGGCCGGTGGACGATCGCGTCGGCGCACACCTGGTTGCCCGCGTCGCAATACGTGTCCCCCGGGTACACGGCGTTCGCGGGGGTGGCCGCGGCGGTGGTCAGGGTGGAGAGCAGGACCTGCCGGCAGTCCGCCACCGAGCCCGCCCCGCAGTACTTCCTGTCGAGCGGGCTGCCGACGGTCCTGCCGAGTACGGACCGCAGGTCCTTGTCGACGTACGACCACCATCCGTGCTGGAACGCCGAGCCCTTGTGGGCCTCGCTCGCGGCGATACCGCCGGCGGCGCCGCCGGTGCCGTTCTGGCCGCCGGAGGGCGACTCGTTGACCGGGGCGACGGCGGTCAGGGCCCGGTAGAGGTCGTCGCCGAGCCCGGGCGTGAACTCCCCCTCGACGAGGAGCGGCCACCAGGCGTCCAGGATGCGGATCGCGTCGGCGTGGGCGTAGGCGCCGGAGCCCTTCGCGGTCTCCCTGCGGTTCGATCCGGCGGTGTTCCAGGCCCGCAGTTTCGCCACGGTGGCGGACAGGGCGGGATCGGTGACCTGTGCGGTGTCGATGACGTCGAGGAGGGTGGGCAGCACCTGCTCGGCACGCAGGTCGACGGTCGCGGCCTCCTCCATGGCCTTCACCAGATCGGTACGGGTGACGCCGCCCGCCGCGACAAGGGCGGAGACCCGGGTGTCGAGGATGTCCGCGCGGTGGACCGAGCCGTTGCCCCAGGCCGAGGCGAAGCCCTTGGCCTGCTTGTTGTTCCAGCTGATGTAGTAGTCCTGGTCGACGGATTGCGGGTGCTCGGCCGACGGGGTGACGGCCGAGGTGTTGGTGACCGGATCCCAGTCCTGCCACTCGTACGCGGTCCCGGCCAGGATCGGCTGGTCAGGATCGGTGCCGGTGGCCCGGACGGGGTTGATGCCGGAGTTGTAGTAGGCCGTGTGGTCGGCGTCCGCGTAGAACCAGTTGAAGGTGTAGCCGATGTTCTCCGCGGCCTTCTGGAAGGTCTGCGCGGAGGTGATCTCGGCCGGATCGTTGAACTGCTGGAAGCCGATCACCGAGTCGACGTCGTGGTGGTACGTGGAACGCAGCGCGGTGAAGGCCACCGGCTTCCCGCCGACTTCGCCGGTGTGGGTGACCAGTCCGTACGCGCTGCGCCGGCTGACCAGGTCGTAGGCGCCGGCCGCGGTGGCGTCCGCTGTGGTGGCGGTCCAGCTGTTGCGCTTGGTGAGCGTCTCGAAGGGGGTGCACACCCCGCGCAGCAGGTAGTTCGGGGAGGCCGTGGTGGGCGTGGCGCCCGAGGGCTCGCAGAGCTCCACGGCGAAGGTGTCGGTGATGTCCTGGTTGGCGGAGGTGGGGCTCCAGGAGTAGTCGAGGCCGCGGCCGATCTCCACGTAGAAGCTCAGACCGGGGAACGAGGCGCCGCGGGCGCGCAGCCCGGGCCCGTCGAGCTCCTGCACCATGAGCAACTGCGGCGCGTAGTAGCCGGTCTGTGGTCCGTAGACGGCCACCGGGTGGCCGGAGGCGGTGTGCTCGCCCGACACCACCAGGGCATTGGACATGCCCTTCTTCGCGGTGATCAGGTCGGCGGGCAGCACACCGGTGGCCGCGGTGGCCGTCGTCGCGCCCGTTCCGGTGCCGTTCCGGGCGTGGGCGAACGCCTGGACCGTGCCGCGCTCCGGGACGGCGACGCCGGTCGGGGAGGCCGGGGAGTTCGCGTAGGGGAAGGTGCCGTTGTGCTGGGTGGTCGCCGCCTCGGAGTCGGTCTGCGCCCGCCACGCGGCGTAGGCGGTGTTACCGGCCGCCGTGCCGTAGCGCTGCTGGAACTCCAGCTTGGCGAGGGCGTTCTCGACCTCGCCGCCGCCTCCGCCGCCGAAGATCGCCCCGACGACCGAGGCGATCGCCACCACGTCGGTGGCGGTGAAGTCCTGGATCGACGAGCCGTGGCCGGTCAGCTCGTACTCACCGGGGTAGGTGGTGGCCGCGACCGTGTCGTCGATCCACGCGTTGATGCCGGACACGTAGTTCTGGATGTCCTGGTACGCCTGCGCGCCCTTGGCGCCCGAGTCGCGGACGCGTTCCAGCTGGGTCCGGAGATCGTTCTCGGTGTACGGCGCCACCGCCCACAGGCTCTGTTCCAGGGCGCGGTTTCCGGCCGCGCCGCCCGCGAAGGACGACAGCTCGCCGCGGCCGACGTGGCGCAGGACGTCCATCAGCCACAGCTTGTCCTCACCGGCCGCGTACCCGGCGCCGAACTCGGTCGCCGCGCGGGTGGTTCCCTTGATGTGCGGGGTGCCGGTCGCCTTGTCGCGGGTGATCGTGACGTCGGACCGCGGGGACTTCGTACTCTCCACCTGACCGGCCGGCACACCCAGGGAGGCGTCGTTGAAGTAGGCGGCGAGCTGGTCCTCCGTCAGTCCTGAGTAGTCGTGCAGCAGGTTGTCGTACGGCTCGATCTGGTCCGCGGAGTGCTTGGGACGGGTGCCGACGGTCTGGTGCAGCAGGATTCCCGCGAGGGTGGCGTGGCCGTTCTGCCCCGCCGGAAGGATGTCCTGGCACTGGCCGAGGCAGGGGTCGCCGGCGGCCGGGAGGGGATCAACACCCGCGGCGGCCTGTGCGGGGCCGGCGACGAGCAGAGGGGCGAGCAGCGCGGGCGCCACAAGAACGGAGACGAGGGCCGTACGGAATCTCGTTCGACGGCGGGGCAGGGGTGGGGGTGGGACGGAAGCAGGGGTCACCGGGGCCTCTTCAGCAACAGGGTTACGGGGGCGCACTGTTGGGCGCGCGCGAACACTAGTCCCCCTTCCGCCCCGTCAGGAGCCCTCACGTCGAGTCGTCCGCACGACTGCAACACACGGTTCACAGAAGGCCCCGGACGGTCTCCGTTTTCGCCCGACACAGCAGAACACGAATGGATTTGACGAACTATCAGATATGGAACACCGACCCGATGAACTCCGCGAGGAGCCGTTCCTTGAGGGGCTGGGGCAGCGCGTCGAGCAGGGCCAGGACGGGGGCCGTCCGGGCGGGGAGCCCCGAGTCGCCGCCGAGCCCCGCGAAGGCCAGGAAGGCCGCGACCTCGTCCGGTCCGAGCGCCGCGGGGTCGAGTCCGGCGGCGAGATCGGCGATGCCCGGGTCCACGACCACCGGCGGCAGCGCGCGGGCCGCCCGGAGCGCGGTCGCGAGGTCCCCCAGCAGCGCGTCCACCTGGTCGACGGTGGCCGGGGTCAGGGTGAGGTGGAGGTTGGGGGGCAGGCCGTCGAAGGAGAGCTGGGGCTGGAGGTACCAGCCCCGTTCGCGCATCTCGTCCGCGAGGTGGAGCAGCAGGCTCAGGTCGGGGTCGCCGCCCGCGGGACCGCCGAGGACCGTGAACGCGACGAGTCCGGCAGCCGGTTCCCCCAGCACCCGTACGCCGTCGGTCCCGCGCAGGCCCGCGAGCAGCCGGTCCGACGCCTCCGCGACCCGCCCGGCCAGTGCGGTGTAGCCGTCGTCGCCGACATGCCGGAGGACCGCCCACGCCTGGGCCAGCAGACCGCCGGACTTCGTTCCCTGGACCGTCGGGTTGACGACCGGGTAGCCGGGCCAGCTCGCATGGGCGAAGTACTGGTACCGGCGCAGTTCGGCGTCCCGGTAGAGGACGACGGAGGCGCCCTTGTCGGCGTACGCGTACTTGTGCAGATCGACGGAGAGCGAGGTGACTCCGGGAACCGACAGGTCGAACGGCTGCACCTCGCGCCCGGAGCGCCGCAGGTAGGACAGCAGCCAGCCGCCGATGCAGGCGTCGACGTGGCAGAGCACTCCGCGCCGGGCGGCAGCCGCGGCGATCTCGGTCACCGGGTCGATCACACCGTGTGCGTACGAGGGCGTCGAAGCGACCACGAGCGCGGTGCGGTCCGTGAGTGCGGCGGCCACGGCGTCGGCGTCGGCGCGGAAGGTCTCCGGGTCGACGGGGACGACGACCGCCTCCAGGCCGAGGTAGTGGGCGGCCTTGTGGAAGGCGGCGTGGGCGGTGGACGGGAGGACCAGCTGCGGCGCGGTGACCCCTCGTACCGCGCGCGCGTGGTCCCGGGCCGTTTTGACGGCGAGCATGATGCTCTCCGTCCCGCCGCTGGTGAACGTGCCCTGGGCGCCGGGCGCGCCGAGGAGTGCCGCGACGGCCCCGACCACGTCGTTCTCCAGCCGTGCCACGCTCGGGAAGACCGTGGGGTCGAGGCCGTTGACGGTGGCGTACGCCGTGTACGCGGCGGCGGCCAGCTCGTCGAGGCCGTCAAGGCCCGCGTCGTAGACATAGGCGAAGGTGCGCCCCCCCCGGGTGGGTGCGTCGCCTCGGCGCAGGTCACGCAGCCCGGCAAGCACCTCGGCCGCGGAGCGGCCGGCGGGCAGGGCGGGGGTGGGCAGGGCGGGGGTGGGCAGGGCGGGGGTCGGTTCAGTCGGCACGGTCGGTCTCTTCCTGCTGGGCTGCGGGCTGCGGGGACAGGGGCGGCGGGGGCGCGGAGCCCGGGGCCGCGGACGCCGGAGGTTGAGGCGCGGACGCCGGAGGTGCGGTCGCCAGAAGTTGAGGCGCGGTCGCCGGGGGCGCGGTCTCGGTGCGCTCCTCGCGGTAGCGGTGCAGAAGCCACAGACTGGCCGCGGCGAGCACGGCGGGCAGCACGCTCATGCCCGCGGTGATGCCGGTCAGCGCGGCCTCCGGCTGGGCCACCCGGTGATCCGCGTCCGAGGAGCGGAACCCCGTCACCGCCAGGACGAGGGCGAACACCCCCGCGCCCAGTGCGAAGGCCAGGGTCTCGGCCGCCGTCCACACCCCGGTGAACGTCGCGGCCCGCCGCTTCCCGGTGCGGGCCACGTCGGCGGCCAGAGTGTCCGCGAGCATGGTCAGCGGCAGCAGTTGGAGCCCGGCGTACGCGATGCCGATGACGGCGACCGCCCCGTAGCCGACCGCCGGTCCGCCCACCGGGGTGAGGACCAGGAGCAGCGTCCCGGCGAGGAAGAGCAGGGACGCGCACCACTGCGCCTGTTTCGTCCCGCGCAGGCGGGCCAGCCGGTTCCAGAGCGGCATGACGAGGACGAGCGGGCCGATCAGACACGCGAACAGCGGGGTGACCGCGCTCGGCGAGCCGAGCGTGTACGTGGCGAAGTACTGGACGCCCGCGAGCATCACACCGATGGCAAGGGCCTGGAGGGTCCACATGCAGACCAGGAAGAGGAACGGCCGGTTCGAGCGGGCGGCGGCCAACTGGGCGCGGAGCGAGGGCTCGGCCTCGCTGCGGGCCACCGTCGGCGCCCAGCGGGTGGTGAACCAGGCGCCGAACATGCCCAACGCGAGCAGCACCGCGACGGCGGCCCCCATCACCCGATAGCCGCCCGGACTGTCGCCGTCGGCGTGGGCGATCGCCGGGGCGAGCGCGCCGGACAGCAGGATCGCGACGCCGAGGAAGCCCACCCGCCAGCCCAGGACCCGCCCGCGCTCGTCCGGGTCCTCGGTCATCTCGGCGGGCATCGTCACGTACGGCACCTGGAAGACGGCATACGCCGTGGCGGCCAGCAGGAACAGCACAGCCACGTAGCCGGCCGCGGGAGCGCCCCGCAGAGGGGGCGCGGCGAAGATCAGCGCGAAGAGCGGCGGGAGGGTGCAGGCGCCGATCAGCAGGAACGGCCGCCGCGGTCCGCCTCGCAGCCGGCTCCGGTCGGACACCGCTCCGACCAGCGGGTTGATCAGGACGTCCCATGCCTTCGGCAGGAAGACCGCCGCGCCCGCGACGGCGGCGGGTACGGCCAGGACGTTGGTGAGGTAGTAGAGCAGGATCAGGCCCGGCACGGTGGCGAAGGTTCCGGTGCACAGGGAGCCGAGCCCGTATCCGATGCGCACCCGGCGTGGCAGGTGCGGGACCGGTTCGTGGTCCGCACGCTTGTCTGCTGGCATGCCGCAGATCATGAAGGAGTGTTCGAGCGGGCGGCAAGGGGTGGGTGTGACAGGGGCATGAACTCCGGCGGCTGCCCGATCGCCGCTATCCGGCGGCGGCCTCGCCGCCCGTCGCCGGCGCCTCGTCGGCCGGGGCGCCGAAGGACTCCCGGCAGTGCACGAGCAGTTCGCGCAGCGCCGGGCTCTTGGTGGGCGCGGAGATCAGGGCCAGCACCGCGGCGATGTCGGCGTCGGTGAGGGGAACGGTCCGCATGTGCGGGTGCTGGGCGAGCATGGATGCGGACAGCACCGCCACCCCCAGTCCGCGCTCGGCGAGATGGATCACCGCTCCCGGCGCGCCGGCCTGCAGGGCCACGGTGGGCGTGAGGCCCCGCGCGGCTGAGGTCTGGTCCAGCACCGCTCGGATGCCGGTGCCCTTGGGCAGGCAGATGACGGGATGGGCGATCAGCTCGGCCAGGGTGACGCCGCTCTTCGAGGCCAGCGGATGGCCGGGCGGCACCGCCGCGACGATCGTCTCGCTGATCACCACCTGTCCGTCCAGATCCTCCGGCGCCCGGCCGGCCGCGCCGATCAGCGCGAGGTCGACGGCTCCCTCACGGACGTACTCGACCAGTTTGGCGGAGTCGTCCTCGACGAGGCTGATCTCGACGCCGGGATGGGCCAGATGAAAGCTCGACAGCGCTTCGAACAGCGGGGGGACCGTGCACGCCGTCACCATGCCGACGACCAGCCGGCCGCGGACCAGCCCGTTCATCTCGTCCACCGCGTGCCGGAGCGCCTCCACTGCTGCCAGCACCGCGCGCGCGTGGTCGAAGGCCACCTCTCCCACCGCGGTCAGTCGGGCGCCGCGGCCGGACCGGTCGATGAGGGGCGCGCCGAGGTCGTTCTCCAGTTGACGGATCTGGGCACTGATTCCGGGCTGGCTGATGTGCACGCGCTCGGCTGCCCGCGTGAAGCTGGATTCCTCGGCCACGGCCAGGAAGTACTGCAGCTGCCTGAGCTCCATAACCTCTGATTATAGAGGTGATCGAATCGATTGATTGGACTTATTCCGAGTCGGCATTGGAGCATGGCTGAGCCGGAATTCAGCCCTGGGAAAGGAACGTCGTGCCCGAGAACGAGAAGGCTCTGAAGCCGGAGGACCTGACGCGCCTCTTCGTGGAGCGCGCCAACGCCGGTGACGCCGTCGGCCTCGCCGCGCTGTACGAGGAGGAAGCGGTGATGGCCTATCCGCCCGGCAGCACCACAGTGGGCCGGGAGGCCATTCGCCGGCTGTGGGAGAAGGTGCTCGCCAACGCTCCGCGCTTCGAGGCGGAGGAGCCGCTTCCGACTCTTGTCTGTGGCGACATCGCCCTGACCGCCACGCCGCCGAAGGACGGTTCGGGCGCCCGCGCCCAGGTCGTCCGGCGGCAGCCCGACGGCAGTTGGCAGCGCGTCATCGACCAGCCGGAGTTCCGTCCGCCCACCGGCTGACGGCCGCCGGGTTCCGGCCGATGCGCGGCCGGGTGCCGCCGGTGTGCCCGTCCGGAATCACTCCACGGCGGCGTGACCGGAAGCAGTGGTCGCTCGCCGCATGGGTCTCCGGCGCCGCTCACCTGCCCCTGGTTCGTGAGCGGTCCGCCGGCGTCCGGTCAGGGGGTCGCCGCGGAGACGACGTAGACGACCGGGTTCATCGGGTCGGTCATGTTCACGGTGATGTTCTGCGTGGGCCGCGGGTTCTTGTTGGTGTGCGTGGTGCCCGCCCACGCCACGCCGGGGTTGAAGCTCCACCCCGAGATCTGCTGGTCACGGACGCCGATGGTGACCTTGCCGGTCTCCAGGGCGGCCCGGCCGCTGCCCAGCCGGCTCAGGAACCGGTCGAGTCCGGCGGACGTGGTGCGGAACTCCACGTACAGCCGGCTGGTCTTCCAGTTGTTGGTCTCGTAGTACTGCGCGTCCATGGAGTTTCCGGGCATCGGCAGCTCGAAGATCCGGCGCTGCATCCGGGACGGCCAGCCCTCCCTGAGTCCCTGGGCGGATGCCTCGGCCTCCTTGTTCTGACCGGAGCGGCGGCTCTGCCCCGCGGAGATCAGCAGATAGCCGGCCGGGATGCCGATGAGCAGCACGATGATCGTCGCCGTGATCAGGCGGCGGCGGATCATCCGGCGCCGGTCCCGCGGCGGCTTGTCGTCGGACGGCGAGGGCTGGCGCGGCAGGACGACGGGCTCGACTGCGGTCATGTCTCCGGGGTTCCCTAGGAGGTGCGGGTGCTACGAGTGTTGCGGATCGTGCTCGCGGCCTGGTCGTAGATCTGTGCGTACCGCTCGTACCGCTCGACGCGGCGGCGGTTGGTACGACGGAATCTGCGGGCCACCAGCCGGGCCAGGTCGGCGGCGCCGACCATTCCCGCCTCCGGGCCGAGCTGGGCCTTCGCGATCCGGGCCTCGGGGCGGTAGCCGCGGCCGGTGAGGTGGCGTTTGAAGGCGTCCCTGGCGGGGCCGATCAGCAGGTCGTCCGCGGCGCTCACGCCGCCTCCGATGACGAAGCAGGAGGGGTCGAGCGCGGCGGCCAGGTTGGCGATGCCGACGCCGAGCCACTGGCCGATGTCCTGGAGGAGCTCGACGCACATCGCGTCGCCCTCGCGGGCCAGTTCGGTGATGAGCGGCCCGGTGATGTCGGGGATGTTCCCCTTGACCCGCTCGATGATGCCGTGCGCCACCGGAGAGTCCGCCGCGGCCAGCTCCTTGGCCTCACGGACCAGGGCGTTGCCGGAGCTGTACTGCTCCCAGCAGCCGCGGTTCCCGCACGGGCAGCGGTGCCCGCCGGGCACCACCTGCATGTGGCCGAACTCGCCGGCGACTCCGTACTTGCCGCGCTTGACCTGGCCGTCCTCCAGGATCGCGCCGCCGATGCCGGTGCCGAGCGTGATCATGACGAGGTGGTCCTCACCGCGGCCCGCTCCGAAGCGCCATTCCGCCCAGGCTGCGGTGTTGGCGTCGTTGTCGACCATGACGGGGACGACCAGGCGGGAGGCGAGGGCGTCGCGCAGTGGTTCGTCGCGCCAGGCGAGGTGCGGGGCGAAGAGCACCTTGGAACGGTCCGCGTCGACCCAGCCGGCCGCCCCGATGCCGACGGCGTGCACGTCGTGCCGGTCGGAGAGGTCCAGGACCAGCTCGACGATGGTGTCCTCGACGACCTTGGGGCTCTTGGACTTGTCCGGCGTCTCGGTGCGCAGCTGCTCCAGGATGGTGCCGTCGGCGTCGACGACGCCGGCCATCACCTTCGTACCCCCGATGTCGATGCCGACCGTGGGTACGCGCGGCGCCGTGAGGTGCGAGCGCCGTTCCCGGGTGCCCACGGTCCGCAGGACGGTGGCGCGGGCGGAGCCGCGGTGTGTGAAGTCGCGGTACGTGCTCATCGTCCCTGCGGGGTCTGGGGGGCCGGGGCGGTGCTCCCGGCGGCGGACGGCGTCCGCCGGGCTCGATTCTGCCACTGCCGGGGCACCGCGGCTGGCGGACCGGCTTCCGGGCACCGGTCCCGGCCCGGTTTCAGCGCGGATCGTCGGTGACCGGGTGGCCGCCCAGGTGGGTCGGGCCGGGGGCCCGCGCCAGCTCGTGGCTGAGCTCGTCCAGCTCGCTGCCGCCCGCCATCTGGCGGGTCAGCTCGTCCAGAGTGACGTTCGCCTTGGTGTGGCTGCCGGCCATGGCGCCCCGCTTGAGCAGGACGAACCGGTCACCGACCAGATACGCGTGGTGCGGGTTGTGCGTGATGAGGACCACGCCGAGACCCGCGTCGCGGGCGGCCGCGACGTACTTGAGGACGACCCCGGACTGCTTGACGCCGAGCGCGGCCGTCGGTTCGTCCAGGACGAGGACCTTGGCACCGAAGTAGACGGCCCGCGCGATGGCGACGCACTGGCGCTCGCCGCCGGAGAGCGTGCCGATCGGCTGGTCGACGTCGCGCAGGTCGATGCCCATGCGCAGCAGCTCGGAGCGGGTCGTCTCGCGCATCAGCCGCACGTCGAGGCGCTTGAAGGGGCCCGTGCCGGTGGTGGGCTCGGATCCGAGGAAGAAGTTCCGCCAGACCGGCATGAGGGGGACGACGGCCAGGTCCTGGTAGACCGTGGCGATGCCGCGGTCGAGGGCGTCGCGCGGGTTGACGAGGGTGGTCTCCTCGCCGTCGATGAGGAAGGTCCCCGCGTCGTGCCGGTGCAGCCCCGCGATGATCTTGATCAGGGTGGACTTGCCGGCGCCGTTGTCGCCGAGGACGCAGGAGATCTCCCCCGCGTGCACCTCCAGCGAGACGTCCGTGAGGGCCTTGATGTTGCCGTAGAACTTGCTGACGTGGTCCAGCTCGACGAGCGCCCGGGGGGACGTCTCCGGGCCGGCCGGTGCCTGAGCCGTCATGTCGTCGCCTCCGCGCGCTTGCGTACCCATGCGTTGAGCAGGGTGGCCAGGAGCAGCATGGCTCCGAGGAAGAACTTGAACCAGTCCGGGTTCCACTCCGCGTACACGATGCCCTTGCTGGTCATGCCGAAGATGACGGCGCCGACCGCGGAGCCGATCGCGGAGCCGTATCCGCCGGTGATCAGACAGCCGCCGATGACGGCGGCGATGATGTAGATCAGCTCGTTGCCGACGCCCTCGCCGGACTGCACGACGTCGAAGGAGAACAGCAGATGCTGCCCGGACACCCAGGCGGCGAAGCCGACCCCGAGGTAGAGCCCGATCTTGGTACGGATGACCGGGACGCCGACGGCGCGGGCCGCGTCGGCCTCTCCGCCGACCGCGAAGATCCAGTTGCCGAAGCGGGTGCGGAGCAGGATCCAGGTGGCGATCGCGACGAGCACGGCCCACCACAGGATGGTGACCTTGAACTCGACTCCGCCGATGGTCCAGTGCGAGGCGAAGACCTTGCGGGCCGATTCGAAGCCCTCCATGTCGGCGATGGACTTCGTCGACACGGTCCCGCTGATCAGCTTGGTGAAGCCCAGGTTGAGGCCGGTCAGCATCAGGAACGTACCGAGCGTGATGATGAAGCTCGGCAGTTTGGTCCGGGTCAGCATGAAGCCGTTGAACGCCCCGATGGCGAGCGTGACCAGCAGCGACACCAGGACGCCGACCCAGACGTTCGCGGTCATCTGGTAGCTGAACATCGACGAGATCAGCGCGGAGCTGGTGACCAGCACACCGGCGGAGAGGTCGAACTCGCCGCCGATCATCAGCAGCGCGACCGGCGCCGCCATGATCCCGATGGTGGAGGCCGCGTACAGCACCGTGCCGAGGCTGGAGGCGCGCAGGAAGCTGTCGGCGGCGATCGAGAAGAAGAGGAAGACCGCCGCGGCGCCGACCACCGAGCCGAGCTCGGGCCGGCCGAGCAGTCGGCGCAGGGGCGAGGTGCGCAGCAGCCGTTCGTCGGCCCCGGTCGGGGCGGACGGCCCCGCGACTGTGCTCATCGGGTACCCCGCTTCGTGTATTCCGCCAGCTCGGCGGCGTCCTTCGCCGTGATGATCTGCGGGCCGGTGAGGACCGGGCGGCCCCCGCCGAGCACATTGCGGTTGTAGCGGTACAGCCAGAGCAGGTCCACGGCCTCGTATCCCTGGAGGTAGGGCTGCTGGTCGACGGCGAAGCCGAGGCTCTTGTCCTGGAGGG
Organism: Streptomyces sp. NPDC058051; assembly: GCF_042885475.1. Lineage (NCBI taxonomy): Bacteria > Bacillati > Actinomycetota > Actinomycetes > Kitasatosporales > Streptomycetaceae > Streptomyces > Streptomyces sp. NPDC058051. The sequence continues at coordinate 75,596 of NZ_JBHVRW010000006.1, forward strand.
CCGTGGCGACCTTGGCGTTCAGGTCGAAGGTGTCGATCTCGGCCGTGCTGCCCGCGGTCTTCTTCGCCTTGACCGCGGCGTCCGCGAACGGTGCCCCGAGGGTGACGACCGCGTCGATGCTCTTGTCCGCCTGGAGCTTCGCCTCGATGGACGCCTGGACGTCGGGCATGTTGGTGCCTTCGACGTACAGGTTCTGCATCTGCCCGTCGAAGGTCTTCTTCGCACCGGCGCAGCGCTGCTCGTGGCCGACGTTGCCCTGCTCGTGCAGGATGCACAGGGCCTTCTTGCGGCCCCGGGCGTTGAGCTCGTCGCCGACGGCCTCACCCGCGATCGACTCGTCCTGGCCGATGTGGGTGAGCGCGCCGTACTGCTTGGACTCCGCGGAGCCCGAGTTCACCGTGATCACCGGGATACCGGCCTTGGTGGCCTTGGCGACGACGTCCTTCATCGCGTCGGGCTTGGCGAGGGTGACGATCAGCCCGTCGACCCGCTGGTCGATCGCGGCCTGGACGAGCTGGGCCTGCTGCTGCGCCTCGTCGTTGTGCGAGTACAGGAACTTGATGTTGTCCTTGACGGCGGCCTGCTCGGCGCCCCGCTGGACGATGTCCCAGAAGGTGTCGCCGTCCCCGGAGTGGGTGACCATGGCGAAGGTCCAGCGGGGCGTGTTCACGGCGGACCGGCCCTCGGCTGCGGCCTTGGCCGCGCGCTCCTCCGCCCGCTTGCCCCCGGTGCTGCTGCATCCCACGAGGGACGCCCCCAGCACCGTCGCAAGCACGACGCCCATCGCACGTACCCCTGTCCGAACCCTTGCCACGACGCCGTGCCCTTCTTGTTCTGCTCGCTGTGCTGCCTGGTGGAGCCGGGGCCTGTTCACACGCTGCCCGGCTGGCCAAGTATCCCCGAGCCGTCGACGGCCCCGCCCGGCAGGGGCGCCGCGGGTGCGCCGGCGGCGGGTGGGATCGGCGGTGCGGGTGGGCCGGCGGCGGGTGGGATCGGCGGTGCGGGTGGGCCGACGGCGGGTGGGATCGGCGGTGCGGGTGGGCCGACGGCGGGTGGGCGGGGCGGTGCGCGCGGCGGTCATCGGGTGCCGCGCGCGGTGTACTTCTCCAGCTCGGGCACGTCGTCGGCGGTGACGATCGCCGGGCCGGTGAGCACCGGTTTTCCGCCGCCGATGACGTTCCCGTTCGTCTTGTTCAGCCACAGTTCGTCGAGGGCGAGGTAGCCCTGGAGATAGGGCTGCTGATCGACGGCGAAGCCGACCTCCTGGTCCTTCAGCCGTCTGACGACCTCGGCGTTCAGATCGAAGGTGTCGACCTCGGCCGTGCTGCCGGAGCCCTCCTTCGCCTTGACGGCTGCGGCGGCGAAGGGTGCGCCGAGGGTGACGACCGCGTCGATGCTCTTGTCCGCCTGGAGCTTCGCCTCGATCGAGGAGGTGGAAGCGGGCATGTTGGTGCCCTCCACGTTGAGATTCTCGACCGTGCCGCCGAAGGTCTTCCGCACGCCGGCGCAGCGCTCCTCCAGCGACACGTTGCCCTGTTCGTGGAGGACGCAGACGGCGTTCTTGCGGCCCCGCGCGTTCAGCTCCTCGCCGACGGCCTCGCCCGCGACCTTCTCGTCCTGCCCGATGTGTCCGAGTGCGCCGATCTCCTCGGAGAACTGCGCGCCCGAGTTGATGGTCACGACGGGTATGCCGGCCTTCACGGCCTTGGCGACGACGTCCTTGACGGCTTCCGGCTTGGCGAGGGTGACAACGATGCCGTCGACCTGCTGGTCGATGGCTGCCTGGACGAGCTGGGCCTGTTCCTTGCCCTCCTTGTTCGCCGAGTACAGGAACTCGACGTTGTCCTTGGCCGCCGCCTGTTTCGCGCCGCTCTGCACGATGTCCCAGAAGGTGTCGCCCTCCCCGGAGTGCGTGACCATCGCGATCTTCATCCGGGGCGTGGAGACCGTCGTGCCGCCGCCGCTCGCCCCCTGGGTCTTCTCCTCGGAACTCTTGCCGCCGGAGCCGCTGCATCCGGTGACGGTGAGGCCGATGCCGATGGCGGCCGTGGCGATCAGGGTTGCTGTTCTGCGACAGGTACGCATCGTGAGTCCGCCCTCTCTGCCCGCCGCCCGATTGCGGCTGGGGGAGTTGTAGCGGTGGTCGTCCGCGGCGTCAACGGCCGACGTCGGACGTCGTCACCGTACGAGCAGCTGGAAGTCGAAGGAGTAGCGCGAGGCACGGTAGATGTGGGAGCCGAACTCGACCGCCCGGCCGGTGTCGTCGAACGTGGTGCGTTCCATCGTCAGCAGAGCGGCTCCCTCGGGCTCGCCGAGCCCGGCCGCCTCGTCGGCCGTGGCGAGGCGGGCGCCGACGGTCTGACGGGCGCTGTGCAGGGTGACGCCCGCGCCGCGCATCATGCGGTAGAGACCGGTGTTCTCCAGCCGTTCGGTGTCCAGGTCGATGAGGCCGAGCGGCAGGTGGTTGCGCAGGAGTGCCAGGGGTTCGCCGTGCGCGTACCGCAGTCGCTCGACGCGGTGGACGTCGGCGTCCCGCGCGATGCCGAGCGCGTCGGCGACCGAGGCGTCGGCGGGCTCGACGGTGTTGCGCAGGACGCGGGTCGTGGGGTGCCCGCCCGCGGCCTCCAGGTCGTCGTACAGGCTGCTCAGTTCGAGCGGGCGCCTGACCCTGCTGTGCACCACCTGGGTGCCGACGCCGCGGCGGCGGACCATCAGCCCCTTGTCGACCAGTGACTGGATGGCCTGGCGGACGGTGGGCCGGGAGAGGCCGAGCCGGGCCGCGAGTTCGATCTCGTTGCCGAGGAGGCTGCCGGGGGCGAGCCGGCCCTGTGCAATGGCCGCTTCCAGTTGCTGGGCCAGCTGGTAGTAGAGGGGGATGGGGCTGGAGCGGTCCACGCCGAGTTCGAGTGCGGCGGGGTCGGTGGTGGGTTTGGGCACGCGTGGAGGGTATCCCTCACGTCAGAACCTCCGGTAGTCATGTCGTCCTGTTGTCCGGACAGCAGGACCATCGAACACCTGGTTTGTCAGGACATATAGTTGACAGCGCAGCCGGTGGGCGGCACGTTGGGTCCATGCGTATCGGACTCATCGGCACCGGCCGGATCGGTTCCTTCCACGCGGGCGTGCTGGCCCGCCATCCCGCGGTGGACACCCTGGTGGTGACGGACACCGACCGGGCGCGGGCGGCCGAGGTCGCGGCCCGGGTCGGCGCGACGACCGCGGACGGCGCCGCCGAGCTGTTCGGCGCGGGTCCGGACGCTGTCGTGATCGCCTCGGCCACATCGGCGCACGCGGAGCTGATCGGCCGGGCCGCCCGGGCGGGAGTGCCCGCGTTCTGCGAGAAGCCGATCGCCCTGGACCTGCCGGGGACGCTGAGCGCGCTGTGCGAGGTCGACCGGGCGGGCAGCACCCTCCAGTTGGGCTTCATGCGCCGGTTCGACGCCGGATACCGGGCGGCGCGCGCCGCGGTGCGGGCGGGGGCCCTGGGCAGGCTGCACACCGTACGGGCGATGACCATGGACCCGGTGCCGCCGCCCGCCGCGTATCTGCCGCTCTCCGGCGGGCTGTACCGGGACTGCCTGGTCCATGACTTCGACATGCTGCGGTGGGTGACGGGCCGGGAGGTCGTGGAGGTGTACGCCACCGGCTCGGATGCCGGGCCCGCGATGTTCCGGGCGGCCGGCGACGTCGACACGGCGGCGGCGCTGCTGACCCTCGACGACGGCACGCTCGCCACGGCGACGGCCACCCGCTGCAACGGCGCCGGCTACGACGTGCGGATGGAACTGGCGGGTGAGCTGGACCAGATCACGGTCGGCCTGGACGGCCGTACGCCCGTCACCTCGGCGGAGCCGCGGGGCCCCGCGGCTCCGCCGAGCCCCTGGCCCGGCTTCCTCGAACGGTTCGCCCCGGCCTACGAGGCGGAACTGGACGCGTTCGTACGGGTGGTGCGCGGCGAGCTGCCCAATCCGTGCGACGGCCGGGAAGCCTGGCACGCGCTGCTCATCGCGGAGGCGTGCGAGGTGTCCCGCCGGGAACGCCGCCCCGTGGAGGTCGCGGAGATCGCGGAGAGGGCCGGCACGACGGCCGGCCGGTCCGGTGCCCGCGCCGTGGGCTGAATCGCCGCCGCCCGGCCACCGGACCGGAGCCGGTCAGGACGGTGCGGCGGACAGTACCGTCCCCTGGGCGACCGCGCAGAGCCTCCTCGCCCCGTCCTCCCCCGCGGCGAACAGCTCACAGCGGACGACCGCCTGGCGGCGGCCGGTGTGCACGACGTCCGCCTGGGCGATGAGCGTGCGGCCGGTCGCGGGCCGTACGTACTGGATGGAGAAGCCGCCGGTCAGTACGGCCGGGCCGAGGGTCGTCCCGGCGGCGAAGGTGATCGAGTTGTCGGCGGCGTAGGCCAGGACCCCGCCGTGCAGAAAGCCGTTCTGCTGCTGGAGTTCCTGACGGATGTCCACTTCGAGCGTGGCCGATCCGTCGCCGAAGGCGGTGATCCGCGCGCCGACGAGCCCGCTGAACGGCTGGCTGTCGAGGATCTGCTGTGCCATCCGCACGTCATGTCCGGTCATGCCGGAACATCCTGCCTCACCAGCGGACGGGCAGCTCGCGCACCCCGCGGATCAGCAGCCCCGGGAGCCAGTCCAGCTCCGCGCCGTCCGTGTCCAGCGCGAGACCGGGGCACCGCTCCAGCAGTGTGCGGATCGCGATCCGCCCCTCCATCCGGGCCAACGGCGCGCCCAGGCAGAAGTGCAGGCCGTGTCCGAAGGCCAGATGCCCCTGGGCGTCGCGGCGGATGTCGAAGTGTCCGGGATCCGGGTAGCGGCCGGGGTCGCGGTCGGCGCCCGCCAGGGAGATGAGGACCGGATCGCCCGCCGGGATGACCCGCTGCCCGATGCTGACCGCCTCGCGGGGGAAGCGGAACGTCGCTGTCTCCACCGGCCCGTCGTAGCGCAGCATCTCCTCGACGGCCCCGTCGATCAGGTCGAAGTCCGCGCGGAGCGCGGCCAGTTGATCCGGGTGCTGAAGCAACGCCCGTACTCCGTTGGAGATCAGGTTGACCGTGGTCTCATGGCCGGCGACGAGCAGGAGGAAGGCCATGCCCACGAGTTCGTCGGGCGACAGCCCGTCCCCCTCCTCGTCGCGTGTCCGGACCAGTGCGCTCATCAGGTCGTCACCGGGTGAGCACCGCTTGTCCTCGATGAGTTCGGCGAGGTACGCGCCCATGGCGGCCACCGCCTCGCCGTCCCGTTCCGGCGCGGACGGGGTGACGATGGCGTTCGACAGTCCGCGGAAGGTGTTCCGGTCCAGGTCGGGCACGCCGATCAGTTCGCAGATGACGGTCATCGGCAGCGGGAAGGCCAGCGCGTCCACGAGGTCGGCGTGCCCGGCGGGCAGCATCGCGTCGAGGAGTTCGTCGGTGATCTGCTGGACGCGCGGGCGCAGGGCCTCGACCCGGCGTGCGGTGAACTCCCGCGTGACGAGCTTGCGCAGCCGGGTGTGACGCGGTGCGTCCAGCTCCAGCATGTTGGCGAAAATCGGGTCGTTCCCGTCGGGCCGGACCACCAGCCCCTGCCACGCCTTGCCGAACCGCTGGTCGGCGAGGGCCGCGCGGGCCTCGTCGTACCCCACCACGAGCCAGACCCGGTCGAAATCGTCGGTGCGGATGGTGTGCACGGGACCTGCGGCGCGCAGCTTCTCGTAGTACGGATAGGGGTGCGCGGTGAAGTCCTCGACCCCGCGCAGATCGACATCGACATGGCTTCTGGCATCGGGCATGGGATCGCCCCTCCGGCTCTGATCGGCGGTCGACCGGTTCACCCTATGTCTCCGGGGCGACGCCGTCGTTGTCGAGCGGGCCCGCGTCGTGCGCCAACAGCGCTATCCGGACAAGGCTGTTGAAACCGTGGCCGCCGGAATCCAGGACGCCTGTCGGCCCGGCCTCGCGGGCCGGCCGACGTGCCCGCGTGAGGTCAGGACTGACGTGCGGCAACGGGGTCGCGTGGTGCCCCGACGGGGTCGAGTGGTGCCGCGACGGTGACGGGGGCGGCCGGCTGACGGGAGGCACGCGCGGATCGAGGAGCGGCCGGAGTGATCGCCCGGCGTCCCCAGCCGGTGCCGAACAGGACCAGCACCGCCCCCACCATCCCGAAGACACCGAGCCGTTCACCGCCGATCGCGATGCCCACGGCGGCGGCCCACAGGGGCTCCGTACCGAGCAGCAGGCTGACCCGGGACGGTGAGGTGCGGCGTACCGACCACATCTGCACGTAGAAGGCGAAGAGTGTGCAGAAGACGGAGAGGAAGAGCAGCCCGCCCCATTCCCGGACGCCGAACCCGGCGGCCACCGTCCACGGCGCGTCCCCGGTGCCGGGCACGGCGGCGAGCACGGCGAAGACGGCGACCGCGCTGCCGAGCTGGACCGTGGTCAGCGACAGCGAGTCCGCCCCCCGCACCGCCTTCATGCGGGCCATCAGCAGCACGTGCACGGTATGGCCGAGGGCCGCCACCAGCATCAGCAGATCACCCGCCGACGGACGGGTGATTCCGCCGTCCTGGGTCAGCAGCACCACACCGGCCACCGAGAGAGCGGCGGCGGCGAGAAAGACCATGGGAGGCCGGACGCGGGTGACGGCGGCCTCGGCGAGCGGAGTGAGGATCATGGTGAGGCTGATGATGAGTCCGGCGTTGGTCGCCGAGGTGTGCACGACGCCATAGGTCTCCACCAGGAAGATCCCGCCGAGCACCAGACCCAGTAACCCGGCCCCCCGCCACTGCGCCGCGTCGAGCGCCCTGAGCTTGTGGCGGCAGGCCACCACCAGCGCGGGCAGCACGGCGGCGAAGCGCAGCAGGAGGAAGGCGACGACCGCGTGCGAGGTGGTGATGCCCTTCGTCACGAGGTAGCTGAAGCCCCAGACGACCGCGACGAGGATGACCGGCAGATCGGTGAACCAGGCACGACGAGGCGGGGCGGGGACGGCGAACGAGGGCACCTGACTGGTTCTCCTGCTTCTCCGCGGGACAACGATGCGGGAACGCCGTGGGGGACCTTCACGGCTCACCCCCGGAACGGTCACCGTACCCGCCGGTGGTCGCCTCGGGAACACCTGTCCCAACTGTCGTCCCGTTTCGCACCCGTGGGGTCGGACGTACACACAGCGTGCTGGACAGTTCGCCCAACCGGACTGGCCGAAAACGGAGTTCAGCGGATGACGCCGGTCCCGTCGGCAGCACGAAGCGTCATGAACGCCTCGGACCAGCACGGACGCGCCCGGTCACTCCCCCGGCCCGGCGGCTGCGCACGCGCCCGGAGACCGCGTCCGCACGGCACAACACCGCACCGGGGCTCACCCCGCGCCCTCCGCGTCCCGCGCCCCGGTCCGTCCTACTCTGGCCGAGAAGGTTTCCGAACGAAAAGGGAAATCATGATCGAGACTCCTGTGCACCGCCTCAACGACGGCCGCGCCATCCCCGCGGTCGGACTCGGCACCTGGCCGTTGGACGACGACGCGGCGGAGAGGGCCGTCGCCGGCGCCCTGGACCTGGGCTACCGGCTCGTCGACACCGCGCTGAACTACGGAAACGAGACCGGGACCGGCCGCGGGATCGCCCGCAGCGACGTGCCGAGGGAGGACGTCTTCGTCACCACCAAGGTCCCTGGCCGACACCACGGCTACGAGCCGGCGCTGGCCTCGTTCGAGGAATCGAGGCGCAATCTCGGGCTGGAGTACGTGGATCTGTATCTCATTCACTGGCCGTTGCCCCGGCTCGATCTGTACGTCGACACCTGGAGGGCGCTGATCCGGCTCCGCGACGACGGTCGGGTGCGCTCGATCGGCGTGTCCAACTTCACCGCGGCCCACCTCGACCGGCTGGAGCAGGAGACGGGGGTGCTGCCGGCCGTCAACCAGATCGAGATGCACCCGCGCCTGCCGCAGGACGAACTGCGGTCCGTGCACGCCGCCAAGGGCATCGTCACGGAGAGCTGGAGCCCGCTCGGCCGCGGTCGCGATGTCCTGGCCGGTCCCGAACTGGCCGCCATCGCCGACGCACACGGTGTGACGCCCGCTCAAGCCGTGCTCCGCTGGCACACCCAGCTCGGTGCCGTACCGATCCCGAAGTCGGCCGATCCGGGGCGGCAGCGCGAGAATCTTGACCTGTTCGGGTTCGAGCTGACGCCGGACGAGCTGGCCCGCGTCTCGGCCGGGCCTCAGCGGCGGTTCGGCGGGGATCCCGAGGCCCACGAGGAGTTCTGAGCCCCTCCGCGTCGCGAACACGCGTTCGCCCGCCCTCCGGACCGCAGGGCCCTCGTTCGGTCGCCGCAGGGCCCTCGCTCAGGTGAGCGCGCGGTGGCGCGCGGCCAGGCGCCGAGCGCCCTCCTCCGTCAGCGAGCCGAACAGCCGCAGCCGGGAGATGCCGCCGTCGGGAAAGATGTCGATCCGGATGTGCGTGGCCCGTACCGGCTCCGGCAGGACGAAGCGGTGGTTCGTGTCCGGTTGCAGCCTGGTACGGGGCAGCACCTCGGTCCAGTCACCGCTCTCTGCGTCACGGGCGGACAGGCTCGCCCAGCCCGCGGCGTTGCCCTTCAGGTACGCGGTGTCGATCTCGACGGCGCGGATGCGCGCCTGCTCCACGAGCCGGTAGCGGATCCAGTCGTTGCCCCGGTCGCGTCGGCGGCGCGTCTCCCAGCCGTCGTCCATCCTGCGGGACCTGCCCGGCTGAATGGTGTGGGTGGCCGGGGAGTAGAAGCGGTCGGAGGCGTCCTCGACCGCGCCGCCGTTCTCCAGGGCGACCAGATCGAAGGTCCCGAGGGCGGCCAGCCAGCCCGGATCGGGAGCGGCCTCGCCGTACACGCGGAGGCGGGCGATCCCGCCGTCCGGGTACTGATTGACCCGCAGATGGGTGACGCGCTGCTCGGCGGTGACGACGAAGCCATTGGCCGCGTGCCCGCCAACGGCTGTACGCGGTACGAGCGTTGTCCACGTCACCCCGGGCGCGAGAAGTTCCTCCGGTGAGGGGAAGCCGGGGACGCAGGCCGCCTCGACGGAGACCGCCTGCGGGTAGTTGCCGCGGAAGTGGGCGGTGTCGACGACGAGGCCGCGGACGACTCCGGGTGCCCCGAGGCGGACGAGTGCCCAGTCGTGGTCCTCGTCCGCCGGGTGCGGCCGGTCGGCACCCTCGCCGCGGCGGCGGCGGGTCTCCCAGCCGTCCATGATCTTGCCCTTGTGGCCGAAGCGCTCGGGGTCGAACGCGGCGGGCTCCGGCTTCAGAAGGTTCTCGCGCTCGGCGAAGAACTCGTCGTTGGCGGCGATCACACCGGCGCCGAGCCGACGGTCGGCGAGGTCGATCAGGTCGGTGAAGGGGAAGTCGGTGGTGCGGTAGTCGGCGTACGGGTCGCCGCCGCCGTACGGGTTCGCGTCGCCGGTGAAGCGGGCTGTCGCCGTCATGTCAGTGGTTCCTTTCCAGGAGGCGGCCGGTGGGTTCGCCGACGGAGCCGTCCGCCGCGATCCGTACACCCCGCAACCAGGTCGATCTGACGACGCCGTGCAGGGTCCGGCCGGCGTATGCGGTGATCCGGTTGCGGTGGAGGAGTTCGGCGGGGTCGACGGTGAAGGTCTCGTCCGGGGCGAGGACGGCGAAGTCGGCGTCACGGCCCGCCTCGATGGCGCCCTTGCGGGTGAGCCCGGCCAGTGCGGCGGGGGCGGCCGACATCCAGCGGACGACGTCGTCGAGCGAGTGGCCGCGCTCACGGGCCTCGGTCCAGATGGCGGGAAGGCCCAGCTGGAGGGAGGAGATGCCGCCCCAGGCCGAGGCGAAGTCCGGCGTCTTGAGGTCGGTGGTGCACGGTGAGTGGTCGGAGACGATGCAGTCGATCGTGCCGTCGGCGAGCCCATCCCACAGCGCGTCCCGGTTGGCGGCCTCACGGATCGGCGGGCAGCACTTGAACTCCGTGGCACCGTCCGGGACGTCCTCGGCGGTGAGGGTGAGGAAGTGCGGACAGGACTCGACGGTGACGCGTACTCCCTCACGTTTCGCGGCGGCGATCAACGGCAGCGCGTCGCTGGAGGAGAGATGCAGCACGTGAACCCGGGCGTTCAGCCGCCTGGCGTGCGCGATCAGCCCCTCGATCGCGGCGTTCTCGGCGTCGCGGGGCCGGGAGGCGAGGAAGTCGGCGTACGCGGGCCCGCTGCGCTGCGGCGCGGAGGCCAGGTGGCGCGGGTCCTCGGCGTGCACGATCAGCAGTCCGCCGAACCCGGCGATCTCGGCCATGGACCGGGCCAGCTGCTCCTGGTCGAGCTCCGGGAACTCGTCGACGCCGGAGGGCGAGAGGAAGCACTTGAAGCCGAACACGCCGGCCTCGTACAACGGTCGCAGGTCCTTGACGTTGGACGGGATCGCGCCGCCCCAGAAGCCGGTGTCGATGTGCGCCTTGGGCGCGGCCACCCGTTGCTTGGTGCGCAGATGATCGACGGTGGTGGTCGGCGGGAGGGAGTTGAGCGGCATGTCGAGCAGGGTGGTGATGCCGCCCGCCGCCGCGGCGCGGGTCGCGGTGAAGAAGCCCTCCCACTCGGTCCGGCCGGGGTCGTTCACATGGACATGGGTGTCGACGAGTCCGGGAAGCAGGGCATCGTCCCCGAAGTCCTCCGTCCGGGCACCGGCCGGCACCTCGGCGTCGTAGGACAGGACGGCGTCGATCCTCCCGCCGGCGACGGCGACCGCCGCGGGGCGCGTCCCCTCCGGGGTGACGACGCGCGTCGAGCGCAGTACCAGTTCCACGTCCGCTCCGGACACCCGTACTCCTCACTTCGCGCTGCCGGCACTTCGAAAGGTCGGCACTTCGCGCATCCGGCACTTCGCACTGTCGACCGCGGGCACGTTCAACGAACTGTTGAAGGAGTCTTCACTCGGGATTCGGGCCCGTCAAGACCCCACTCTCCCCGCCGGACCGCCGGTGGACCACCCACACCCGCCCGTAGAAATTTCCACCAGGTAAAAGAACAATTTCGGAGAGCGGAACGTAACATGGGCCGCATACGGCACCGCCGCGCTGCTCCGCCACCCCTGGGCGCCCGGACAATCACGCCCTGACCGGCCAGGACGCCGCATCCGGAGCAGTGGGCCGATCGAGGACCGCCCGGTAGGCTCTGGGTGCCTCGCCGGGCGGGGCACCCGCTCTTTCCGCCTCGAAAGGACCGTTGACGTGCCGCCGTCCCACGCCAGCACTTCCGACTCCAAGCCCGCCGCAGCCGGCGGCGGTGTGCAGTCCCTTGAGCGCGCCTTCGATCTGCTGGAGCGGATGGCGGACGCGGGGGGCGAGGTCGGCCTGAGCGAGCTCTCCGCGAGCAGCGGGCTTCCGCTGCCGACCATTCACCGACTGATGCGCACCCTGGTGCTCTGCGGATACGTGCGCCAGCAGCCGAACCGGCGCTACGCGCTCGGCCCGCGCCTGATCCGGCTCGGCGAGTCCGCGTCCCGGTTGCTCGGCACCTGGGCCCGGCCGTATCTCGCGCGCCTGGTCGAGGAGACCGGCGAGACGGCGAACATGGCCCTGCTCGACGGCGACGAAATCGTGTACGTGGCCCAGGTGCCGTCCAAGCACTCGATGCGCATGTTCACCGAGGTGGGCCGCCGGGTGCTCCCCCATTCCACGGGCGTCGGCAAGGCGCTGCTGGCCCACACACCACCGGAGGAGGTACGGGCCCTGCTCGCCCGCACCGGAATGCCGGCCGCCACCGACAAGACGATCACGACTCCGGACGGCTTCCTCGAAGCGCTGGAGCAGGTCCGCAGGGTCGGCTACGCGGTGGACGACAACGAGCAGGAGATCGGGGTGCGCTGCCTGGCCGTCTCCGTACCCGGCTCGCCCACGGCGGCCGCGATCTCGATCTCGGGCCCGGCGGGCCGCGTGACGGAGTCGGCGACGGAACGGATCGTGCCGATGCTCCAGCAGGCCGCGAAGGATCTGTCCGACACGCTGGCCGGCAGCGGTTCCCTCGGCTGAGAGGTGCGTGCGGGAGACGGACGCACCGGAGGGGCGAAGTCGGCCCTTCCGGCACCTCCGCCCCCGAAACGGTTCGGCCGCCGGACGTGCCGGAGGACCGGAGGAGCGGCCGAAGCCGCCCTCTCCGACACCTCTCGAACCCGTTCGGCCGCCGTTCGTCGTGACGGTGTGCTCTTCCCCGGTCCGGGTGGGCCGGGTCGCGCACGGCCGTCGTACGTCAGCGGCGCGGCGGCTCGCCGAAGAGATCGACGGCGACCCGCACGTCCCTGAGCGCGGCGGCCAGTGCGCTGACCGAGCCGATCGCCCCCGCGATCAGCAGCAGCGAACGGCGCAGGCGCGGAATCTCGGGTGCGCCGCTGATCGCCATCGCGTCGAGGGCGGCCAACTCGTCCTCGGCGATCCCCCGGTCCGGGAACTCCCCGGGATGTGCCGCCAGCTCACGGCGGAGTCGGGAGACGGCCGTACGCAGCTCCGTCACCCTCGGATCCTCACCACTGCTGGTCACTCGCGTCTGCCCCACGCTTCGCAACAAAGCACTCCCCCTCGCACATCCTTGTGCCAGTGTTTCGACCCGGCCCCGGACCGCGGTCAAGTGTCCGGGAATGCCCGCAAGTTAACGCCATGACAGGTGTCCGGCGCCACTCCGCCGACAGAATTCAGCGGCCCGTAAGAGTGAAGAACCTGGGCCTCGGCGGACGGCATCACTCTTCCGTGGACCACCCGTCCCACTTGCGCCGCACGGGCATGCCTGGGGTATCCAGTCCGCATGACTCGGACAACACAAACCCCCGCGGTCGCCGGGCTGCTGCTCGCGGCGGGCGGCGGACGACGGCTCGGCGGCCGGCCCAAGGCCCTGTTGGAACACCGCGGCCGGCCGCTGGTCGAGCACGCGGTGCGCGTCCTGCGCGAGGGCGGCTGCGACCGCGTCCATGTGGTCGTCGGCGCCGCCGCCGCGGAGGTGCGGGCACGCGCCGACCTCGCCGGCTGCACGGTGACCGTCAACCCCGAATGGGCCGAGGGCATGGGCTCGTCGCTGCGGGCAGGTCTCGGGGCGCTCTCGGGGACGGGGGCGGACGCGGCGCTCGTCCTCCTGGTCGACCAGCCGGGCATCGGCGCGGACGCGGTGGCGCGGGTGCGGTCGGCGTACCGGTCGCGGGCCAGCCTCGTGGCCGCCTCGTACGGCGGGGAGCGCGGCCATCCGGTGCTGTTCGGGGCCGACCGGTGGGCGGACATCGCGTCGGGGGCGGTGGGCGACCAGGGCGCTCGGGCGTATCTGCGGGCGCACCGCGATGCGATCACGCTCGTCGAGTGTTCCGATGTGGCTCTGGCGTACGACATCGACACGGTGGAGGACCTGAAGCACCTTGAGTGACCGGGGGCGGCGCCCGGCGCCTCCGCGGCCGCGTTCCGCCGCCCCGGAGGCCCACGACATCAGCAATCCATTGAACTTCCACCATGAGGAAACTAATATCCACTGAACTACGGTGGCCGGCGACCGCGAGAAGCCGCCCGCACCGCCCGCACCGCCCGCTGAAGGAGTGACAGCTCATGTCCGCACCAGCGCCGTCCCCGCTGGCCATCGTCGATGCCGAGCCCCTGCCCCGGCAGGACGAGGTCCTGACCGAGGCGGCCCTCGCGTTCGTGGCCGAGCTGCACCGGCGGTTCACGCCCCGCCGTGACGAACTGCTGGCCCATCGGGGCGGGCGCCGGGCCGAGATCGCCCGTACCTCCACGCTGGACTTCCTGCCGGAGACCGCGGCGATCCGTGCGGACGACTCCTGGAAGGTCGCGCCGGCCCCTGCCGCGCTGAACGACCGCCGGGTGGAGATCACCGGTCCGACCGACCGCAAGATGACCATCAATGCCCTGAACTCGGGCGCCAGGGTCTGGCTCGCCGACTTCGAGGACGCGTCCGCCCCGACCTGGGAGAACGTCGTCCTCGGCCAGATCAATCTGATCGACGCCTACACCCGTAACATCGATTTCACGGACCCCGGTTCGGGTAAGTCGTACGCCCTGAAGCCCGCCGACGCACTCGCGACGGTCGTCACCCGTCCCCGCGGCTGGCATCTGAATGAGCGTCATCTCCAGCTCGACGGCGTCCCGGTGCCGGGTGCGCTGGTCGACTTCGGTCTCTACTTCTTCCACAACGCCCAGCGCCTCATCGACCTCGGCAAGGGCCCGTACTTCTACCTCCCGAAGACGGAGTCCCACCTGGAGGCCCGCCTCTGGAACGACATCTTCGTCTTCGCCCAGGACTACATCGGCATCCCGCAGGGCACGGTCCGCGCGACCGTCCTCATCGAGACGATCACCGCCGCGTACGAGATGGAGGAGATCCTGTACGAGCTCCGCGACCACGCCTCCGGGCTGAACGCGGGCCGCTGGGACTACCTCTTCTCCATCGTCAAGAACTTCCGGGACGGCGGCCCCGCGTTCGTCCTCCCGGACCGCAACGCGGTGACGATGACCGCCCCGTTCATGCGCGCGTACACCGAACTCCTCGTCCGCACCTGCCACAAGCGCGGGGCGCACGCCATCGGCGGCATGGCGGCCTTCATCCCGTCCCGTCGCGACGCGGAGGTCAACAAGGTCGCGTTCGAGAAGGTCAAGGCCGACAAGGACCGCGAGGCCCGCGACGGCTTCGACGGCTCCTGGGTCGCCCATCCCGACCTGGTCCCGATCGCCATGGCCTCCTTCGACGCGGTCCTCGGCGAGAAGCCGAACCAGAAGGACCGCCTGCGCGAGGACGTCGCGGTGGCGGCGGGCGACCTGATCGCCATCGACACCCTGGACGCCAAGCCCACGTACGACGGCCTGCGCAACGCCGTCGCGGTCGGCATCCGCTACATCGAGGCCTGGCTGCGCGGCATGGGCGCCGTCGCCATCTTCAACCTCATGGAGGACGCGGCCACCGCCGAGATCTCGCGCTCGCAGATCTGGCAGTGGATCAACGCGGACGTGGTCTTCGAGAACGGCGAGCACGCCACGGCGGACCTGGCCCGCAGGGTCGCGGCCGAGGAACTCGCCGCGATCCGGACGGAGATCGGCGAGGAGGCGTTCGCCTCCGGCAGGTGGCAGCAGGCCCACGACCTGCTGCTCCAGGTCTCCCTGGACCAGGACTACGTGGACTTCCTGACGCTGCCGGCGTACGAGCAGCTGGGCTGATCCCCCGCCTGAGCCCCCGCTCCCGCCCCCGGCGCTGTGCGCCACCGGGGGTGCGGTGCCGGGGGCGTCCCGGGCACGCCGGGCCGCCCCGCGAAAAGGCGGCCCTCAGCACGTCCGCGTGCCCAGGCCCACCTCCGCCCAGACGCACTTGCCCGGGGCTCCCACGCGCGGCACGACACACCAGCGGTCCGCGAGCCGCGAGACCAGGAGCAGGCCCCGCCCGGACTCCTCGTCCTCCGACGGGCGCCGCGGCACCCCGGCCGGGGGAAGGCACTCGGTCCGGGTGTCGGCCACCTCGATGCGCAGTGCGTGCCTGTCCGTCTCCGTCAGCCGCAGGTGGAAGTCGCGCCCCGGTACACGGCCGTGACGCACCGCGTTGGCGGCGAGTTCGGCAGCGATGAGGGTCATCGTCTCGTTCGGCTCCGAGGTGTAGGGGTGCCCCCATTCGTCCAGCCGGAGCGAGACGAGCCTGCGGGCCAGCCGGGCGCCACGCGGTGTGGCGGTGAAGCACATCGCGAACTCCCGCGTTCCGGAGCCCGGTTCCGCGCATCGCACGGAAGAGTCAATTGCATCGGTCATGGGGAAAACCCTCGCGGCGCTTGCATAGCGTTGCCCAGGACGGACGCGCGGACGGCAGTCGGCTGTACGCGCGTGCGGCGTGGGCTGTACACGGCACGATGCAGGTGGCCGGGTACGGCGGTCCGGGGCGAGCGTGGAGGAGTGGAGCATGCCGGAGCAGGAACGGCCGGAGCAGTCGTACGAGCCGGGGATGGGCGTTCTGGTCTTCTTCGGGAGGCAGTTGAAGCTGTTCCGGGTGGCGGCGGGGCTGGAACGCGCGGAGTTCGGGGCCATGACCGGGTACTCCGCCTCGACCATCGCCTCCTTCGAGCAGGGGCGCCGGATTCCGCCGCCGAAGTTCATCGACCAGGCGGACGAACTGCTGCACGCACACGGGGTGCTGAAAGCGGCCAAGGAGGAGATCGCCCGCGCCCACTATCCGGCGTTCTTCCGCGACGCGGCACGCCTGGAGGCGGAGGCGGTGGAGCTGTGCGCCTACGACACCCTCGTCGTCAACGGACTGCTCCAGACCGAGGAGTACACACGCTCCCTGCTGGTCGAGCGGCGTCCGCTGCTGGACGAGGCGACCATCGAGCAGCGGATCGCGGCCCGGCAGGCCCGGCAGGAGATCTTCGGCCGCTGGCCCGCCCCGCTGCTCAGCTTCGTCATGGAGGAATGGGTGCTCACGCGCGGGCTCGGTGGCCGTACGGTCCGCCGGGGCCAGCTCGAACAGCTCCTGCTCATCGGCCAGAAGCGCAATGTGGAGCTCCAGGTCATGCCGGCGGACCGTGAGGACAACGCGGGTGTCGACGGCCCCTTCACCGTCATCACCCGGCAGAACAGCGACCAGGTCGGCTATCTGGAGGTGCAGGGCAGGAGCACACTGATGACCGACCGGGAGGAAGTCCGCGCACTGGCGGCCCGCTATGGGATCATCCGATCGCAGGCTCTCACTCCACGCGAGTCCCTGGCCTTCATCGAAAAGTTGCTGGGAGAGGTATGAACGTCGAAGCGACCACCGATTCCGCCGCCACGCCGCTGCACTGGTTCAAGAGCAGCTACAGCGGCGCCGAAGGCGGGCAGTGCCTTGAAGTCGCCGCCCGACCGGGCGTCGTCCATGTCCGCGACTCCAAGGACCGTACGGGGCCGGTCCTCTCCCTCACCGCGCAGGGCTGGTCCGCCTTCGTCGAGTTCGCCGCCCACGGCTGAACCTCACGCATACGGCTGTCCGCTGCGGACGGCCCTGTGTACGCGGCTGTACGCGCGGACCGGAGGCGCGGCTCCGCAGACACGGCGTGCGGACGCCTTGGATGCAGACTTCCGTGCGCCACCCGCCCTTCTGCCCGAAGTCCTTTCACGGGAGAGAGGATTCCCCGCGTAGAACTTGGGATGAAGGGCAGGAGGCCCCGCAGAATGCACGCGACGGGGGCCGCTCGGTGCGTGGTCTGACAGGAGGGGCCGTGGCCTGTAGGTCAGGTGGGAGACGGTGAGCGTGCGACGGGGGTCGCGCCGGTCCGGTGCGTGGGCGCGCTTCGCCTCCGGTGCACGGGTGCGCGTCGCCGGCTTGCCTCAGCGACTGTCCGGCCTCTCCCGCAGGGGCCCATCAGGCTTCGCGGAACAGGCCGGACAACCTCCCGGGCTTCTGCTTCAGGCCACGGTCCAAGGCGTTGAGCAGCGTCCCCTGCGCCGTGTCACCCGGCATCTCCCGGACCATCGCCCCCAGCAGACCCTTGTCCTTCACGTACGCCGTCTTCTTGCCGATGGACCAGGTGTCGCCGAAGGACCACCACTGGCTTCCGGTCCGGCCGTACGTGGACACCGCCTGCTCGTCGTGATGGACCGTCATCGTTCCTCGAACGTGACCGGTTCATCGATCCCGGCCTCGGCGAGGACGAGGTTCTGACGGCCCGTCGATTGCTGGCCGGTCGGCACGCTATCGGACCTGGCCCGGGGACCGGCTTCGTGGACTGGTTGACGCGCTGAGTCAGGGCCGTGACGGCCGTGCGCAGGTGCCGTTGGCGCCGAAGCCTGCGACGGCGAGCCGGAAGGCGCGGTCCGCCTGCATTGCCGGGTCGGTGCAATGCTCGGTGGCCAGGGCGATTCCGACGATCACTACGAGCAGATCGTCGATGGTGATGTCTGCCCGGACGGCCTGGTCGTCAATGGCCCTGCGCAGCAGCAAGGCGCCGGCCGCACCGATGGCTGCCGCGCAGGAGTCCTGGGTGGCCTCGTCCTGGAGGGGCTCGTAGGCGAGGACGTCTGCCAGACCGCGTGCGGCGAGTGAGTAGGCGAGCAGCTCGCGCAGCCATGCCACCAGCGCGGAGCGGCTGTCGCGCTCGCCGCAGAGCGTATGAGCGCGATCACACAGAACACGGACGCGCTGTTTGAAGACGGCTTCGAGCAGGGCTTTGCGGGTGGGGAAGTGGCGCCGCACGGTGGCTGATCCGACGCCTGCGACGCGGGCGATCCGCTCCAGGGAAGCCTGGGCTCCTTGGGCCGCCACCTCGGCCTCGGCCACGGCCAGGATGTGTTGGTAGTTGCGGCGGGCGTCCGAGCGCTGGCCGGTCATGATCTCCCCAAATATTGATAAGTGGCGGGCCCCGCCGTATTGTAGCGAACGCGAAACGGCGGACCCCGCCGTTTGTGATGTGCGTGACCGCTGAGGAGATGTGCACATGACCACTGCCGCAACACCGGTTCTCGTCGCCGGTGCCACTGGCCGCCAAGGCGGCGCCACCGCCCGCGCCCTGCTCGCGCAGGGAACACCGGTGCGCGCCCTGGTGCGCGACCCGAGCACGCCGCGCGCACGGGCCGTCGAAGAACTCGGCGCCAGCCTGTTCGTGGGCGATCTCACCGAACCCGCGACCCTTGAGGCGGCCATGGACGGCGTGCGGGCCGTCTTCTCCGTGCAGATGCCCGCTTACACCGAGCAGGGGTTCGACTTCGCCGGCGAGGTCAGCCAGGCGGACAACCTCATGACGACTGCGCGGGCCGCCGGTGTGGAGCAGTTCGTTCAGTCCTCCACCAGCGGCGTGGGGCAGCACGTCGAGGCTCCGGGCTGGGCCGAAGGACGGTGGGCGGTGATGGAAGCCCCGCTCGGCACGAAGGCCGCGATCCAGGACCGGCTGCGCGAACTCGACTTTCCCTACTGGACGTTGCTCAAGCCGGCGTTTTTCATGGAGAACTTCGAGCCGTCCATGCGGTTCTACTTCCCCCGCGGCGTCGAAGGAGGTCTGGTCACCGTCGTCAAACCGAGCACGCACCTGGCACTGGTAGCAGCCAAGGACGTGGGCCGAGCCGCGGCAGCCGCCCTGTCCGCCCCCGCCGAGTTCCACCGAGTGGAACTGGAGCTCACCAGCGATTACCTGACCATGACCGAAATCGCCGAGATCCTCTCCCGCGCCCTGGGCGTCCCGCTGACGGCCCCGGACATGACCGAGGAACAGGCCCGCGCCGCCGGCATGGGAGACATGGGTGCCACGCACGAGTTCATGGAGGTGGTCGGCCAGCCGGCCCGGCCAGAGTTCGCTCGTGCGCTGGGCATCGACCTGACCAGCTTCGAAGAGTGGGCGCACGAACGCCTGCGGACCGCCGCCTGAGCAGGGAGGTTTGACGTCAGCGTGTCGCCGCGATCCGGGCCCCGGTGCGCGGCTCGGGAACCGCGCCGTCGGCGTGGAGCGCGGCGGCCGGGGCGTTCTGCCGGGAGGAGGCGGAGAGCTTGCCGACGATCAGTGAGGCGGCGGCCTGGCCATGCTTCAGCGATCCCGCACGACGCAACAGGTCGTCCCAGTGGTCGGCGACCAGGTTCAGGTTGGCCGTCTTCGTCAGCAGCGGCCCCGCAGTCGGGAACCGCTCCGGGTGAGCCGCGCGGGCGGCGGCGCGGGCGGCGGCGCGGGCGGCGGCGCGGGCACGCCCCAGGAGACACCGAATCGGCTCAACAGGTGTACAGGTGTGCGAATTTGGTGCCGGTGCGGCTATGATCACGCACGGCAAGGCTGTAGCGCAGAGGTCGTCGCGCCCTAGCTGCGAGCTGGAGGACGTCGGTTCGAATCCGACCGGTCTTGCCACCTTTTCGTGGAGGAAAGTCGACGGCGTCGGTTCGTCCCGAGCGGGCGGAGGATGCGGTCGCCCTCTCCTGGCCGGGTACCGGCGGGGGACCTGGGGAGTAGTGATCTTGCAGCCGACGCCCGTACGCTGTCCCGCGATCGAGCATCCGGACATTCCGCTCGCCGACGCGGCCCTGCTGGATCCGCTGCTGAAGCGGCTGGATTCCGCGCATGCCGTCGAAGCCGACGAGACCTTTCCGCTCGGCACGCTGCGGGCGGACGGCCGGGTCGATCTCTGCAAGCAGGGTCTCGGGGCGGCGGGCGCGGTCCGGGTGATGCCCGCCGTCGCCCGCTCCCCGCACGCCGCGCACGTGCTGCTCGGCACCAACTCACTGGGCGACGAAGGGGCGCAGGCCGTCGCCGACGCGCTCGACCGGGACGGTCACGGGCTGCGGACGGTCTACCTCGGCTGCAATCGCATCGGAGCCGACGGCGCCACAGCGCTCGCCGGTGCGCTGAGCGAGGACGACACCGTCAGGGCGTTGTGGCTGAAACGCAATCCCCTGGGCGACGCGGGTGTCCGGGCGCTCGTTCCGATGCTGCGCCGCAACACCGCTCTGCGCACCCTCGACCTGGTGAACAGCGGGCTCACCGCCGACGCCCTCGCCGCGCTGCTCGCCGTACTGAGCCGGCGGTCCCGACCGGTCGAGCGGCTGTTCCTCGGGGGCAACGGGCTCGGGGCCGACGCGGCTCCCCTGCTCGCCGCGCTCATCCGCGACGCCGGGGTACGGGAGCTGTACCTTCCGGCCAACCATCTCGGTGACGGGGGAGCCGCCGTGCTCGCGGCCGCGGCCGACCCCGCGCGCCCGGTCCGGCTCGGTCTCGGCGGCAACGGCATCGGGCCCGCCGGCGCACGCGCCCTGGCCGACGCGCTCGACGGGATCGAGGCGCTCGACCTGGGCCGGCCGCCCTCGGAACGCAGCCTCGGCGCCCCGCCCAACGCCACCGGTGACAGCGGAGCCCATGCGCTGGCCGGAGCCCTGCGCGGCAGTCCGCTGCGGCGGCTGGAGCTGGCCCACACCGGGCTCACCGGACGGGGCGCGAAGACCCTGCTCGCGGCCGTCGACGCCGACTCCCGTCTGGAGTACGTGGGGTTGGGGCCGGGCCTTCCGCGCAAGGTGAAGCGTTCCTTCGCGACGCGGCTGCGCCCGGACGGCGGAACGCACGCGGACCTGCGCGCGGTCAGGAGCGTCTACCGGTGAGCCCCGGCAAGACGGTCGGGTATATCGCGCCGGACGAGATGGCGAGCCGACGGCAGGTCCGTCGGTACGCGGTGCCCCGTCGGATGATCGAGGAGTCGGCCCGGCGGCGGGCGGCCGGGGACTGGCAGGGAGCCTGCGCGGCGGCCCGGTTCGATGTGCGGTTCGACCTTGCCCGGGTGTCCGAACGGTACGGTCCGGACGTGGCCGGAGCGCTCGCGTCCGATCTCCTTCATCTGGTGCCCGACCTGGTGCGCTGGCATCTGCCACGCGTCCTCGGCGGCCGTTCGACGCTCGCCACCGACCGCACCGTGATCCTTGCGGGCTACGGCCGTACACCGGACGGGCCGACGTCGGCGTCGCCGTATCTGTACCTCCGTACGCTCCCGATGGTCGACGGACCGCAGCGGATCGCCCTTCGGTTCGGAACAGCCGGGATGCAACGGCAGTCGGCGCCCGTCGTGTTCCGCTCGGGCTTCGAGGACTGGCGTACGGCCCGGTATCTGTGGGACGGACGCCGTACCGGAGAACTGCGCACCCGGGCCGGCGGTGCGGACCGGGTGCCGTTCCTCCACGCCGACGGCACACCACTCGGCGCCGGCGAACTGCCCGCGGCGGACCCCGGTTCCGGGGATCCGGTGGCCCGTGCCGAGTGGCTGACGCTGCTGCACCACAACGGCCACGTGGCCGAGTCCCTGGCGGCGGCCGGAATCGAGTGGGATCCGACACCGCCGCAGCTGCCCGCCTGGTACCAGGCGACGCCCGAAACGATCATGGCCGGGCTGGCGCTCGACGTTCCCCGGGTGGAGGCGAACGTCCGGAGGTTCGCCGAACAGAGCCCGGCGGAGCGCTTCCTGATCAGTAAGGACTGGCGGGCCAACATCCTGCTGGAGTTCACGGACCACGGCCCCCTGCGGATGAGCCTCACCGGACGGCGGGAGGCCGAGGACGCGGCCTTCGTACCCGAGGCGGCCTGGCGCAGGCTGCCGGACATCGATCTCCTGCGGAGCGGTGGGATGTCGCCCGGAGAGCTGCACCCGCTCGTCGCCGGGGCCCTCGTCACCGGCATCGGCCCCGTGGCCGGCCCGCCGGAGCCGACGCCTCCCGCACCGGTACGGGTCAGGTGCCGCGGCACCTGGCACGAGGTCGTCTTCCGCGACGGCGCACTCGCTTCTCCGCACACCCCGCAGGAGCGGCAGCGCGAGAACGCCCTGCGGGCCTTCGGCGGCGCGGTCACCGGCTGCTTCGCCGTGGAGCACGCCTGCGTGACCGGCAAGGGACCGTTGCCCAAGGCCCTGCGGGCGCAGCGCCGCGATCTCTTCCTGCGCGTCCAGCACGGGGACACACCGGGGGTCCTGGATCTCCTGGACGCGGGGGTCGACCTCCGGGTGCGGGACGCCGGGCAGCGCAGCCTGCTCCATGTGCTGCATCTGATCGACCACACGCTTCTGCTCCCCCGGCTCCTCGCCGCCGGTCTCGATCTGGAGGCGACGGACCATCAGGGCCGTACACCGCTCTGCGCGGCGGTCGACGGCGGTGGTTCGCCGGCGCTCGTGCAGGCGCTGCTGGAGGCCGGGGCACGGATCGACGTGCTCGATCAGATGGAACTCTCGCTGGACCAGTTGATCCGCAAGTACCGGCGGACCGACCTGGACTTCCTCAGGGAACGGGTGGAGAGGGAGCATCCGGGGATCGGGACCGAATGGTGGGAGGAGTGGCAGGAAGAGGGCGACCACGCGGACGAAGAGGATGAGGACGATTGAGCACCGTGGGACGGACGACAGTGCAGGAGACCGTGAGCACCGCGCAGGACATCGGCGCCACCGTCCACGACACCCCGGGAACGTCGCACACCCATCCTTCCGCGGGCACCGCTCGCGGGCCGCTGGACGCCGCCGACGAACTGAACCGCAGGCTGCGCACCTCGCGAACCGAAGCCGCCGACAACCCCCAACTCGAAGCCCTGGCACTGGCAGTGACGGCCAATCAGCCGGTGCTGCTCTGGGGTGAGCCGGGCATCGGCAAGTCGGCCGGCATGGAGCAGCTCGCCGCCGGGCTCGGCCTCGGCCTCGAAACGGTCATCGCCAGTGTGCACGAGCCCTCCGACTTCGCCGGCCTGCCCGTCGTCGGCGACGATCCGGCCGTGACCGGCGTGCCCATGGCACCGCCGGACTGGGCGGTCCGGCTCGCGCGCACGGGCCGGGGGCTGCTGTTCTTCGACGAGTTGTCGTCCGCTCCCCCGGCCGTGCAGGCGGCACTGCTGCGTGTGGTGCTCGAACGCCGCGTGGGCAGCCTGACGTTGCCGGAGTCCGTACGCATCGTGGCGGCGGCGAATCCGCCGTCGAGCGCGGCGGACGGCTGGCACCTCAGCCCACCGCTCGCCAACCGTTTCGTCCACCTCCAGTGGACGCACGATCCGCGCACCGTCGCGCGGGGCATGGCCGGTACGTGGCCGAAGGCCGCGGTCCCGGTCGTCGACGCGGCCAGGGTTCCCGGATCGGCGGCACGGGCTCGGGGTGCCATCTCCGGCTTCCTGACCGCACGTCCCGGCCTCGTCCACCACATTCCGGCCGACGCGGAGAGCCGGGGCCGGGCCTGGCCGTCCCCGCGGACCTGGGACATGGCGCTGCGGCTGCTCGCCACCGGGTACGCGACGGACACCGGGCGGGAGGCGATGGCCGCCGCGCTGACCGGGGCCGTGGGAGACGGCGCCGGTATCGAGCTGCTGTCATACCTGGAGAACCTCGATCTGCCCGACCCGGACCGCGTACTGGCGAACCCCGACGCGTTCGCCCTGCCCGAACGAGGGGACCGGCAACTGGCCTTCCTCATCGCGGTCGTGGCGGCGGTCCAGGGCGATCTCACCCGCCCCCGCTGGGAGGCGGGCTGGGCGGTGCTGGCGAAGGCCGTGGACGCCGGTGTGCCCGATGTGGCGGCCAGGGCCGCGGTGGACCTGGCGACGATGCGGGACACCGACTGGCCGGTGCCTGAGGGCATCGACGCCTTCGTGGAACTGCTGCAGCTGTCGGGCGCGCTGCCGCAGAGCGGCTGAGGCGGTCCAGCGGTGCCGGAGCCGGAAACCGCCCCGCGGCGGCCCCAGTTGGACACGACCAAGCTGCTCGCGGCCCGCTACCGGGCGGCGACCGACCGGCCCTATCTGGCCTCGGCGCTGTACGCGCTGTCGGTGGTGGCGAGCACCGAGGTCCCGACGATGGGCGTGGACCGTCACTGGCGCTGCTACGTGTCGCCCGCCTTCGTCGACGGGACGCCGGTGGCGGAGCTCGCGGCGGTGTGGATCCACGAGGTGGCGCATCTGCTGCGCGACCATCATGGGCGCGCCGAGCGGCTGTCCGCCGCCGACCAGCGCGACGCACACCGCGTCAACATCGCCCAGGACTGCGAGATCAACGACGACCTCATCGCCGACGGCCTGCCACTGCCGGCGGGACGGATGGAACCGCGGCTCTTCGGCCTGCCGACCGGGCAGCTTTTCGAGGCGTATCTCCCCGGCCTGCCGCCCGGCCCTCTCCTGCACAACTGCGGTTCCGGCGCCCATGGACAGCCGATGCCGTGGGAGCTGACCGGATCGGACGGCCCCGGCGGCATGGGTCCGGTGGAGGCCGAGGCGTTGCGGCGCCACACCGCGGAGGCCATGCGGGCGCATCGGCGCACCCGGGGCAACCTCCCGGCGGGCTGGGAGCGTTGGGCGGAACAGGTCCTGGAGCCCACGGTCGACTGGCGGCAGGCGCTCGCGGGCGCGGTCCGGGAGGCCGCGGCCTGGGCCGCCGGGGCGATCGACTACACCTATCGTCGCCCGTCCCGCCGCAGCGCCGCGCTCCGGGGCGTCGTACTGCCCAGCCTGCGCCGTCCGCTGCCCCAGGTCGCCGTCGTCATCGACACCTCGGGGTCGATGGGTGACGAGGATCTGGCCTCTGCCCTGGCGGAGGTCACCGGGGTGCTGCGGGAGGTGGGCATCAGGGGCAACCGGGTCACCGTGCTGGCCTGCGACGCCGATGTGCAGAGCGTGTCCCGGGTGACGGCCGCCGAGCAGATCACCCTCGGCGGGGGTGGTGGCACGGACATGCGGGTGGGCATCACCGCCGCCCTCGCGGCGCGGGACCGTCCGAACATCGTCGTCGTCCTCACCGACGGGTACACGCCCTGGCCGGACGAGTCCCCTTCGTGCCGGCTCGTCGCGGCGCTCATCGGCCGGGACGCCCCGCAGCCCCCGTCGTGGGTGGAGACCGTGCGCGTCACCACCTGAGGCCGGCCGGGACGTCACGCCCACGTCGCCCACATCACCGGCCGCACCGGTCGCACCCGCCCCGGGGACGGCGGACCGTCCGAGGGCTCACTCGCCGAGGACGACCGTGCGCTGGGCGGAGAAGTCACCCCACGTGCCGTCGGGCAGCTTGGCGCGGATCTTCATCGAGTAGCGGGTGCCGCGCGGGTCGCCGACGGTGAGCCGGTAGCTCGCCCGGCCCGTGGGCGGTGTGGCACCCCACACGATGGTGGTGGTCAGGCGTCCGTCCATGAAGAGCTGGTACGCGGGGATCTCGCCGCCCGTCTCGGGCTGCTCCCAGTCGAGCTCGACGGCGTACTCCTTGCCCTGGGCGTGGTTGCTGATCCGCAGGTCGGCGGGGGCGGTGCCGACCGGCGCGCCCGGTGCCGACGCGGTGGTGAGATCGAGGGCGTCGCTGTCCGGCGAGGAGGTGTCGGCCGCGTCGCGGGCCCGGACGGTGAACGTGTAGACGGTGCCGGGGCGCAGTCCGGTCAGATGCGCCGTGGTCTGTGTGCCGGGGACGCTGTGGATGCGGGAGTCCTCCTGGTAGATGTCGTACGAGGTGACGCCGACATCGTCCGTCGCCCTCTCCCAGGAGAGGTTCGCCGCCCGGCTGCCGTCCGCCGTGCCGCGCAATTTCAGCGGGCGGGTCGGCGGCTTGTGGTCGGCGGGGGCCGGGGCGGGCGTGGTGACGGTGGCGGTGGCACTCGGCGCGGACAGGTTCCCGGCGGCGTCGCGGGCGCGGACGGTGAAGGTGTAGGTGGTCGAGGCGGTCAGTCCGTCGACGTCGATCATCACCTTGGTCGCCGCGACGGACTTCACCCTCTCGCCCTGGCGGTAGACCTCGTATCCGGTGACCGCCTTGTTGTCGGTTGACGGCTCCCACATGACGTGCGCGGAGGTGGAACTGCTGGCCTGTGCGGTCACGTGACCCGGCGTCGTGGGTTCGCGGGTGTCCGCTTCGGGAGCGGACGCGCATGCGGCGAGCGCGGCGAGGAGCAGGGCGGTGGAACAGGCCAACGCGGCGGTTGCGTGGGGGCGTTGCACGGTCATGCCTTCCCTCGGACGGGCAATGGTCCAGACCTGTATCGCATGGTGCGGGGGTCTCCGACAAGAGGAGGGAGCGGAACGTTCCGCAATGTGCCGGTGTGCGTCCGAGGCCGTCGACAGGGTGGCGGCGTACGCGGGAGGGCCAGTGGTGCGCGGGCGCGGCAGTGGCGCGTGGAAGGAACCGCGGAGCACGCGGGAGGGTGGGGCACGTTGGCCGGTGAGCGATGAGTTTCGGACGTGGGAAGAGTCCGCACTGTATGGATACACGCACGGACACCACACCCACGTTCCCCACGATCGATCTGGAGTCCGCGGCCCGGCAGATCGTCGGCCTGCTCGACGGCGTCGGCGCACAGCGGCTGGCGGGCCCGACTCCCTGCCCCGACTACACCGTCCGAGAGCTGGTCGCCCATGTGGTCGGACTGGCCACGGGCTTCCGCGACGCGGCGCGCAAGTCCTTGGGGCCGTCGACCGACACCGCCCCGGACGCCGCTCTTCCGGTCCTTGCCGAGGACTGGCGCGAAACGCTGCCGCCGCTGCTGGACGAGCTGGTGACGGCCTGGCGCGATCCTGCCGCCCGGGAGGGGATGACCAGGGTGGGCGGTGTCGATCTGCCGGGCGAGGTCGCCGGGGTCGTCGTCCTGGACGAGCTGGTGATCCACGGCTGGGATCTGGCCCGCTCGACCGGTCAGACGTACGAAGCGGACGAGGAGAGCCTGCGCACCTGCCTGGCCATGCTGACCCCCAGCGACGCCGTCCCCCGGTCCGAGCGCATCTTCGGTCCACCGGTCACCGTCCCGGCCGGCACTCCCCTGGTCGACCGGGTCGTCGCCATGAGCGGCCGCCACCCGGACTGGCAGCCGGGCGGCTGAGCACGTGACCGATGAGCCGCTGAGGGGGCGGCGCCTGAGCGGCAGTCGGCGGTCGGCGGTCGGCCCCGGGCGGTAGACGGTAGGCGGTAGGCCCCCGGGCGGTAGACGGTAGGCGGTAGACGGTAGGCGGTAGGCCCCCGGGCGGTAGGCCGTAGGCCCCGGGCGGCCGGCCATGGGCGTAGCCGGGCCACCGGGCCACCAAAGACGGCCCCGGGGCTCCCCCGGCCTGGTCAGCTCAGCATGCGCGCCGCCTCACGCGCCTGCTCGCGCAGTCGGTCGTCGGCCGGGGCTATCCCCGATTCCAGGCCCGATGCCGTCACCCGGAGATCCCTCTCGGCAAGAGCGGTCAGGCGGCGGCGGTGGTCCTCGGTGAGGGCGGAGGAACCGAGGGCCACGAGTGCTTCGAGCGCGGTCACGGCATCGGCGTCCTCCTCGGCGGAGTCCAGGACCAGACCGGCCAGGCGGGGGCGGTCGAGCGTTTCGGGCGCGATCGCGTGCAGAGCGAGCACGGCGGCCGGAGTCTGCAGCCGGTCCGCCAGCAAGCCTTCCAGTGCCGGAACCAGCGGTCGGGCGGCGGTGCCCATACGGGCCGCCGCCCGCGCGGCACGACTGAACGTCCAACGCATCCAGGCCGGTTCGGCCTCGGCGAACACACCGGCCAGTACCGTGACCGCCGGTTCCGCTTCACCGGTGATCCGCCACAGGGCCGAGGCGATCTCGACGTCGCTGTCCAGCCGCGGGACGGTGCGGTCCTCGCCGGGAGCCGTGAGCGCGGACCGCAGGGCGGGCACCAGCCCGGCCGCCTCGGGGCCCAGCGCGGCGGCGAGCCCCGCGGCCTGCCGCACGCCATGGCCGTCGAGGTCCAGCTGGGCGGCAACCGCGGCCGACAGAGGACCGGTCTCGCCGGTGAGTTGGCGCACGGCCTCCGCCGCGGCGAGCCGGCCGCTCTCCGGTCCCGAGCGGGCCGCCGTGGTCAAGAGCTGTGCCGTCGCCGCACGGTGTTCCGGTGGGCAGACGGCGGCCAGCGCCTTCGGCACGATCTCCGGGAAGTCCGGCAGTACGGACCGCAGTTCGGGAAGGGCCGCGGCGGCCCGGCTCCCCCAGGCACCGAGCAGGGAGATGAGCCGGATGGGCTCGTTGCCGTCCAGATCGTCCGCGCGCAGCCGGGTGCGGATCGCGTCCAGCAGGGCGGAGTCGTACGGGAACGAGGTGTCGGCCGTCCCCCCGATCAGGAAGCCGCAGGCCCCACCGAGCGCACGCGGGCGCTGTCGCAGGTCACGGGCCAGGAGAGGCGCCGCCTGGTCCGGTGCCACGGCGACCAGGGCTTCCAGGGCCTGGTCGGCGGGGTCTCCCTCTTGCCCGGCGAGCCCGGCCAGCACCGGAGCGGCTGCCAGGGCATGTCTGCCGAGCTTCTTGAGGAGCGAGTACGCCTCGGGCAGGGAGGCCGGGTCGGCGGCGAGCGCCCTGACGGGGTCCGCCAGCCGCTCCGGGGCGCTGCGCGAGAGCTGACAGGCCGTCTCGGCCGCCCACAAAGCCTCCGCCCGAGCTTCGGGCACCGCGCTGCGCAGGGCCGCGTCGAGCAAGGTGTACACCGCGTCGCGGTCCTCGTCGGTGTCGCGGAGCAGCAGCGTTTCGACGATGTACTGCAGCGGTTCGCTCCGCTCCAGGTCGAGACGGCCCTCGACGAGCTCGTCCGCAGGAAGGAGGGACAGCATCGCCTCGTGGTGCGCGGCGCCCCAGGGCAGTCCGGCGTCGACGCAGGCCAGCAGTGCCGCGATCCTCACCTCACCGGGCTCGTCCGCGGCCAGGGCGCCGGCCGCCTCGGCGGCCGTCCCTGCCGGATCCAGATGGGCCAGGGCCCCGAGAAGCTCGGCCCGTACGAGCGGGTCCGCCTCCTCCGTCCAGCGCCGCCTGAGCACCGGTACCACCTGTCCCGCCGCTCCCGTCATCGCGGCGGCCCACGCCGAGGCCCGCCGCAGCCCGGACTCCTCCGCGTCGACCCACGTGAGAATCAGGGGAAGTTGACCGATGACGGCCGACCGGCAGGCGGCTTCGTCCGTGTCGCCGTGGTCCTCGCCGCCCTCCGCTATCCCGCCGAGCAGCACCAGCAGGTCCTCCGTGCGGCGCCCGGCAGCGGCGAGCCGTGCCAGGTACGGCACGGCACAGGCCGTGGCCTCGTAGACCGAGCCCTGATGCAGAATGCTGCCGTACAGCTCGGAGATCGCCTCGGATGCCTCCGCCTCGTCATCACCGGCGAGCACCCGCAGGAGGTCGGGCACATCGGCGGCGCTTCCGTAGGCGTGTTGGAGTTCGGCCCACGGCTGGGCGTCGACATCGGCGAAGAGCAGTGCGAGTTCCATGGACCGGATCATGGCACCCGGCACTGACACCGACAGGGGAACGCGGGTTCGGGTGGTCATGGCTCCGGCACCGACGGACACCGCCTCCAGCGGCGCGTGGAGCGAGGGGCGGCCCGCGACCGCCCGGCCAAGGTGCGAGCACGGCCCGCGACCGCCCGGCCAAGGTGCGAGTACGGCCCGCGACCGCCCGGCCAAGGTGCGAGCACGGCCCGCGACCGCCGCCGGGCAGCACAAGCTCACAACCGCCACACCTGGCAGCGCAGCTCACACCCGCCCGGCCGGGCAGCACAGCACAGCTCACACCCGCCCGGCCATGAAGCGGAGAACGACGCACGGGCGCCGGCCGTGGACCGGCGGCCCGCGCGGTCAGCCGGTGAAGAACTCAGTGATCTGCTGGGCGACCTGGTCGGGGTGGATCTCGTGCACCCGGTGACCGCCTCCGATCGTGATCAGCCGGCAGTCCGGGATCAGCGAGGCCATGTCCTGCAGACGCCCCTGGGGCATGGTGGACTCCGGGCCGCCGGCGATCAGCAGCGTCGGCGCGACGATCTCACCGAGACCGGCCGTCCATGCGGGGTCGGGGTCGGCCACCTCGGCCCGGATCGGAGCGACGACGGACGGGTCGTAGTCCACCGGGCCTTCCGGCTCAGGGGCCGGCCGCGGCTCGCTCGGGAACGGCGGCGGGGTCTCCACCAGAACCAGCCGCTCCACCCGGTCCGCGTGCTCCTGGGCGAGCAGATGCGCGACGACACCGCCCATCGAGTGGCCGACCAGGCCCACCCGGTCCAGCTCGCACTCGTCGAGGAAACCGAGGACGTCGTCCCGCATCAGCTCGAAGGAGTACTCGTCCGGCCAGTCGCTCTCGCCGTGACCGCGCAGGTCGATGGCGTACACGCGCCACTGTTCGCCGAGCAGGCTCCCGGCCGCCTCCCAGTTCGCGGCGGAGCCGCCGAGGCCGTGCAGCAGGACCACGGGCGAGCCGAAGGGGTCGCCCCAGGTCCGGTACGCCAGCCGTACATCGCCGACGTCGACAACAGAGTGATCTTCCATACCCGTGACGCTACAGCCCAAGGCCGTGAGGTCACGCGCTGACCTGGGAACAAGTGGTTCCGGTGATCCCGGGGGCACAAGGGGCGGAGCGCCGGTGGAACGCGCGGCCGGCCCCGGCGGGTCCGTCCCGGCCCGCCTCTCGCCAGTGACCGGCCCGCCCGCCCGCGGCTCCCGGCGACCTGACAGGGTTGAGGGGTGATTGTGGTTACCCGTCCGCTGCTCGCCGCCGTCGTCGCTGCCGCCGTGGCCGTCTCCGTGCTCTCCGGCTGCTCCGGGGCCGGGTCCGCCTCCGAGGGCGGATCACGGGGCGGATCCGACGCCAGAAGCAGCCCCCGTGCCGGATCCGGGACCGAAAGCAACTCCCGGGCCGGGCTCGGCGATCCGGCCAAGAAGGAGATCGCCATGGAACTGGTCTCCAGCGCCGAGAACTCCTCCCTCGACTGGCAGGACCAGTACAAGTACATCGAGGACATCGACGACGGCCGCGGCTACACCGCGGGCATCATCGGCTTCTGCTCCGGCACCGGCGACATGCTGAATGTCGTCGAACGGTACACGGCGGCGCGGCCGGGCAATCCGCTCGCGCGGTTCCTCCCCGCTCTGCGCGCGGTGCGCGGCAGCGACGCGCACGACGGGCTCGGCCGGCCGTTCACCGAGGCGTGGGCCGAGGCAGCCGCCGACCCCGCCTTCCGGTCGGCGCAGGACGCCGAGCGTGACCGGTCGTACTTCGACCCGGCGGTCGCCCGCGCCGAGGCGGACGGACTCGGCGCCCTGGGGCAGTTCATCTATTACGACGCCTATGTGATGCACGGGTACGGCGACACGGACGGCACGGTCGGCTTCCGTACGATCCGCGACGAGGCGATCGCCGCAACCCGACCTCCGGCACACGGCGGGGACGAGGCCGCCTATCTGAACGCCTTCCTCGACGCCCGCGTCGCCGCGATGCGCAAGGAGCGCGCACACTCCGACACGAGCCGGATCGAGACGGCGCAGCGGGTGTTCGTGAACGAGGGCAGGCTCGGGCTGGAGCTGCCTCTGCGGTGGCGGGTGTACGGCGACAGTTACCGGATCGACGCCCGGTAAACCCGTGATCGACGGGCGCGGGAAGCGTCCGCCGTACCGACTGCGTACGCCGGTGCACATGCCATATGACCTGCGCTTTCACTCGTCCATGAAGGATGATCCCGAGCCGTGACCCGACGACCGTTCGCCCCGTTGAGGCTGACGAACGGCACACGAGGACGTGCGCCGGGACACGGAGGAGACAAGCGCATGATGAAGAAGATGATGCTGGCCGCGACGGTCCTGGCCGCCGGTCTGGGGCTGGCCCTCAGCCCCGCCGCCCAGGCCGTGCAGAGCCCCGCCGCCGCACAGACCGCGAAGGCGCCGGCCGCGGTCTGCACCGTCAATGACAACGGGGTGAACTTCCGCGGCGGACCCGGCACCGAGTACCCGGTCCTGGGCAAGGTGAACCGGGGTCAGAACCTCAACTACCGCGGCCAGCAGGGCAACTGGGTCATGGGTGACCTGTGGGGCGGTCCCACGGGCGTCTGGATCCACGTGGCGTATCTCAACTGCTGAGACCGCGGCACGTCGGCCCCGCGCCGGTCCTGCACAGGCCCCGTGTCACGCGTTACGCGTGGTGCGGGGCCTTTCGGCGCCCCGGAATATAGGGCCAACTCCCTTGTGTCGCAGGGGTGTACGTCACTCGCTCCACTCTGATAGGAAAGCTTCCTAACAGACCGAGAACGACGAACTCCCTTTGGAGGACTGGTGCATACACCCCACGAACGCACCGCACGTCGCACCACCCGCTCCGCGCGCATCGCGGTCATCGCGGTCGGACTGACCCTCACGGCAACACCATTCACGGCCTACGCCGGTGCCCCCACACATCCGGCGGTCCACCAGCAGGCGGAGTCGGCCCAGCAGTCCGCCGCGGCGACCGGGCTGGACGATCCGGCCAAGAAGGAGATCGCCATGCAGCTGGTCTCCAGCGCGGAGAACTCCTCCCTCGACTGGCAGGACCAGTACAAGTACATCGAGGACATCGACGACGGCCGCGGCTACACCGCGGGCATCATCGGCTTCTGCTCCGGCACCGGCGACATGCTCGACCTCGTCGAGCTGTACACCGAGCGCGAGCCCGGCAACGTCCTCGCGAAGTACCTTCCCGCGTTGCGGGAGGTCAACGGCACCGACTCGCACAGCGGTCTCGACCCGAACTTCACCAAGGACTGGGTGAGTGCCGCGTCCGACTCGGCGTTCCAGCAGGCACAGAACGACGAGCGGGACCGGGTGTACTTCGACCCGGCTGTCAGCCAGGGCAAGGCGGACGGCGTCGGCACGCTGGGCCAGTTCGCGTACTACGACGCCATCGTGATGCACGGCGGTGGCGACGACAGCACGAGCTTCGGTGCCATCCGCAAGCGGGCTCTCGCGCAGGCGAAGCCTCCCGCCCAGGGCGGCGACGAGGTCACGTACCTCAACGCCTTCCTGGACGCCCGGGTCTGGGCCATGGAGCAGGAGGAGGCCCACTCCGACACCAGCCGGGTGGACACCGCCCAGCGCGTCTTCCTCGACAAGGGCAATCTGAACCTGGATCCGCCACTGGACTGGAAGGTGTACGGCGACAGCTACCACATCGGCTGACGCCGGTCGCCGGTCACGGCTGTACGCATGCGTAACCCCCCGGCCGGTTGCCGTGGATCCTGCGGAGGTCCACGGCGGCCGGCCGGGGGCGTTCCCCTCGGCCGACCGGCATCGGAGGTGTCACGGAGCGTCAGGCTCCGGCGGCGATCCGGGCGAGTCGGCGGGCTTCGTCGCGGGTGGCGCGGGCGATGGTGTCCTCGTCCGCGGTGATCAGGTGGTTGCCTTCGACGACCGGCTTGCCGTCGACGAGGGAGAGGGTGACGGGGGCGGCGGCGCCCAGCACGAGCGCGGTCACCGGGTCGGCGATCGAGGCGTGGGCGAGGGTGTCCAGCTTCCAGAGCACCAGGTCGGCGAGCTTGCCGGCCTCCAGGGAGCCGATCTGGTCCGCACGGCCGAGCACCTGGGCGCCTCCGTACGTTCCCAGACGCAGGGCCTGACGGGCGTTCAGGGCCTTCTCCCGGTGCGCACCGAGGCGGTTGATGAGGAGCGCGTTGCGCAGTTCGGTGTGGAGTTCACCGGATTCGTTGGAGGCGGTGCCGTCGACACCGAGGCCGACCGGGACGCCCGCGGCGAGCATGTCGGGCACCCGGGCGATGCCCGCGGCGAGCCGGGCGTTGGACGAGGGACAGTGCGCGACGCCGGTCCCGGTCCGGGCGAAGGCGGCGATGTCGGAGTCGTTCATATGGACGCAGTGCGCCATCCACACATCGTCGCCGAGCCAGCCGGTCGACTCGAAGTAGTCGGTCGGCCCCATCCCGAACAGTTCGTGGCAGAACTTCTCCTCCTCGACGGTCTCGGAGCCGTGGGTGTGCATGCGCACGCCCTTCCGCCGGGCCAACTCGGCACCCTGACGCAGGAGTTCGGTGGAGATGGAGAACGGGGAGCAGGGCGCGACGGCGACCTGGGTCATCGCGTCGAACGAGGCGTCGTGGTGCGCGTCGACGGTCGCCTCGGTTCCGGCGAGGGCACCGTCGAGCGTCTCCACGGCGAAGTCCGGCGGCAGCCCGCCGTCCTTCACACTGCGGTCCATGGAGCCGCGGGCGAGGGTGAACCGTACGCCCATGTCCCGGGCGGCCCCGATGATGGCACCGGACAGATCGCCCGATCCCCGCGGATAGACGTAGTGGTGGTCCATGGCGGTGGTGACGCCGCCGCGGGCCATCATGGCGAGCGAACCCTGCGCGGCGGCCCGGACCATCTCCTCGTCGATGCGCGCCCAGGTCGGATACAGCGCGACGAGCCAGTCGAACAGGTTGTGGTCGGTGGCGAGTCCGCGGGTGATCCACTGGTAGAAGTGGTGGTGCGTGTTGATCAGGCCGGGTGTGGCCAGATGCCCGGTGCCGTCGATGCGGCGTACGACGTTCTCCAGGCCCTCGGGGGCCGGGCCCCCGCCGACGGATTCGATGCGGTTCCCGGCGACGACGATGTGGCCCGAGGCGTACTCGGTGTCGTCCGCGTCGACCGTCGCGACCGCACAGTTCTCGATGACGGTGCGTTCCAGGTGCTCAGGTGCGGCCGATGCTGCCATGGCGCGTCCTTTCTTCTTCGGCGGTGTGGGCACGCTTCTTCGGCGGTGTGGACACGGCAGGACCCCAGGAGGATGTGAGTGCCACAGCCGGGCGATTGTGGGGCGCCGGGGCCGGGCCCGGCCGGCGGCGCCGCGTCAGAGGTTGGTCATGTCGACCGGGATCTGCGGCTCGGTCCCGTCGCGCAGCACGGTGGCCTCGATCAGGCCGTACGGGCGGTCCGCCGCGAAGTAGACCTCGTTGTCGTTCGTGAGCCCGAACGGCTCCAGGTCCACCAGGAAGTGATGCTTGTTCGGCAGTGAGAAGCGGATCTCGTCGATCTCGCCGCGGCTGTCGATGACGCGCGAACCCATCTGGTACAGGGTCTGCTGCAGGGAGAGGGAGTACGTCTCGGCGAAGGCCCGGAGCAGGTGCCCGCGGGTCTGCTCGTAGGACTGCTCCCAGTTCGGCATCCGCGTGTCGTCGCTGGTCCAGCCGTACCGCCATCGCGCGGACACCTCGGTCGCGAGTATGCGGTCGTACGCCTCCTGGAGCGTCGTGTACTTGTCCTTGGCATAGCCCCAGAACTCGGAGTGGGTGGAATTCATCACCACGAGGTCCTTGAGCCCGGAGATGACCTGCCACGTCTCGCCGTCGAAGGTGATCTGGGTGGTGCGCGTCTCCTGGCCCTTGCGTACGAAGGAGTGCCGGACCTCGTCGGCGCCGGTGGACGGCGCGTCGGCGTCCGGGGCCACGATGCGCTCCCAGGCGTACTCCTCGATCCGGATCCTGGCGCTCCTGATCGGCTCCTGCGACGTCACGAAGTGGCGGGCGAGGTGGATGCCGAACTGTTCGGCCGACTCGATGCCGTGTTCCTTGGCGAACGCGTACACCGTGTTCTTGGCGGAGTCGGTCGGCAGGACGTGGGCGTTGGATCCGGAGTAGTGGACGTCGTCCATGTCGCCGGAGAGGGCGATGGAGACGTTCAGATCCTTGATGTGGTGGGTATCGCCGTCCCGGGTGATCCTCACGACGCGGTTCTCCGCTTTGCCGTACTGGTTCTGGCCGAGCATCACAGGGCGGGGGGAATCGGCGGTCATGTCGGTCCTAGCTCCCTCGGTAGACGGAGTAGCCGAACGGGTTGAGCAGCAGCGGTACGTGATAGTGCTCGCCCGGGGTGACGGCGAAGGTGATCGCCACCTCGGGGAAGAACACGCCGCTGTCCCTTGCGCGGGGGACGTCCTGCCGCGCCTCGACCGGCTTCTCGCTGGCGAAGTACGCCTCGGTCTCGAAGTCGAGCCGTACATGTGTGGTGCCCTCCGGCAGCGCCGGCAGGTCCTTGCAGCGCCCGTCCGCGTCGGTCGCGGAGCCGCCGAGTGCCGTCCACGGTGCGTCGCCGCCGTCGCGGGCCGCGAGGCGGACGGCGACCGCTGCGGCGGGGCGGCCGATGCTGGTGTCCAGGATGTGGGTGGACACCGATGCGGTGGCGGAGGTGCTCAAGACTTCACTCTCCTTCTCATACACGCTGATACGAGCCGTTACGCACTGTTACCCGTCTTCTCCGACAAGACGGGTGAGCCGGATGTGGTTGATCTTGCCCAGTTCGGTGAGCACATGTTCGCGCTCCCGTTCGGGCGAGTTGCCGATCCGGGATCTCAACGCGTCGCGCATCTGCTCGCCGGTGGCTCCGGTGGCACAGATCAGGAAGACATGTCCGAACCGTGCCTGGTAGGCCAGGTTCAGTTCGAGCATCTCGGCCTTGAGCTCATCGGTGGCGCCGGCCATCCCCCGCTGTTCGCGGGCGGAGGCCGGGTCTCCGGGCTTCGGGCGGCCGATCGGCGGGTGACCGGCCATCGCCTCGGCCAGATCCTCCGGGGCCAGCGCGGCAGTGGCGGCGTCGCCGGCGGAGAGAAGGGCCTGCGCGGTGGCGTACGGACGGTGGGAGAGCAGCGCCCTCCCCCATGCCGCACTGGCACACACCTCGCGCAACACGGCGGTGGCCTCGTCGTCCGCCAGGGCGTTGAACCGGGCGAGGCCCGGTGTGGAGCTCGAAGTCACGGGAGCCTCCGTGGCTGTTCTCGCTGCGCGTTTCATCGCGTTGCGTCGGTCGGGCTTCGGATAGCTAACGCCGTCCACCACACCACGTCAACACTTTGTTGAAATTACGCGCAGGTAAAAAGCCGTCGCCCGACACTCCGGACGACCGCCTTCCGTGGCCGTCCACGCTCGTCGCTCACCTACAGCGGTCAGGTGCCCCGCAGTCTGGACTTTCCCTGGCCACGCCAGGCTCGTCGTGCTCGCGGAGCGACCGCACGCAGCCGGGATCAGGCGCCGGTCCCCGCTTCGGCCGCCGTCGTCCGCAGGAAGTGGTCGGCGTCCTCGGGCCCGGCCAGACCACCGAGCTCCAGCCAGGAACCGTCCGCGAAGCGGATGCGGAACGCGGCGAAGCCGCGCGGCTGTCCCGTCTCCGCCTCGATGCGTGCCTCGCCGGCCCCGAATTCCGCCACGATCTCGAAGTCGCCGGCCCGGGTGGCCGCGAGACGGCGGCGCGGGGAGGCCGCGACACAGATGCGGTCCCGGGTCACCAGGACCAGCCGTGTCGGACTCGGCGACTGCGAGAACCAGCGCAGCATCAGCTGACCGGCCGCAAGATTCCAGTCCCCGTCGAAGACGCCGTCCCCGGGCCCGCGGTCCCTGGCCGGCGCCTCTCTCCTCCGGCCGGGCCCACCGCCCCGCGGCCGGCCCGCGAGCAGCCGGTCGATCCGCTTCCCGAGCATGTCGATCAGAAAGACCGGGACGAGGACGGCGCAGAACACCACCGCGCCCACGTACACCAGCCAGTGATGGCGCGCCTTCAGCCGCCCCTTGCCCGCCGCCCGGTACACATCCTCGGGGGGCTTCGGAATGGCTCGGGGGATACTGCACCACACCAGAGCCGAGGGGTCCGCACCCAGGACCTTCCTGGCCCTCCGGTGCACCTTGCGCTTCGCCATTCCATGATCCTAAAGGCATGACACGGGCATGCCGGAATCCCGCCGGACGAAGCCGCCGGCAGCGAAGAGACGGGGTCGCCGGCAGGGGCCGCGACTCCTTCGCACCGGCACGGCCGGCGTCCGCGCGTCCGCGTATCCGCCCAACCGCGTCAGGTGCTCTTCTCCCGGTTGAGGTAGTTGTAGACGGTGAAGCGGCTGACGCCGAGCGCACCTGCCACCGTCTCCACGCCGTGCCGTACGGAGAAGGCACCGCGTGCCTCCAGGCTCCGCACCACCGCCTGCTTGGTCTTGCGGTCGAGTTCGGCGAGCGGCATGCCGTGCCGGCGCTCCAGGGCGGTCAGGATGTGGTCGAGGGATTCCGAGAGCTGGGGCAGCCGGACGGCCAGGACGTCCTCGCCCTCCCAGGACAGCACGACATCGTCGGCCTGCGCCTGCTCGGGCCCGAGCAGGTCGGCCCCCAAGGCGTCGACGAGCGGTTTGACCGCGGCGATGAGGGGGTGCTCCGCCGGTTCGGTCACTTCGAGTCCTCCCTGATCACATTGACCTGGAGTGACACCCGCGTGGCACCTGATGCCAGGGTGCTGCGCAGCAGCGACTGCACCGCGCCGAGCACGTCGTCCACGCCGCCCTCCGCCGTGTTGCCGAAGGGGCCGACGTCCACGGCGTCCAGACCGGCGGTCCGGATGACCTCACGGGCCACGACCGCGTGGGCGGGCGCCTCGTCGAGATCGAAGGGTTCGGTGGTGAACTCCACTTTCAGGCGCACTGTGTCTCCCTCACGCGTTCGCCACGTCTCTGCGGAGCCGCGGCCCGGGCCCGACCCTAACGGACGGCGTTTCGCGGGATCGTCCGGTGGCGGTTTCACCCTCGGCCGCCGACGGGCACGGTGTCGATCAGGCACAGCGCGGGCCCGTCGCCCGCTCAGTAGCCGGTCGGGCGGACCAGGCCCGTCTCGTAGGCGAAGACCGCGGCCTGGGTCCGGTCCCGCAGCCCCAGTTTGGCCAGGATCCGGCTCACATGGGTCTTCGTCGTCTGCTCCGCCACCACCAGGCGCACGGCGATCTCCGCGTTCGACAGACCCTGTGCGACGAGGGACAGCACCTCGGTCTCCCGCTCCGTCAGGTCTCCGACACGGTCCATGAGCGGGGCGCGGGGTTTCGCGGTCACCCGGGAGAACTCGACGATCAGCCGCTTGGTGATGTTCGGGGCGAGCAGGGCATCGCCGGCCGCCACCACCCGTACCGCCCGCGCGAGTTCCTCGACCGACGCGTCCTTGAGCAGGAAGCCGGACGCCCCCGCGCGCAGCGCCTCGTACACGTACTCGTCGAGATCGAAGGTGGTCAGGATGAGCACCTTGGCCCGGGAGCCGGGCTGCGACGTGATGCGGCCGGTCGCCTCGATGCCGCCCAGCTCGGGCATGCGCACGTCCATCAGGACGACGTCCGGGGCGAGTTCGGCCACCTTGGCGACCGCGTCGAGGCCGTCCACGGCCTGTCCGACGACCTCGATGCCGGGTTCGGCGTCGAGCAGCACCGTGAAGCCCTGGCGAACCATCACCTGGTCGTCGGCTATCAGCACACGGATGGTCGTCACAGAAGGTCCTCGACAGGATCGGCAGCCGGGCCGGGACCGGCGGGACGACCGGGACCAACGGCCGTGCCGGGACCGGGGGTCGGTGCGGTTGCGGTTGCGGTTGCGGTTGCGGTTGCGGTTGCGGTTGCGGTTGCGGTTGCGGTTGCGGGCAGGATAGCCGTCACTTCGTAGCCGCCGTCCGGGGTGGGCCCGGTGACCAGTTCGCCGCCCAGCATGGCCGTGCGTTCACGCATCCCCAACAGGCCGTGTCCCATGGACCGCGCGGGCGCGGTGGGCCCGGCAGCGGTGTTGGCGATCCGGACAGTGAGGGCGTCCGCCCCGTAGGTGATCTCCACACGCACCCGGGCCCCGGACGCGTGCCGCATCGCGTTGCTGAGCGCCTCCTGGACGATGCGGAACGCCGACAGTTCGACGCCCGGCGGCAACGGGCGCTTCGCACCGATGAGGGCGACGGTGACCGTGAGCCCGGCGCCGTGCACGTTGGCGATCAGTTCGTCGAGCCGGTCGAGCGTGGGCTGCGGGGTGTGCCTCACTCCCTGCGACAGAGCGTCCTCGGAGCGCAGGACGCCGAGGACGTGGCGCAGCTCGGCGAGCGCCTCCACGGCGTTCTGCCGGATGCCCGCGAGGTTCTCCTTCAGCTCGTCGGACGGGTTCTCGACGAGGTGCGGGGCGACCTGTGCCTGGATGGAGATCACCGACATGTGATGGGCGACGACATCGTGCAGTTCGCGGGCGATGCGGTTGCGCTCCTCCAGGAGGGTGCGCCGGGCCCGCTCACCTGCGGTGAGCTCCTCCTGGACGACCAGTTGGGAGCGGGCCACGCGCAGAGCGCGCTGCGCGCTGCCGAGTACGACGGCGGCGACCAGGAGCGGAGTGCCGCGGCCGATGTCGTAGTTGTGCCCGCTGGTGAAGGCGGTGCAGGCCGGCCCGGAAAGGAGGGTGATCACGAGCGCCGAGGCCGCACGGCGCGGCGGCACCCGCAACGCGAGCAGGAACAGCGCTCCGCCCTGGAGGATCAGTCCGGGGATGGTCCAGGGGAAGAGCACATCGGGGCCGACGTCGGGCTCGGTGAACCGCATGGTGACGACCAGGAGGATCGTCGACACCCACCAGGCGGCCACCGGGCGGAACATCCCCGCGACGAGCGCCGCGCCCTGGGCCGTGCCGAGCAGCACCACGTACGTGGGCATGCCGCCGCCGTCGACCGGGCTCAGCACGCCCACGTGGAACGCGGTGAGGACCACCGCACAGATGAACAGTGCCATCGCGAACACCGGCCGCCAGACCGGCCACCCCGGCTGCCCCATGGCCGGCATCGGATCGGCGGGCGCCGTCAGATCCTCGAACACGGCGCGCGGCGCCTTCCGCAGGGCGGCCTTCAGCCGCTTCCCGTCTCCCATCGCCTCCCACCTCATCCGGCTCAGCCCAAGGACAGCCCAAGGACAGCCGATGGACAGCCGATGGACAGCCCTTGGACAGGGTGCCTCACGGACGCCGGCGGTGGATGCCCCTCACCGGACGGTCCGGCCGTCTGCCGTGCCTCCGGTGCAGACGTTAAGGAGCGCACCCTCTCGTCGGCATCACCCCAGGGAGGGCACCTTCCGCGTAGCTCTCACGTACTACGCGTAGGGGGAGGCGGCTCTTGCGGCCGGGGCGGGGCACGGTGGCGCGGCGGGGTGGTGGTGCGGACACGAGTGCGCGGGGGCGCGGGGCCCAGTGGCGCAGGGGCGCGGACCAGGGACTTCCCGTGGTCCGCCCCAGGTTCCGGTGGTCCGTCCCCCGCGAAGGCCGGCCGCACCGGGCCCGGCCCGGTGACGCGGATCGCCCCACGAAGTACGCCAAGTCGCCCCCAGAACCTCGCTCTTGGTGGACCATGGGGATACGGAGCGGAGCCGGCCCGTATCAGTCGGCGTCGGCGC
This sequence comes from Streptomyces sp. NPDC058051, assembly GCF_042885475.1. Lineage (NCBI taxonomy): Bacteria > Bacillati > Actinomycetota > Actinomycetes > Kitasatosporales > Streptomycetaceae > Streptomyces > Streptomyces sp. NPDC058051. The sequence continues at coordinate 116,907 of NZ_JBHVRW010000006.1, forward strand.
GTTTCGGTGCGCCGCCGCGTCTCGGTGCGCCGGTACGGCCCGTCGCCCGGGGCGCGTCCGAAGCCGGAGGGAGTTCATGGTGGAGTCGGTGCCGGTACGCTGCCCGGCCTGTCGCCGCGACCACACGTACAGCCCGCCGGTCTACCCCTGCCCGTGCGGTGCGCCGACCGCCCCGCCCGTGCTGCGCGGCGCCCCGATCGTCCCGATCACGCACCGCACCTGGAACGACGACTGGGTGGCGGTGCGCTGTCACGCCTGCGGGCGCGAGGACCAGTGGCCGCAGCCGGAGCTGTGCTGCCCGTGCGGGGCGGTGCTGCGGATACCGGTCAGGCCGGTGGCGGAGACCGACAGCGCCCCCGAACCCGGTGGCCGGGCCCGGCCCGGCCGGCCGTCCCACATCCCCCTGCCGCGTACGGCGCCGCCGCCCAGACCGGCGTTCCGGCCCCTGCCCGTCCGTACGGCGGGCGACGCGGTCGCGAGCGCCGCCCGGTATCTCGAATGGCTGGGCTACCGCGATGTCGTACAGCCTGCGGAACGCACTCCCGCGCGGATCGACCTGCGGGCCGCCGGGCTGATCGCCCAGGTCGACACGGAGACCCGTCCGACCACTCCGCGCGATGTCGAGTGCCTCTGGCTGAACGCGCAGAGCGCGTCGGTCACGAGCGTCCTCTTCTCACTGGCGGGGTACGCGCCGGACGCCGAGGAACGGGCGGACGGCCTCGGCATCCCGCTCTTCCTCATGGACCTCACGGGAGCGCCGCGACCGGTCAACAGTCCGGCGGACGAGCTGATCAGCACCGGCGCCTGAGAGCCTGTCGGGTGGCCTCTGGCCGGAAAGCCTCTCGCACGTAGCGTGGAACGCGCCGGACCACGCCCGGCTCGGCCTCCGCACGCCGGGCGAGGCCGAACTGACCGACGGACTGCGGAAGATCAGGGCTGAGAAGGCCGAACACGGCCTGGACCGCCGGCCGAGGGTCTGCACGCGGTGCGGTCTTCGGGCCGCCGGGCGCGGCCCACTCCTCAGCGGAACCGAACGGCAACAGTGAGTGTTATCGGTCACGTTCGAGCCGTGGGCCACAAATGTTCGGTTGGTTGTCAGTGGCGGGCCTTAAGGTAGGGCCATGGTTTTAACTCCACGACACACCCCGCCTTTCGGCCCGTCGCGCACGACCCGTCCGACGTCCTCGTCCGCCGCCGAGGCGAACGAGGCAATACGGGCGCTGGTCGACGCACGAGCCGGACAGGACTGGTCCGCCGTGGAGTCCGCCGCCTATGAGGTTCTGCTGATCGAGTGGGCCGCGGCGACCCGGGGCGACGCCGGCGACATCATCGAGGCCGCCTGACGGCGCCCCTTCGCCCGGGTCCTACTGGCCGTAGCGCTCACGTAGTTCGATCTTGCGGACCTTCCCGCTGACCGTCATCGGGAAGGCGTCCAGGATCTGGAGCCGTCGCGGGACCTTGTAGTGTGCCAACTGTTCGTGGCAGAAGTCCGCCACCTCCTCCAGGGTCGGCGGGGCCGCCGGATCCACCGGGATGACGCAGGCCAGGATCTCTTCGCCGTAGGTGTCGTCCGGTATACCCACCACCTGCACATCCGCGACCTTCGGATGGCTGTGGAGGAACTCCTCGACCTCCCGCGGATAGACGTTCTCACCACCGCGGATGATCACGTCCTTGATCCGGCCGACGATCTGCACATAGCCGTCCTCCCGCATCACCGCGAGATCCCCGGTGTGCATCCAGCGGCCCGCGTCGATCACTTCCCTCGTGCGCTCGGGCTGCTCCCAGTAGCCGAGCATCACGCTGTAGCCCCGGGTGCAGAGTTCGCCCGCCGCGCCCCGCTCCAGAGTCACCCCGGTCACCGGATCGACGACCTTGACCTCAAGATGCGGCATGACACGGCCGACGGTCCCCGTGCGGCGCTCCAGGTCGTCGTCACGACGGGTCTGCGTGGAGACCGGCGAAGTCTCCGTCATGCCGTAGCAGATGGACACCTCGGCCATGTGCATCTCGGCGACGACCCGCTTCATCACCTCGGCGGGGCAGGGCGATCCGGCCATGATGCCGGTGCGCAGCGAGGACAGGTCGTACGAGGCGAAGTCGGGGAGGTTCAGTTCCGCGATGAACATGGTGGGGACGCCGTAGAGCGAGGTGCACCGCTCCTGCTGCACGGCTGCCAGCACCGCTTTCGGCTCGAAGGCGGGGGCCGGGATCACGATGCAGGCACCGTGCGAGGTGATGCCGAGGTTGCCCATGACCATGCCGAAGCAGTGGTAGAAGGGGACGGGCAGGCAGACCCGGTCCTGTTCGGTGTAGGTGACCAGTTCACCCACGAAGTAGCCGTTGTTGAGGATGCTGTGGTGGGAGAGCGTGGCGCCTTTGGGGAATCCGGTGGTGCCGGAGGTGTACTGGATGTTGATCGGGTCATCGCAGGACAACTCGGCTTCCCGTGCCGCGAGTTGTCGGTCCGTCACGGATATGGAGGATGCCAGCAGTTCGTCCCAGGACGGGTCGCCGATGTAGTGCACGGCACGCAGGTCCGGGCAGTTCACGCGGACCCGGTCGACCAGGGCGCGGTAGTCGCTGGTGCGGTGCGAGAGCGAGGAGACCAGGAGCGATATCCCGGCCTGGTTCAGTACGTACTCCAGCTCGTGCGCCCGATAGGCCGGATTGATGTTGACCATGACGGCGCCCATGCGGGCCGTGGCGTACTGCACGAACACCCACTCGGGGCAGTTGATCGCCCAGATCCCGACCCGGTCCCCCTTGGCCACCCCCGACGCCATCAGCGCGCGGGCCAGTTCCTCGACCACCGCGCCGAATTCGGCATACGTCCAACGTCGCCCCGAGGCGACGTCGACCAGCGCCTCGCGCTCACCGAACGCCTCGATCGCGCGGTCCAGATTGCGTCCTATGGTGTCGCCGAGCAGTGCCGTGGTGCCGGTGCCGTGCGCGTAGGACGGTTCACTCATCGCAGCTCCCCCTCGTCGTACTCGGTGCCGGTGCCCCGGGCCGTGCGCTCGCGCAGTTCGATGCGGCGGATCTTGCCGGAGACGGTCTTGGGCAGCTCGGCGAACTCCAGCCTGCGGACCCGCTTGTACGGGGCGAGGACCGCCCGGGAGTGCTCGAACAGCACCTTCGCCGTGTCCGGGCCGGGCTCCCAGCCCTCCGCGAGCACGACGTACGCCTTCGGCACGGCGAGCCGTACCGGATCGGGGGCCGGGACGACGGCCGCCTCGGCGACCGCCTCGTGCTCCAGCAGGGCGCTCTCCAGCTCGAACGGCGAGATCTTGTAGTCGGATGCCTTGAAGACGTCGTCGGCACGGCCGACATACGTGATGTAGCCGTCCTCGTCGCGGGAGCCGATGTCTCCGGTGCGGTAGTAACCGCCCGCCATGGCCTCGGCGGTCCGCTCCGGGTCGCCGTGGTAGCCGGTCATCAGACCCACCGGGCGCTCCGACAGGTCGAGGGAGATCTCGCCCTCGGTCGCGCCGGGCTCGCCGGTGACCGGGTCCAGGAGCTCGACCTTGAAGCCGGGGGTGGGCCGGCCCATCGATCCGGCCTTCAGGAGCTGCCCCGGGGTGTTGGCCACCTGGACGGCGGTCTCGGTCTGGCCGAAGCCGTCCCGGATGGTGACGCCCCAGGTGCGCCGCACCGTTTCGATGACCTCCGGGTTCAGGGGCTCACCGGCCGCGACGACCTCACGCGGCGGGGTCTTCAGCTGCGAGAGGTCGGCCTGGATCAGCATCCGCCAGACCGTGGGCGGGGCGCAGAAGCTGGTGACGCCGGAGCGGTCCATCTCGGCCATCAGCCGGCCCGCGTCGAAGCGGGTGTAGTTGAAGATGAAGACGGTCGCCTCGGCGCTCCAGGGCGCGAAGAGGTTCGACCAGGCATGCTTGGCCCAGCCGGGCGAGGAGATGTTGAGGTGGACGTCCCCGGGCTTGAGACCGATCCAGTACATCGTCGACAGGTGACCCATGGGGTAGGAGACGTGGGTGTGCTCGACGAGCTTGGGGCTGGCGGTCGTACCGGAGGTGAAGTAGAGCATCAGCGGCTCGTCGGCGTCGGTCTCGCGGTCCGCGGCGTACGTCTCCGGCTGGTCGTCCGCTCCGGTGTACGAGAGCCAGCCGGGCACGTCCGCGCCGACCGAGATCCGGGTGTAGTCGCCGGGCACCTCGTCGAACTTGGCGGCGTCGGTGTCCCGCACCAGGACGTGCCGGACCCGGCCGCGGTCCACCCGGTCACGCAGATCGACCGGGCCGAGGAGCGGGGTGGCGGGGATGACGACGGCGCGCAGTTTCATCGCGGCGAGTGCCGTCTCCCACAGTTCGACCTGGTTGCCGAGCATGACGAGGATGCGGTCCCCGGCACGCACCCCCTGGGCGCGGAGCCAGTTCGCGGCCTGGTTGGAGCGCGCGGACATCCGGGCGAAGGACACCTCGGTGCGACCGCCGTCCTCCTCCACGATGTGCAGCGCGGTGCGGTCGTTGTTCTCGGCGATGGCGTCGAACCAGTCGAGGGCCCAGTTGAAGTGGTCGGTCCGGGGCCAGCTGAAGCCTTCGTAGGCCGCGCGATAGTCCTCGCGGTGCTGGAGCAGAAAGTCCCGGGCGGCCCGGAACGTCTCCGTCGCGCTGGTTGCCGACATATGCCCTCCTCATTGCGGACCGGACCGGTCGCTTAACATGATGTAAACAGTGACTCAGGTCTCACCACCCCCGAACGGGGGGTGCGGCACGAGGGCCCGTCGAGCTCCCGCGGCCTGGACCGGGCAGAGAGGCGTCAGCGTGCCGGAATCCGTCGACGCGGTCGATATGCAAGCGGCGCTGCTGCGGCTGCGCCGGACCAGTGGACTGCCCGTGGCCTTCGGCGGACTGCTCTCGGACGCCCGTCATGCCCGGATCGCCGAGCTGAACGGGGCGCAGACCACCGCCCTGCGCGGGCTCGTCATCTCGGCGGGCAGCGGGCTCGGCGGCAAGTCGATCGCCCTGTCCCGGCCGTGTGCGGTGACCGACTACCACTCCTCCCGTCACATCAGCCACGAGTACGACATGGCGGTGGCGACGGAGGGCCTGCGCTCGGTGGTCGCGGTGCCCGTCGTCGTGCGACGCAAGGTACGCGGCGTCCTGTACGGGGCGCTGCGCGAGCCGCTGACGCTCGGGGACCGCACCTTCGACGCGGCGGTCGCCGCCGCCCGCGATGTGGAGCAGGCCCTGGTCGTACGGGACGAGGTGCAGCGGCTTCTCGCCGTGACCCGGGAGCAGGTCACGGATCCGAGCGCGGCGCCGGGGGCCTGGGAGGACGTCCGCGAGGTCCACCGTGAGCTGCGTGCCCTGATCCCGAAGGTCGCCGACCCGGCGCTGCGCGACGAGTTGCTTTCGGTGTGCGGGCGGCTCGCGTCGGCGGCCGGAGCGCGTACGCCGCGGGCCTGCGGGGTGCACCTGGCGCCGCGTGAGGTGGACGTGCTGGCCTGTGTGGCCGCCGGGGCGACGAACGCGGTGGCGGCGCAGCGGCTGGGGCTGCGGCCCGAGACGGTGAAGGGGTATCTGCGGGCGGCGATGCGCAAGTTGGGCGCGCGCACACGCCTGGAGGCGGTAGTGGCGGCACGACGCGCGGGGCTGCTGCCCTGAGAGATGGCGGCCGGACAGCCGGCCGCCGTATACATGTACGGCTCAACGGTTACGTGCGCGGCTCAACGGTCGAAGTCGACGAACGCCGCGAACCGGATGTCGTATTCATGCGTGTCGGCGGCTTTCGGCGTCATCGTGGAGAGCATCCGGACGGCCTCTTCCGTGACGGCGTCGCGATCGGCCGGGCTCATTCTGCCGAGCGGCTGCACGGTGAGGCCCGTCGTTCCCGGTCCGGTGGCGTCGGCGCCGCTCCCGAGCCGCCAGACCGCCGCGAGGAATCCGTCGACCAGCACCGTGCCGTACGCCTGGTTGCCGTTCCCGTTGCGCCCCCGGTACTGCGGCGGGATGACGCGTGTGCGGTCCGCGTGGCCGAGCAGCACGTTGTCGAACTCGGGCAGGAAGCGCGGCGGGGCGGGCGTGTCCTCGTCGGGGCGCGGGGCGTCGGGCAGGTCGAAGAGCTCGACGCCGTTCTCGTCCCGGAAGGTGATGAGCTGCGGCCGCAGCCGTTCGAAGACCTCCCGCAGCCGGGTCAGTCCGGCCCATGTCTGCATGTCCTGCACGGAGGCCGGCCCGAAGGCCCCGAGATAGCGCAGCACGGTGGCGTCGGGGGCGGGGACCGGCTCCGACGGGCTGCCCAGCCAGTGCTCCGCGGTGGTCAGCGCCACCTGACCACTCCTCCCCCACACCCCTCGCGGCGTGACCTGGACCAGCGGCAGCAGACAGCGTGCGGCCACGCCCAGGGCCTGCGGGTCGGCGTCGGGCCACTCGGCGTGCAACGCCTCGCGGAGCTCCTTGGGGGTACGGGGCCGCTCCTCGACGAGTTCTCTGCCGAGCGCCCGGAGCCGGTCCGTGTCCACCCCGACGAGCCCCTTGCGGAACGTCCTGAGCTCCCGGTCGCGCGCGGCCTGGACGAGCGGGCGCAGGGTGAGCGCGTCGGCCGCGGTGTGCAGGTGGATGGTGGAACGCAGGGTGACGATCCGGACCACTTGGCGGGACTCCATCAGCCCGGCGAGCTCGGCCGGGACGAAACCGTCGAGGCGGGCGAAGAGCTGGTAGTACGGCGGCTTGGTGTTCTGCGCCTGGAGACCGAGCAGGTGCCCGACGGCGTCCTGCGCGGACATCGCGGTCCGGCGGAGCAGCAGCTGACGCTCCAGCGTGGCGCGGCCCAGCGCGCGCGGCGAGAGTACGGCGGGTGCGGCGGAGTTCGTGTGCGCGACCATGGACGGCAGGCTACGGGGACTTGCGGACATCTTCTGTCCTCATTGCGGGCCGTGCTCCGGTTCGCGCGTGCCGCCATGCCGTCGGCACGCGGCAGCCCGGATCGTGGGCGGTCCGCCCGCATCATGGACGGGTGATCAGTGTCCTGTTCGCCATCCTGACCGCGATCAGCAACGGCGCCGCCTCCGTTCTCCAGCGCCGTGCCGCCCGCACCGTGCCCGACAGCCAGGCGATGCACCTGTCGCTGATCAGGAATCTGCTGCACCGGCGGCTGTGGCTCGCCGGGATCGGCCTGGTGATCGTCGCGGCCGTGTGCCAGGCCGTGGCACTGGCCACCGGACCGATCGCCCTGGTTCAGCCGATCTTCGTGATCGAACTGCCGGCCACACTGCTCCTGGCCGGCTTCGTCATGCGGGTCCGGATCTCCCGGGAGATCTGGCACGCGGTGATGGCCGTGACCCTGGGGCTGGCCCTCGGCATGGCCTCGGCGGCCCCGGGCGGCGGCAGCAGCTCCGTACCGGGCACGGCCTGGATCACGACGCTGATCCTGACCGGAATCTTCGAGGCCGTGCTGATCGGGACCGCCCTGAGCACACGCGGCAACCTCCGTGGAGCGTTGCTCGGTCTCTCCGCCGCCTGTGGGTACGCCCTCACCGCCGCGCTCATGAAGGACGCCATGGCACAGCTCGAAGGGAGCGGTGGAGGAATGGCGCTCCTGACGTCCTGGCAGCTGTACGCCACCGCCGCGGCCGGAGTGGGTGCGCTGTTCCTCCTCCAGAACGCCCTCCAGGCGGGCACGCTCGTCGCCGTCCAGCCGCCGCTCACCCTCGGCGACGCGCTGATCAGCGTTCTGTACGGGGTGATGCTGTTCGGCGAGGACGTGCGCACCGGGTGGTGGGTGCTGCCCGAGCTGGTGGCGCTCACCCTGATCACGGTGGGGTGTGTCCAACTGGCCCGCTCCCCGCTCGCGTCAGGAACCGCGCCGCTCCCCGAACGCAAGCTGCGGTGAGCCCGCCGCGGCCGCGCCGGGAGTCCGGGGCCGGCCCGGACGGTGAATCCCCGCTCGACCCGGACGATGAATCCCGGCTCGATCCGGACGGCGAATCCCGGCTCGATCCGGACGATCCCCCTCGCCGGGGTCGCGCCGCGCGGCCCCGCGGGACTATTCTCCGGACCAGCCTTGTGTGGCAGACGAGCAAGGGGCTCGTTTCTTTCTTGGGGGTTGGTGTGGTTTCTGGTCGCGTGGTGCGGTTCGACGGCGCACGGGGATATGGCTTCATCTCACCCGAACACGGCGGTGAGGATGTGTTTCTCCATGTGAATGATTTGTTGATCCCGGAGTCGTATGTACATACGGGTACGGCGGTCGAGTTCGAGATCGAGGACGGTGACCGAGGACTGAAGGCGTCGTCCGTACGGCTCGCCGAGGGGCCCGACGGGAAGCCACTGACTCCTCCGAGGCATGGCACGCTCCATTCCGGGGCGGACGACGACACCCTGTGCGACGTGCTCAGTGCGGCCGAGTTCACCAGGGACGTGACCGACGTCCTGCTGGAGTCGGCGCCCTCGCTGACAGGTGCTCAGATCCTGCAGATCCGGAGCGGGTTGCTGCAGTTCGCCAAGAACCACAGCTGGACCGAGGGCTGACGGGGCGGAGCGCGACAAGCCCGCTGTTCCGCGACACCCGGGCCGTTCCGGTCACGCATGGGCGCCCGGGTGTCCGTCCTGCTGCGGCACGAGCATGGGGGCCGTCCGGATCACGATCCGGACGGCCCCCATGCCACGTCACACACTCGGCTCCCGCACCACCAGCGGCGTCCCGAGCACCTGGTGCCCGCCGCTGGCCAGCATGCGCACCTCTCCCCGGTCGCTGATCTCGGCGCGCACGATTCCGGTCTCGTCCTCGTAGACCGGGTATCCACCCGCCCCCGACTGCGCCGTACGCCGGACGATCACCGTGTCGTCCTCCACTGCGGACGACTGAAATACCAGCTGGTAGCTCTCCGGGTAATCCATGGTGGATGTCCCTCGTCGCACTCCGGGCCGGGAAAGAGGCACCCCGGCCCGTCGGGATTTCGGATTCCTTCCACTCGTCGCGGACGATTCCGCCTCACCTCCAGTTTCCTCCGGCGCCCCTCGCACCGCATCCAGGAGATCCGGCGTCCGCCCGCCTCCGGTCCAGGAGATCCGGCGTCCGCCCGGACGGGCCCCCGCGCCCGGTCTGCGCCCCACGGCTGCGGGCTCGTACCCCGGCCATCTATCCTGAAGCCATACGGCCGGTTCGACGGCACTCGGGCGCATACCGGAGCTTTGCCCCCTTTCCCCGAGTCGCGTGTGCGGCGTGCACGCCCGGGATCCCCGAATCCGGGAAGGGACACACCATGAAGGATGCCGACATGGGAGACGATGTCTACCAGCCCCAGCGCCCTGAGGCCTCCGACCTCACCGAGCAGCTCGACATCGAGGACACTCTGGAGAACCGGGCGGGTCTGACCGACCTGCTCGATGAGGGCTACTCACCCCCCGAACGGCCGTGGGCGGTCGAGGACCAGGGCACCACGGCCGCCGAACAGCACAGGGGCGAACCCCTGGAGCGCCGTCTGGAGCGGGAGCTGCCCGAGGTGGACGAAGCCGACGGCGACGACCTGGGGGATCTGTCCGACGGTGACGGCGAACTCTGGGACGCGGAGGTCGGTACGGTACGCGCCGGCCGTCTCACCCGGCAGCTCGACATCAACGAGCCGGACACCCTGGCAGCCGAGGATGTCGGGATCGACGGTGCGGCGGCGTCGGCCGAAGAAGCGGCCGTGCATGTCATCTCTGACGCCCAAGGGCAATGAGCTCCGGAACTCCCGCTTCCCGCACGCCAGTTGGAGGGAACCGGCCGACCGGCCCCACCGCTCCCTGCGGTGGGGGTCGATGGCACGAGCTCTGAACCTGCCCTCCTGTTCGGCTATTCGGTGCGCAGGGCCGTGGCGGTCCGGGTCCTGGCGGCCCAGCCGGCGGGCAGGAGCGCACCGAGGGTGGCGATGAGCAGGCCGCCGAGCGCGAGCGGGAGCAGTTCGGCCCCGTGGTAGACGGCGATGACGGAATCGGGCAGGCGGAGCCCCACGCTGTCGCCCATCGCGGGCATGACCCAGCCGTGCAGGGCCACGCCGAGCGGCACGCCCAGCGTTCCCGCGACCAGTCCGGTCACGACGACCGAGGTGATGACCATCGCGACAGTCTGCCGGGGGGTCATGCCGAGCGCCTTGTGGACACCGAGTTCCCGGACGCGCTCGCGGGTGTCGAGCAGCACACCGATGAACACACCGAGCGCAGCGACGGCGACGAGCATCAGGGTGAGGAGCACGGACAGCGCGTTGAGCGTGACGACCACGTCGCCGCCGGCGTGGAGTCCGCCGGCCCGAGCTGTGGCCCCCAGCGGTGCCAGGTCCTTGTTCAGCGCGTCGACGTAGCCGGTCACGTCGGTGCCTGACGTGACCGCGATGTGATGGCTCGTCTCCGTCAGGTCGGGATGTGCGGCGGTGAGGGTCGAGGCGTCGGTGAAGACCTGCATGCCGTTGTTGCGGGGGTCGAGGACCTCACCGACGATCCGGACCGCGACCGGCTCGACCAGACCGTTCAGGGTGACGGTGTCGCCGACGCGGGTGCCGGTGGCGGCCAGGAAGGGGGTCGGGACCACGGCCTCGCCGGGCGTGTCGATCCAGCGGCCCGAGACCATCGTGTAGCCACCCCAGGAGGCGTCGCCGGTGAAGGCGACCACGTCGATGGTGCCGGTCAGGCCGGACACGGTCGCCCGTACCGTCGCGGCTCTGTAGTACTTCCCGGTTCCGGCGGCGGCCTCGATGGCCGCGGCGACCGCGGCGGGATCGACCTCGGGCTGCTTCTCGCCGGGGCCAGGGCCTTGGGGGCCGAAGTCCGGCAAGGGCGCAGGCACGACGACATCGGCGGCGTCGTGGGCCTTGGCTTTCATCACCTGGCCGAGCGAGGCGCCCATCCCCACGGTGAACGTGACGGCGATGGCGCCGAGCAGGATCGCCGTGCCCATGGCCAGCGCGCGGGCGGGCCGCGCGAAGGGCCGGGTCAGGCCCAGGGCGAGCGGCTGCGGCAACGGCAGCAGCCCGGCCAGGCGGGCCGCCCACCGGCCGCGCCCCGCCGAAGCGTTACGCCCGACGGCGAGTGCGTCGACCGTGCGCAGCCGCCCGGCCCGCCAGGCACTCGCCCACGCGGTCGCCGCCACCAGGCCGAGCACCCCGGCGATCACCGCCAGGTCGACCCAGGGGGCGATGGCCAGGGACGAGGTGCCGTAGACCTCCTCGGTCTCGGCCAGGACGGGCACGGCGAGCAGGTGGCCGGCGAAGATCCCGAGAGCCGTGCCGACGGCGGCCGGAATCAGTGCCTGGCCCACGTAGGCCCGCACGACCTGGGCCGGGGTGAGGCCGACGGCCTTGAGGATGCCGATGCGGCGCGTTCCCGAGCCGACGGCCGACGCGACGACGTTCCCGACGATGAGCACCGACATGACCAGGCCCAGGACACCGAACGCGATCAGGAAGGGAACGTAGAGGGCGGTGTCGCGCTCGGCGCTCTTCCTGACGGTGAGCCATGACTGTTCGCCGACGGCTGTTCCCGGCGGCAGGGATTTCGTCACGGCCTTGCCGCCCGCGGTGATCTGCGCGGCGGTGCCCGCGTCGGTGAAGCGGTAGAGCATCTGGTAGCCGCCGCTGCCGGGCGCGGTGAGCGCCGGCATCTGGGACGGAACCACCCAGGCGTCAGCGGTCCGGGTGACCGAGCGGGCCACACCGACCACCGTCAGTGCCGGGTCGCCGGGCAGATCGGGAAAGGCGAGCTTCATGCCCATGGTCGGGAAGAGCGAGGAAGCGGCGGACAGCACGATCTCGCCGGAGTGTGTGGGCCACCGCCCGTCCAGGAGTGCCACCCCATCCACGTCCCGGCCGGGATCGCCCCGGCCGACCACGGTCATCGGCCACCCGGGGCCCGCCCCGTCCGACCGCGGCGTGACCGTCGCCGTACGGAACGGCCCGGCCGCCCCGCTCACCCCTCCGGCGTCCTTGGACTTCGACAACTGCCCGGCACTCACCTTGCCCGCGTCGAACTGCACGGACAGATGCGCGCCGTGCTGCTTGGCGAAGGCGTCGTCGAAGGGCGCGCCGGACACCACGAGCAGCGATCCGCCGAGGACGGAGGCGGCCACCGCCATCATCGTGGCGAGCCCGATCACCAGCGTCTGCACCCGGCGTCGTCCCACCCCCGAGCGCACCACCTTGCCGAGCGCGCTCATCGGACGGCCTCCGAGGCGGCGGCCTGCGGATCGACGGACTGCGGGGCGACGGACTGCGGATCGACGGACTGCGGGTCGACGGACTGCGGGTCGACGGACTGTGACCGGACGTCTTCGGTGATCCGGCCGTCGGCGATCCGGACGGTACGGTTCGTGCAGGACCGGGCCAGAGCCAGGTCGTGGGTGACCACGACGATGGTCTGGCCCTCGGCGTTGAGGCCGGTGAGCAGCCTGCTGGCGTCCTGTCCCGCGGCCGTGTCCAGAGCCCCGGTCGGCTCGTCGGCCAGGAGCAGCGCCGGCCGGTTCATCAACGCCCGGGCCACCGCGACGCGCTGCCGCTCACCGCCGGACAGCCGCCCCGGGTAGGCGCGGGCGTGCCGGTCGATGCCCAGCTGTTCCAGGAGTTCCGCCGTCCGGCGGTCCGCCTCGCCACGTGCCATACCCGCAAGGCGCGCGGGCAGGACGACATTGTCGGTGACGGTCAGGTCGTCGAGCAGGTTGAAGAACTGGAAGACCATGCCGATCTTCGACCGCCGGTAGAGCGCCGATCCGGCTTCGCCCAGCTGGTCCACCCGCACCCCGTCCACGGTGACGGTTCCCGTATCGGGCCGGTCCAGGCCCGCGATCAGATTGAGCAGCGTGGACTTGCCGCTGCCGGAAGGGCCGAGGATCGCGACGGCCTCGCCGGGCCGCACGGTCAGCGACGCCTCGTACAGAGCGGGCGGGCCGTCGTCGTATCGGCGGCTCACCGCGCGCAGCTCGATCACCGGCGTGGTCATAAAGGACTCCTCAGGTACGGGCAGCTGGCTCCGCGAACGCTAGGAGCGGGCCCGCCCCGCACGCGTCGCCCGCCCGAACCCCTTGCGGTACCGCGCCGGGACGATCCCCGGAAACGTCATCCCTGCGATGTAGGCGGGTGATGTATCCGGTGCGGCGGGAATGGCCACCGGGACGGACTCGACGGGGCCGGGCGGCGGCGACAATGAACCGGTGAGGGACGTACGTACGACGCTGGGGCTGCTGCGGGAAGCCGCCCGCCGGACGGTCCGCGACGCCGGGCTTCCGAGTGGTCCACCGCTGCGGCCGTCCCGGCGCGCCTGGCAGTTCGACGTGCTGGTGGCACTGGTCATCGGCATCAGCACCGTCTACTACGGCATCGACAATGCCAACAACTTCGTGGTGCGTGAGATCGCACCCGGCGTGGAGCGCGTCATAGCGCGTCCGTCCGGCCCCGGCGGCCTGGCCTTCATGGTGACCCTCGCGGCCATCGCCTCGGGTGCCCTGGCGCTGCGCCGCCGCTACCCGCTCGCCGTGCTGTGCGTCGTGACGGCCGCGACACTGGCGACACCGCAGAGCGTCCTGCGGCTGACCTTCTACGCGTTCGTCATCGCCGTCTACAGCGCCGCTGTGTACAGCCCGTACCGGGTGGCGACCCTGGTGGCGCTGCCGGTGTCGGTCGTCCTGGTCGGCACCTCGGGGAACTCGGTGACACCGATCGTCCCCAACGAATACATCGCCCTGTTGATCCTGGTCCCGATGGCCGTGGCCGCTGTCGGCCTGCGTACCTGGAAACTCCGGACCGACGAGGGCCGCACCCGGCTCTCCGTCCTGGAACGCGAACAGGCCGAGGCGCTGCGCCGGGCCGTCGAGCATGAGCGGGCCAGGATCGCCCGCGAACTGCACGACGTCGTGACGCACAACGTCAGCGTGATGATCATCCAGGCGGGCGCCGCCCGCACGATCATGAGAACCTCCCCCGAGCAGGCCGGTGATGCGCTGCTCGCCGTCGAGGCGGGCGGGCGTGCGGCCATGACCGAACTGCGCCACGTCATGGGACTGCTCACCATGGCCGACGAGGACGAGGGGACGGGTGGAGGCGCGGACCGGGCCGATACGGCGGCGGAGCTGGCCCCGCAACCCGGCCTGGACCAGCTGGAAACGCTGGTCGGACGGGTCCGGGACACCGGGCTGCCCGTCGACCTGGCCGTGACCGGCCCGCCCCGCCCCCTCCCGCCCGGCCTCGAACTCGCCGCCTACCGCGTGGTCCAGGAAGCCCTGACCAACACCGTCAAGCACGCGTCCGGTGCCACCGCCGCCGTGACCGTCGAGTACGGTCCGGAACGGCTCCGGGTGGAAGTCACCGACACCGGTGGGCATCCGAGCGGGGGCGCGACTGCCGGAAACGGCCGGGGCCTGATCGGGCTGCGCGAGCGCCTCGCCGTCCACGACGGATCCCTGAACACCGGCCGACGCCTGACCGGCGGGTACCGTGTGGAAGCGCTGATCCCCCTGGAGGCACCGTGACCGAGCCGCTGCGTGTGCTCCTCGCCGACGACCAGACCCTGGTCCGCACCGGATTCCGGTTGATCCTCGGCGCTGACGGCATCGACGTCGTCGCCGAGGCGGCCAACGGGACCGAAGCGGTCGAAGCGGTCCGCCGCACACGTCCCGACGTGGTCCTGATGGACGTCCGGATGCCCGAGATGGACGGCCTGGAGGCCACCCGCCGCATCCTCACCGCTCCCCGGGCTCCCCACTCCGTTCGAGCAGGGGAGACCGCGTTCCCCGGCGAACCCCGCGTCATCATCCTGACCACCTTCGACCTCGACCGCTACGTCTACGCTGCGCTGTCCGCCGGGGCCAGCGGCTTCCTCCTCAAGGACGTCACCCCCGAGCATCTGACCGCGGCCGTCCGCACGGTCCGTACCGGCGACGCCCTCCTCTCGCCCGCCATCACCCGCCGCCTCGTGCAGCGGTTCGCCCGGCGCGGCAGCGACGCCGACGCCCTCCACCGCGACCTCGCCTCGCTCACCCCGCGCGAACTGGAGGTCCTCGGCCTGCTGGCCCGAGGGCTGAGCAACGCCGAACTCGCCACCCATCTCCACCTGGCCGAGGCGACCGTCAAGACGCACGTCGCCCGCATCCTCGCCAAGCTCAAACTCCGTGACCGTGTCCAGGCCGTCATCGTCGCCTACGAGACAGGGCTGGTCAGCGTCGGCGCACACGACGCCGCCCAGCAGCCGACCGAGCGGATGTAGACCGCGGCGGTGACGTGGGATCAGCAGGTCCGCGCACGCCCCGACAGGCCAACGGCCATGACCTCGGAGGTAATCGACGCCCTCGGCGGCATCGGACATCGTGTTCCTCGTCAGCGCATCGGAGCCCGGCCGCAGGGGCGGGAGGCGAGGAGAGGAACACCACGATGACCGCATATGAGGACGCCGTTCAGCGCTACTTCGCCGCCTGGAACGCGGCCACTCCCGAGGATCTGGAAAAGGCCGTCGCGGCCGCCTTCACCGAGTCGGCCACCTACACCGACCCGCTGGCGGACGTGCGTGGTCACGAGGAGCTGGCGGCCACGATCAACGGGGTCCACCAGCAGTTCCCCGGCTTCGAGTTCCGGCCGGCCGGCAGCCCGGACGGGCACCACGACATCGTCCGCTTCAGCTGGGAGCTGGCCTCCACCGCCGACGGCTCGGCGCCCGTCGCCGGCTCGGATGTGCTCGCCCTCGCCGACGACGGGCGCATCGCTTCGGTCAGCGGCTTCCTCGACCGGGTGCCCGGAGCCTGAACAACGAGTCGGTTGCCCTGGCCACTTCGCGTTCCCGGTCCTCTTCCACCCTCCACGGTAGGCAACCTTTCGGTTGCCCGGCGAACGGGCCCGGCCCGGTGTCTCCCCCACCGCACGTCCCGCCCCTCGCCGCAAACCCCCTCCCGGTCGCCGGAACGATTTCTCGAATTAACTTCTGATCTCTTGTCACCACTGGTTCTACGCGCATAGCTTTTGCTCTCACCACACTTCGGGAGCAGCTCACCGTGTACCTTTCCAGACCCCGTTCCGTCCTGCTGGCCTGCGCCGTCGCCGTGACGCTCTCGGCCACCGCGCTGCCCGCCGCCCTCGCGGCTCCGTCCTCGACCGCCGTGATCTCCGAGGTGTACGGCGGTGGAGGCAACTCGGGTGCGACATTCACCCACGACTTCATCGAGCTGGCCAACGCCGGTTCCGCCGCCTACGACCTGTCCGGTCTGACCGTGCAGTACCTGCCGGCCTCGCCTTCCGCGAGTTCGCTGTGGCAGGTCTCCGCGCTGAGCGGGTCCGTCGCCCCCGGCGGCCGCTACCTCGTCGCCGAGGCCGCGGGCACCGGCGGCACCGTGGCCCTGCCGACTCCGGACGCCGGCGGCTCGATCGCGATGGCGGCCGGCGGCGGAACCGTCGCGCTCGTCTCCGGCACGACTCCGCTGACCTGCAAGACGGCGGCCGACTGCGCGGCCGACACGCGGATCGTGGACCTCGTCGGCTACGGCTCCGCCGTCGTACGGGAGGGCAGCGGCCCGGCGGCCGGAGCGTCGAACACCTCATCGGTGGCGCGCGGTACGTCCCTCGCCGACACCGACGACAACGCCGCCGACCTGACCGCGGGAACCCCGACACCGGTCAACGCGGCGGGCGAGACATCCGGCTCCGGCCCGGAGGACCCCGGCGGTCCGACCGAGCCCGGCACCGTCCGGATCCACGACATCCAGGGCACCACCCGGGTGTCGCCGCTGGACGGCCGATCGGTGACCGGCGTCCCCGGCATCGTCACCGGAGTACGCACCACCGGTTCGCGCGGCTTCTGGATCCAGGACACCGAGCCGGACGCGGACGCCCGCACCTCCGAGGGCGTCTTCGTCTACACCGGCTCGGCCGCACCGGAGGTCGCCGTGGGCGACTCGGTGCTGGTCAGCGGCACGGTGGACGAGTACTACCCGTCGTCCACCACCCAGTCGGTCACCGAGATCACCGCCCCGAAGACGACCGTCGTGTCCTCGGGCAACACGCTGCCCGAACCGGTCGTGCTCGACGCGGCCTCGGTGCCGGACGCGTACGCCCCGTCGGCGGACGGCGGCTCAATCGACGCGCTGTCCCTCGATCCGTCGGCGTACGCACTCGACCTCTACGAATCGCTCGAAGGCGTCCGGGTCCAGATCTCCGACACCCGGGTGACGGGTGCGACGACCGCGTACGACGAGGTCTGGGTGACCGTCAAGCCGGACCAGAACCCGACCCGGCGCGGCGGCACGCTGTACTCCTCGTATGTCGACCAGAACTCCGGCCGCATCAAGGTGATGTCGCTCGACCCGGCCCAGCCGGTCCCCGTCGCCAATGTGGGCGACGTGCTGTCCGGGCAGACGACCGGCATCGTGGACTACGCGTCGTACGGCGGCTACAACCTCCAGGCGACCGAGCTCGGCACACTCACCGACCACCACCTCCGGCGCGAAGTCACCCGGAAGCAGAAGGGCGGCGAGCTGGCCGTCGCCACGTACAACGTGGAGAACCTGGACGCCCTCGACGAGCAGGCCAAGTTCGACACCCTCGCCGAGGGCATCGCGGTCAACCTGTCCTCCCCGGACGTCGTGTCGCTGGAGGAGATCCAGGACGACAACGGCGCGGTGAACGACGGCACGGTCGGTTCCGAGGCGACGCTGAAGCGGTTCACCGACGCGATCGTCGCCGCGGGCGGCCCGCGGTACGACTGGCGCTACATCGCTCCCGAGAACAACAAGGACGGCGGCGAGCCCGGCGGCAACATCCGTAACGTCTTCCTCTTCAACCCCAAGCGCGTCGACTTCGTGGACCGCGCGGGCGGCGACGCGACCACCGCCGTGACCGCGGTGAAGACGAAGAAGGGCGTGACGCTTTCCGCGTCGCCCGGCCGGATCGCCCCGACCAGCGACGCGTGGGCCGACAGCCGCAAGCCGCTCGTCGGCGAGTTCCGCTTCCACGGCCAGTCGGTCTTCGTCATCGGCAACCACTTCGGGTCCAAGGGCGGCGACCAGCCGCTGCACGGCCGGTACCAGGAGCCGCAGCGCAGCTCGGAGACCAAGCGGGTGAAGCAGGCGGCGGAGGTGAACACCTTCGTCAAGTCGCTGCTGGCCGCCGACGACTCGGCCCGGGTCATCACGCTCGGCGACCTCAACGACTTCGCGTTCTCCCCGACGATGGACGCGCTGACACAGGGCAAGGTGCTCAAGCCCCTGATCACCACGCTGCCCGCGAACGAGCAGTACAGCTATGTGTACGACGGCAACTCGCAGACGCTGGACCACATCCTGACCAGTCCCGGCATTCGCCGCTTCGACTACGACGTGGTGCACATCAACGCGGAGTTCGCCGACCAGGCGAGCGACCACGACCCGCAGATCGTGCGGGCGAACGTCAACGCCGAGGGCAACGGCGGGCACTGACCTCCGGGTCCGCGGGTGGGGTCGGCCGGTCGCCGGACGGCTCCACCCGCGTCATGCCCCGGTGGACCGGGGCGAGAGCGTGACCGCGTGGCTCCGTCGGTCATCCCTCGCGCACCGGCCGCACCCCCGCCGACTGGCGCGGGAGTGCGGCCGGGCCCGGCTCCGGCTCCGGCTCCGGCTCCGGCTCCGGCGCGCGGTCGGTGAAGAAGCGGGCCACGAGCTCCGCGACATGGTCCGGGCGTTCCAGGACGACCCAGTGGTCGGACTCCCCGATCGTGACGAACCTGCTGCCCTCGATCGTGTCGGCGAACGCGCGCTGTCGCTCGGGTGAGGTCACCGTGTCGTGCTCGCCCGCGAAGACGAGGGCCGGTACGCCGGCCAGTCCGCCGGAGAAGTCCGGCCGGTGCTCCAGCGCCCGGTGCAGCGACCGCGCCGCGTGCGGGGAGTGCGTCAGGGCGTACAGGAACGAACGGCGGACGTAGCGCTGCGCCAACTCCCGGCGGTGGACCGTGCGTTCCGGGTCCAGACACATCAGCTGCGCGGCGGCCAGGGTGGCGAGCCCCGCCATGTCACCGGCCGCCAGCCGGGCGACGGCGCGGCCCCACTGGATCCGCTGCCCTTCGCTGATGTGGGCCGGTACGCCTCCGAGTGCCAGCCGTGCGATGCGGCCGGGGTGCCGCTGCGCGCAGGCGAAGGCGATCGACGTGCCGTAGGAGAACCCGAAGAGGTTGACCCTGGGGACCTCCAGGTCGTCGATGATGCCGGTGACGGCGGCACGCAGGATCTCGTCCCCGGCGCCGGCCGGCAGCGGGTCCGCACCTCCCATACCGGGCAGGTCGGCGGTGACGACGGAGGCGAACGGGCCCAGGTGGTCGTCCATCTGGGGCCACCCGTACATCCCCTGGAGCGCGCCGCCGAGAACGACGACCGGCTCGGTGCACGGCGAGGGCTGCCGCAGCACCCGGTAGCCGTAGCGCAGTCCGTGCACCGTGAGGGTCCGGACGATCTCCTCGGCCATGGTGGTTCCCTCGCTTCCGGGTCAGGCCCTGGTCAGGACGAGTGCGGCGTTGTGGCCGCCGAATCCGAGCGAGGTCTTGACGGCCGCGTCGAACGCTCCCGGCCTGGCCTCCTTGCGCACCACGTCGAGGGGAATCCCGGGGTCGGGCACGTCGAGATTCACGGTGGGCGGGACCAGCCGCTGCTGGAGCGCGAGCACGGTCAGCGCGGTCTCGATGCCGCCGGCGGCGCCGAGGGTGTGCCCGGTCATCGCCTTCGTCGAGGTGACCAGGGGGTGCTCGCCGAGAACCCGGCGCAGCATCGTCGCCTCGATGAGGTCGTTGGAAACGGTTGAGGTGCCGTGGGCGTTGACATGCCCGATGTCCGAGGCGCCGACCCCGGCGTCCGCGAGCGCGGTGCGCAGCGCCCGCTCGATGCCGAGGCCCTCGGGGTCCGGGGCGACGGCGGAGTAGGCGTCGCTGGAGGCCCCGTATCCGGCGATGTGCGCGCGGACGGTGGCGCCCCGGGCCCGGGCGTGTTCCGGACGTTCCAGTACGAGGAGTCCGGCTCCCTCGCCGACGACGAAGCCGTCCCGGTGGGTGTCGAACGGCCGGCAGGCCGTCTCGGGGTCGTCGCGCCGGGTGGAGACGGCCTTCAGCTGGCAGGCGCTCGCGATCAGGAGCCGGGAGCAGACCGATTCGGCGCCGCCCGCGATGGCGATGTCGCAGGCTCCGGTGCGGAGCATCTGGTGTGCGGTGCCGAGGGCGACGGTGCCGGACGAGCACGCGGTGGAGACGGCCTGGCTCGGACCTCGGGCGCCGAGGTCCGTGGCGACGCTGCTGGCCGCTCCGTTGACGACGGTGAGGGGGGCGAGCTTCGGGGAGACGCGGCGTGCGCCGCGTTCGGCGAGGACGGCGTGCTGCTCGTCATGGAAGGGCAGTCCGCCGTGCGCGGAGCCGATGACGACGGCCACCCGGGCGCTGTCCCAGACCGAGGGGTCGAGGCCGGCGTCGGCGACGGCCTCGCGGGCCGCGAGGACAGCCAGTTGCGAGAAGCGGTCCATCAGCCGGGCAACGGCCACCCCGAGCAGGGCTCTCGTGTCCAGACCGGTGATGGTGTACATGAAGTCGCAGGGCAGGTCGTGGAGTTCGGGCCGTCGCAGGACAGAGGGCGGGGTGTCCGCCTCGCAGACCGCGCGCCAGGTGGCGTCCGCGCCCGCACCCGCGGCGGTGACCATCCCGATCCCGGTGACGGCGGCGGCGAACGGCGCGGGGCGCCACGGACGGGCCGTCATGCCGCCGCCTTGCCGTGCACCGCGGACACGAGTTCCTCGACGGTGTTCCGGGACGTCAGCTGGACATCGTCCAGATCGATGCCCATGCGGTCCTCGATGAGGAGCCGAAGTTCTTCCAGGGCCAGTGAATCCAGACTGAGTTGACGGAGCGACACCTCTGGCCGGACGGCGAGGGGGTCGGTTCCGAAGTTCGCCACCAGCAGGGTGGTGATCTTTTCCGCCGTGCTCATACGGCACTCCTGCGCTCTCGTACGCGGCGACGCCCTGCCGCGTGAGGTGTGAGTGCCGTTCGGGGGACGCCGGCTGATCCGGAGGAACCCTTTATACGCCTTCGTGAAGAGGACACCGGTCCGCGTTCCCCCGTGCGGAGGCGGTCCGGCCAGGTGTGCGAATTACCCGGTGTCTCAGGGTGCCGCCTGCCGCTTCGGTGGTGCCTGTGGTTCGGGTGTCGCCAGTGGTGCCGGTGGTGCCCTTGTCCTTCAGCGGGGGAGCCCGGCGGATTCGCTTCACTCTGCAGGCACCGTCGGTATCGACCCGGACGAGCCATGACCCGAGTGGGTGCGGTTGCGGCGCGGCCTTCGGCGCTGGGTCAGGTTCCGGCGATATTCCTGCCCGGCATCGGCTCCGCGAGTGCTGTCCGCCATTCAGGCGCACCGAAGGCGTCCGCGAAGTACTGCGTCTCGTGCACCACGTGCCCGTGGGCGAATTCCATGATGCTCACGGAGTAGCTGGGCACGCCGTCGTACGTGATGACACACTCGCTCACCCACAGATCGCCGCTGCCGACGATCCGGTGGACGGTGAAGTGCCGGTTGGCGGGGTGACCGCCCCGTTGCGCCGAAATCGTCGCGCGGCCCCGGAATCGTTCACCTGACTGGGGGTAGTCGAGGATCGCGTCCGCAGCGTAGATGGCGTGCTCGGCCTCGGTATCTCCACGCTCCGATGCCCGCCAGTGTTCCGCGAGTGCGGCCCTGGTCCGGATATCAGCATCCATCACGTTGTCCCTTCTGCAGACGACCGGAGCGATCCGGGCCTCCGGGACATGTCGTCGTGTCCCGGAGCCCGGACTGCGCCTTCTCTGTCTACGGGGCCGGTGGCGACCTGGCGACCTGGCGACCTGCTGGACTTTGTGGACGCTCACGAACCGTTGAAGACGGCAGGTAGGCTCCGCGATCATGACAACGGATATACCGACGCCTGCGACCGGTACCGACGCACCCGCGCTCTTCCCGACGATGTCCACCATGCGCGCCATGCGCCGTCTCAAGCCGGAGCCGGTGCCGGACGAGACGCTGGAGCAACTCGTCCAGGCCGCCGTCTGGGGCCCCAGCGGCGGCAACATGCAGTGTTACGAGTACGTGGTGGTGACCGACCGCGAGGTGATGGCGCGTCTCGCTCCGCTGTGGAAGCGGTGCGTGGACGCCTATCTGGCGACGACCGGGAAGTACGCGCCGAAGGGCATGGACGACGCGGCCTACGGCCGGATGGTCGCCGCGATCGAGTACCAGCGTGACCACTTCGCCGATACGCCCGCGCTGGTCATCCCCTGCTACCGGTTCCCGGAGCCGCGACTGGACGAGGAGGGCCTCCATGCCTCCGCGCAGGCGCTCGGCCCGGCCGGGACCGCGCACATGATGAACACTCAGACGCGGTTCCAGGCGCTCGCCGAGGGCTCCTGCGTCTACCCGGGCGTGCAGAACCTCCTGCTGGCCGCGCGGGCACTGGGACTGGCGGCGAACATCACCATCTGGCACCTGATGCTGGAGCAGGAATGGAAGGCGGCCCTCGGCATCCCCGAGGACATGCAGACCTTCGCCGCGATTCCGGTCGGGTGGCCGCAGGGCAATTTCGGCCCGGTCAGGCGACGGCCGGTGGCGGACGTCATCCACCGCGACCGCTGGTAGGACGGCGAGCACCCGCCCCGGGGGGCCGTCCCCGCCCAACCCCCGGGGCGGGGACCGCCCGATGAGTGAACGTGCCGACCGCTTCGTCACCGCCCCGGCGGAGTTCCGCTCCGTTCCTCAACCCCATTGGGGTGAACGGAAGTTCAACACGCCAGAAGATTGTTGTCATGCCCCGACCAGATCGATACTCTGAGCGGGCTTCGGCCCCTCGGCCCACCCCACTCGGGCCCGGGGGCCGTTCTCCTCCCCCCACAGAGCAGGAGCAGGTATGCCCAGACGAGCCGCCGTCCACACCAAGGCCGGTGCATCCGTCCTCGCAGCCCTCACCGTCACGGCCCTGGCCGCGACCGGCAGCCCGGCCTTCGCCGCTCCGGACACCGACCACTCCATGAACCGGGCGTTCGCGCGGGCGGCCGCGCAGTTCGACGTACCGCGTGATCTGCTCGCCGCCGTCGGGTACGGCGAGACGCGTCTCGACGGCCACTCCGGGCGTCCCAGCCAGGCGAACGGCTACGGCGTGATGCACCTGGTGAGCCGGCCCTCGAACCCGATGCTGGAACGGGCCTCCGCCCTCACCGGCGAACCCCTCGCCGACCTCCGCACCGACACCACGGCCAACATCCTGGGCGGCGCGGCAGTGCTGCGCGCCTACGCGGACAAGCTCGGTCTCGACGACCGGGAGCGCGACGACGTCAACGCCTGGTACCCGGTGGTCGCCCGGTACAGCGGCACCACGGGCAGCGCCGCGGCTCTCTACGCCGACACCGTGTACACGTTCCTGGCCAACGGTCTCTACACCGCCGTCCCCGGCGGCGAGAAGATCACGGTGACGGCCCGTCCGGTCTCGCCGCAGAAGGGCGATTCGGCCACCGCCGGCGTAAGCGCCCAGAGCGCCGACTACCCGTCGGCCCTCTGGGTTCCGGCCGACTCGCACAACTTCGCCGCGGGCCGGTCGGCCGCGATCGACAAGGTGATCATCCACGTCACGCAGGGCTCGTACGCGGGCTCGATCAGCTGGTTCCAGAACCCGACGGCGGAGGTGAGCTCCCACTACGTGGTGCGTTCCTCCGACGGCCAGATCACCCAGATGGTGCGCGACAGCGACACCGCCTACCACGCGCGGAGCCAGAACTCCTCCAGCCTCGGCATCGAGCACGAGGGATTCATCGACGACCCGTCCTGGTTCACGGACACGATGTACCGCTCCTCGGCGGCCTTGACGGCGTACCTGTGCGACCGGTACGGCATCCCGAAGGACCGGGCGCACATCATCGGGCACAGCGAGGCGCCGGGCAACGACCACACGGACCCCGGCCCTTACTGGGACTGGAACCGCTACATGGAGCTGGTCGGCGGGGACAGCGGCGGCGGCACCACCGGCGACGCCCTGAGCTTCACCGCGTACGCGACCCAGCGCAACGGCTCGACGGGCGCCCAGGTCAAGGCGGTGCAGCAGCTGCTGAGCGAGCAGGGCTACGCGGTGGCCGTGGACGGCAGCTTCGGCCCGGCCACGCAGAGCGCGGTGAGCGCCTACCAGACGACCCACGGCCTGACGGCCGACGGCGTCGTGGGAAGCAGGACCTGGACCGCGCTGCTGTCCGCCGGCACGACGACGCCCCTCGCCCAGGGCGACTCGGGCGACGCGGTGAAGCGGCTCCAGCGCTCACTGACCGCGGCTCTCGGCTCGACGGTCGGCATCGACGGAAGCTTCGGCCCGGCGACGGCGACAGCGGTGCGCAGCTACCAGACGGGCCGGGGCCTGACGGCCGACGGCATCGCGGGGCCCAACACGTGGGCGGCGCTCCAGTCGGGAAGCTGACCCCGGCACGGCACGGCACGGCACGGCACGGCACGGCACGGCACGGCACGGCACGGCACCAGGACGAACGGTCCGGTGCCGGGAGGATGCGGCGGCGGCTGTCACAGGCTGCCGCGGCACCCTGCCTCCCGTACCGTGGGGTTCCGCGTCACATTTAGGTAACCTGCCGGAAACCCTTGACGATTCTCCTGACTCGTTCTTAACCTCACTGCGTAGTTCGCACTTTTTGCAGTTCACGTGCTGCGGCGCTTTCCGCAGTGTTTTGACAGGCACAGACATAGACCACCTGTCGGTGGTTTCGTCATGCCTGTTTTTTTGTGCTCCCCGTGCCGCCGACGGGTCTTCCTCGAAGGCGGATTCATGGCACAACGTCCGAGCGTCAAAGGCGTCGCCGACGTCGTTGCGCTCATCGATGGGCTGGGAAAGATCACCGGCCGGGCGCAGGTCATCTGGTTCCTGGTGTTCGGTGGGCTGTTCCTCGATGCCTATTCGAACGCCGCGCTGAGCGCCGGTCTGGGGCCGATGACGTCCCAGATGGAGCTGACCAGTACCCAGGTCTCGATCCTCACGGCCACCGCTCCGGCCCTGGCGATCGTCTTCAACCCGGTCGGCGGCTGGCTCGCCACCCGGATCGGCCGTGTCCCTCCGCTGCTGCTCGCCAAGGTGTTCGCCATCGCGGGCGCCCTGCTCGCCGCCTTCGCCGGTGACTTCACGGTCGTCTGGTTCGGCCGGGTCCTGGTGGGTGTGGCGTACGGCATCGACTTCGCCGTCGCCATGGCACTGCTCGCCGAGTACACGCCCGCGAAGCTGGGCGGCCGGCTGAACCTGTGGCAGGCGGTCTGGTACGTCGCCACCACCAGCAACCTCGCGCTCGCACTGCTCTTCTTCAACCTGGACGTCGGTGCGGACATCTGGCGCTGGTCGGTCGGTTCGGCCGCGGTCGTCGCCGTCGCCCTGCTGCTGGGTCAGTGGCTGATGCTGCGGGAGAGCCCCACCTGGCTGGCGAGCAAGGGCCGGCTGGACGAGGCGGTCGTCAACCTGGACAGGATCTACAAGATCAAGGCCGTCGCCGGGAAGCCCGACGAGGCGACCCGCGCCGCCGCCGAGGCCCCGGCTGTCGGATTCCGCCAGGCCGGACTGCTCTTCAAGGGCGAGTACCTGCCGCGCACGGTCCTCTCCTCGGTGATCTCGCTCGGACAGTCGATGCAGTACTTCGCGGTCGGCTGGTACCTCCCGCTGATCAGTCTGACGATCTTCGGCGAGAGCTTCGAGAAGGCCACCATCGGCTCGATGGTCTTCAACGCCTTCGGTATCGCGGGCGGCCTCCTTTCCGCGTACTTCGGCCGCCGGCTCGGGCTGCGGCTCAGCTCCGCCGCCGGTTTCGCCGGGGTCTTCGTCGCCCTCCTCGCGATGGGGCTGACCTTCGAGAAGGTCCCCACGGCCGTGGCGTTCCTGCTGCCGGTCCTGTTCATCCTCTGCCACTCCGCGGGCCCGGGTGCCAACGGCAAGTCCATCGCCGCGCTGTCGTACAGCAGTGATGTCCGCGCGCTCGGCACCGGTGTCACCGGGATGGTCGGCAGCTTCGGCAGTGTCGTCGGCCTGTACGTCTTCCCGCAGATCAAGGACTCGCTCGGGCTCGCCGACACGTTCCTGGTGCTCTCCGTCGTACCGCTGCTCGGCCTGATCACCTGCCTGGCGATCAAGTGGGATCCGACGAAGGCCGCCTCGCCCGACGAGGCCGCCGGACAGGACCGTGCCACGGGCGGCGTCCTGGCCGGATCGACGGAATCCGCCGAGTCCGCGACCGCGCGCTGACCGGCCGCCGGACCTGCCGCATCACACGATGGTCCCCTCCCCTCCGTATCCCTATCCCTCCGCACAGCGCGATGCTCGCGATGAAAGGGCTGCAATGACGCAGACGTTTTCCGGCGCCCCCCGGCGCGGTGTGCTGTCCATCGACGAGGGCACCACGGGCACCCGGGCCGGAGTCGTCCTCGACTCGGGCGCCGCCCACGAGGTGTTCTACCGGTCGATCAAGGTCGGCCACCCGGACGACCTGTCGGTCGAGCAGGACCCGATGGAGATCTGGACCGCCACCGTCGAGGTGGCGCGCCGGGCCGTCGGCCGGGCCCGCGAGGAAGGCATCGAGATCACCGCGGTGGCGCTCTCCACCCAGCGGGCCACCGCGATGCTGTGGGACCGGATCACCGGGCGGCCGCTGCTGCCCGCCGTGGTGTGGCAGGACCGGCGGTACGCGCACGAGCTCACCGCGTACGAGGCGGAGTGGGACGCCGCGCTGCTGGCCCGCCAGGGCCGGCCGGTCGGCGCCCGTGCCCCGTTCCTCTGGGCGGCCCGGCAGATCGCCGCGCACCCGGAGGTGGCCGCCGCCCACCGTGCGGGCCGGCTGCTCTTCGGCACCGTCGACACCTGGCTGATCTGGCGTCTCACCGGCGGCGCCGTGCACGCCACCACCCCGACCAACGCCGCTTCCAGCGGTGGCTACCTGCTGGAGCGCCACGCCTGGGACGAGGAGTGGATCAGCCACCTCGGCTTCCCCCTCGACCTGCTGCCGGAACTCCGCTCCGACGACGCCGGATTCGGGACGACCGATCCGGCGGCCCTCGGGATCGCCGTCCCGCTGGCCGCCTCCATGGGCGACCAGCACGCCGCGCTCGTCGCGCTCGGCGGCCTCTCCGCCGGGCAGGGCATGTGCGTGTACGGGACCGGCGCCTTCGTCGACGCGGCGACCGGCACCACGCCCGCCCTGCCCCGGCCGGACATCTCCGGGGTGCTCGCCCAGCCCGGCCGGCGGCAGGGCGACATCAGCCACTACAGCCTGGAGGCCTACACCTCCACGGCGGGTTCGGCGCTGCGCTGGCTCTGCGACGACCTGGGTCTTTTCGCATCGCCGAAGGAGCTCGGCGAGGAGGCGGGCCGGGTTCCCACCCGGCCGGGCCGCACCCCGCGTTTCGTCCCGGCACTCGCCGGGGTCCGTACGCCGGTCTGGCACCCGGAGGCCACCGCGTCCCTCACCGGGCTCACCCTCGCCACCACCCGCGCCGATCTCGCGCGCGCCGTGCTCGACGGGATCGCGCACTCGGTGTGCGACCTGATCGACGGCGTCGCCGACACCATGGGTACCCCGTTCACCCGGCTCCGGGTCGGTGGCGGGGTCTCCGGCAGCGACCCGCTCATGCAGATCCAGGCCGACCTGACCGGTCTGCCGTTGGAGCGGGTCTCCGACTCCGCGACCGCCAGCCTGCGCGGCACCGCCTATCTGGCCGGTGTCGCCCAGGGCCTGTGGTCCTCGCTCGAAGAGGTCGTCGAAGCACAGCCGCACGGCCGGACCTTCGAGCCCGCGATCACGGCGGCCGACCGCGCGCAGCAGCGGTCCGCCTGGCGCGACGTACTGATCGCCCATCTGGACGACCCCGCGCTGCTCCCCCTGAAGAACCCCCCGAACGGACCTCGCACCCCCCACTGACGGCACCTCACCGTCGCACCGGCGGCCCGTACCCGACCACGCGGCCGCCGCATCGAAACACCAGGAGTTGATGTTGTGATCACCATGCCCGCCCGGAAACCGCGGCGCAGCGCCGCGGCGACCCGCCGAACGCCCCTGCTGCTCGACCGGGCAGCCCTCAAGCGCCGACTGGCCGACGACACGTACGACGTGCTCGTCATCGGAGGCGGCATCACCGGGGCGTACGCCGTGCTCGACGCGGCCTCGCGCGGGCTGCGCGCGGCGCTGATCGAGAAGGACGACTTCGCCTCCGGTACGTCGTCGAAGTCCTCGAAGATGGTGCACGGCGGCCTGCGCTACATCGAGCAGGGCAACGTCAACCTGGTACGCCACTCGCTCCTGGAGCGCCACCGCTTCCGCAAGAACGCCCCGCACCTGGTGCACCGCCTGCCGTTCCTCTTCCCGATCCTGGAGAAGGAGGGCATCTTCGACGCCCGCCTCGCCAAGGGCTTCGAGGGTCTGCTGTGGACGTACGACCTGGTCGGCGGCTGGCGGATCGGCAAGCTCCATCAGCGGCTCACCGTCCCCGAGGTGCTCGCGCAGGCGCCGACGCTGCGCGCGGAGAACCTCAAGGGCGGGCTGATGTACTTCGACGCCCGTACCGATGACGCCCGGCTCGTGCTGACCATCGTCCGCACCGCCGCCGCGCTCGGTGCGACGGTCCTCAACGGTGCCAGGGCCGAGGGTCTGCTGATGCAGATGGGCAAGGTCGCCGGCGCCCGGGTCTCGGCGGACGGCGACACCCTCGACATCCGCGCGCGGGCCGTCGTCAACGCGACCGGGGTGTGGACCGACGAGCTCGACGCGAAGGCCGACGACGGTCACAAGCCGCAGGTACGGCCTGCCAAGGGCGTCCACATCGTGGTGCCGTGGGACAAGGTCCGGATCAACTGCACGGTCACCGTGCCGATCCCCGGACGGGCCCGCCGCGCGACCTGCACCCGCTGGGGAAACAGCGTCGTGCTGGGCACCACGGACGAGGACTACCAGGGCTCCCCCGACGACGTGCACTGCACCCGCGAGGAGATGGACTTCCTGCTGGAGGGCGCCAACACCGCCTTCGAGGGGAGGCTCACCCCGGACGACGTGGTCGGCTCCATCGGCGGTCTGCGCCCGCTGGTCGGCGGCAAGGAGGGCGCGACGCTCGACATGCGCCGCGACCACCACATCGCCGTCGGCCGCACCGGCATGGTGACGGTGACCGGCGGCAAGCTCACCACCAGCCGGCACATGGGCGAACTCGTCATCGACAAGGTGATGACGGTCCTCGGCCGCAGGGGAAAGAGCCGCACCACCGACCTTCCCCTGCTCGGCGGCGCCGGTTACGACGCCGAGGCCGTCGCCGCGTCCGGAGGCATCGCCGCGCACCTGGGCGAGCGCTTCGGCACCGAGGCCCGCTTCGTCGGCGACCTGATCCAGGACGACCCGACGCTGGCCGAGCCCATCGTCGCGGGACTCCCGTACACCAAGGCGGAGGTCGTGTACGCGGCCCGCGCCGAACTGGCCCGCTCTGTCGACGACGTGCTCGCCCGCCGGACGCGCGCCCGCCTGTTCGCCCGGGACGCCTCCGCCGACGCCGCCGAGGCCGTCGGCGCGATCCTCGGCCAGGAGCTCGACCTCACCCAGGCGGAGGTCGACCGCTCGGTCTCCGACTACCTCGCAGCCGTCCGTCACGAAAAGTCCGTCCTCCTCGAAGGGGCAGCAGCATGATCAGCCGTCAGACCATCACCCACCCGTTCAACCGGGGCAACTACACCGTCGGCGCCCCCAGCTTCGCCAAGTGGGCGCAGAACACTCCGATCGGGGACGGCGAGGCCGCGCTCCAGGTGGATCCGGTCGAGGTCCCCGAGGCCGTGATCGAGGCGCTGCGCGGGGCCGCGCACGCGGTCCACACCTCCCGCGACGAGGTCGTCACCCGGACCCGTGACTGGTGGGCCGGTTCGATGATCGGCGAGACCGAGGGCCGTCCCGCGACGCCGAACGCCGTGGTGGTCGAGGCCGCCGACGCCGACCAGGTCGCGGCCGTGCTGCGGATCTGCCACGAGGCCGGCGTCCCGGTCACCCCGTCCGCGGGCCGCTCCAACGTCACGGGCGCGGCGCTCCCCGTGTTCGGCGGCGTCGTCCTGGACGTGTGCGGGCTGAACAGGATCACCGGCTTCGACGCCGAGTCGAACGTCGTGGACGTCCAGGCCGGCATGTTCGGCGACCTGTTCGAGAAGCAGCTCCAGGAGGAGTACGGCGTCACCACCGGCCACTGGCCGTCCGCGTTCGCCGTCTCCACCGTCGGCGGCTGGATCGCCTGCCGCGGTGCCGGTCAGCTCTCCACCCGCTACGGCAAGATCGAGGACATGGTCGTCGGCGTCGACGTCGTGCACGCGGACGGCACCCGCGCCACGTACGGCGACTACGCCCGCGCCGCGATCGGCCCGGACCTGCGTCAGCTGTTCATCGGCTCCGAGGGCACCCTCGGCGTCATCGTGTCGGCGCGGCTGCGGGTCCACCCGCTGCCGGAGTACGCGAGGGCCGTCGCGTACGGCTTCGCGTCCTTCGCCGAGGGCCTGGACGCCTGCCGCAGGATCATGCAGCGCGGTGCCACGCCGGCCGTCCTGCGGCTGTACGACGCACTGGAGTCGGGCACCCACTTCGGCCACCCGGAGACCAACCTCCTGCTCGTCGCCGACGAGGGCGACCCGGCCGTCGTCGACGCCTCGATCACGGTGGCGAAGGAGGTCTGCCAGGAGTACGGCCCCGAGCTGGACAGCCAGGCGGTGTTCGAGCGCTGGCTGGACGAGCGGATGCTGGTCGGCAAGTCCGCCGACGGCTTCGAGCCGGGTCCGGGTTTCGTCGCCGACACCCTGGAGATGGCCGCGTCCTGGACCGACCTGCCGGTGATCTACGACGAGGTGGTGGCCGCGATCCAGTCGGTGGACGGCACCCTGGCCGCCTCGGCGCACCAGTCCCACGCGTACACCGACGGTGCCTGTGTCTACTTCTCGCTGCGCGGCGACGTGGCGCCCGAGTCGCGCCGCGACTGGTACCGCTCGGTGTGGGACGCGGCCAACGCCGTGCTCATCGAGCACGCGGCGGCGCTCAGCCACCACCACGGCTGCGGTCTGCTGCGCGGCCCCTACCTGGAGGAATCCCTCGGGGCGGGCTTCGCGACGTTCGTCGCGGTGAAGAAG
Organism: Streptomyces sp. NPDC058051; assembly: GCF_042885475.1. Taxonomy (NCBI): domain Bacteria; kingdom Bacillati; phylum Actinomycetota; class Actinomycetes; order Kitasatosporales; family Streptomycetaceae; genus Streptomyces; species Streptomyces sp. NPDC058051. The sequence goes on from NZ_JBHVRW010000006.1 coordinate 148,006, forward strand.
GCCCTGGACCCGGCCGGCATTCTCAACCCTGGCAAACTGGGCCTTCCCAGCCGATTCGGTACGTCTCCGCTGAAGTGACCTCAGCCACCACGGACCCTCCTTCTCCAGGCAGGCCCTTGCCATGAGCCCTTCCCCGTCCCGGTCCGGCGCCGCACTCGACCCCCGGCTCGCCTCCGCGCTCGCCGAGATCCCGGTCGTCGCGTCGGTCGTCGGCACCCAGCCGCTGCGGCAGTTCCTGACCGCACCGGCCAGGGTGTGCATCGTCGCGTCGCTCGCCGTGGGACAACTGCCCCAGGTCGTGCCCGCGCTGAGCCGGGCGGGAAAGACGGTGTTCGTGAACGTGGACAGCAGCCCCGGTCTGGCCCAGGACCGGGGCGCGCTGGAGTTCATCAAGAACATGGGCGCCCACGGCGTGGTCAGCACGCGCCTCTCCCTCATAGAGAAGGGGCGCCCGTTGGGTCTGCTGACGATGATGAAGGTGTTCGTCACCGACCGGTCCAACCTGCGCCGCTCCACGGACGCGATCGCGCGCGGGGCGCCGGACCTGGTCGAGATCATGCCCGCCCCGATCGTCGCCCGGATGAGCGCGCAGGCGCAGCGCGCGATGTCCCCGTCGATCGCCGCGGGGTTCGTGGAGACCCCCGCGGACGTGGCGCTGGCCCTGGCCCTCGGGTCCGTCGCCGCCGCCACCTCCGACCCCCGCCTCTGGCACCTGCGCCGGGACCAGCTGCCGCCGGTCCCGCCCACGGCGCTGAAGAGGCCCACCGCACCACCCCAGGAATGAGCCCCCATGAGTTACGTCGTCGTCGCCCGCTACCGCACCAAGGAGGGTGAGGAGCCCACCGTTCTCCCTCTGCTCGACACCATGGCCGCCGCCTCCCGCCAGGAGCCGGGCAATCTCGCCTACCGGGTCCACCAGGGCACCGAGGACCCGCGCGCGGTCGTGCTGTACGAGGAGTACGTCTCCGAGGCCGACTTCACCGCGCACTGCGCCACGCCGCACTTCCAGGACATCGTGCTCGGCAAGGTCGTCCCCCTGCTGGAAAGCCGTGACGTGCTGCGCTGCGCCCCGCGTCCGGAGGTGCGGGCATGAAGACCCGCGCGGTGGTGCTGCGCGGTGTGTCGACCGCCCGCCCGTACTCCCGAACCCGCCCGGTGGAGGTGGAGGAGCTGGAACTGGGCGCCCCGCGCGAGGGCGAGGTGCTGGTCCGGATCGCCGCCGCCTCGCTCTGCCACTCGGATCTGTCCGTCGTCAACGGCGACCGGGTCCGCCCGCTGCCGATGGCGCTCGGTCACGAGGCCGTGGGCGTCGTCCAGGACACGGGGCCGGGCGTCCGCCGCGTCCGCCCCGGCGACCATGTGGCCCTGGTCTTCGTGCCCAGCTGCGGATTCTGCGGCGACTGCGCTGCGGGCCGCCCGGCCCTGTGCGCGCAGGCGGCCAAGGCCAACGGCTCGGGCGCGCTGCTGCACGGCCCGTCGCTGCTGACGGATGCGTCGGGCGCCGTGGTCCACCACCAGTTGGGAGTCTCCGCGTTCTCCGAACACGCGGTGCTGGCCCAGGAGTCGGTGGTTCCCATCCCCCGGGACATCCCGTTCACCGTGGCGTCGATGTTCGGCTGCGCGGTCCTCACCGGCGCGGGTGCCGTCATCAATACGGCGGCACTGCGTCCCGGCCAGTCGACGGTGGTCTACGGCCTGGGGGGCGTGGGTCTTTCCGCGGTCCTGGGTGCCCGTGCCGCGGGGGCGTACCCGATCATCGCGGTCGACCCGGTCCGCGAGAAGCGCGACCTGGCCGTCCGGCTGGGCGCGACGCATGTCTTCGCCCCCGACGAGGCGGTGGAAGCGATCCGTGAACTCACGGGAGTTGGCGCCGAGTTGGCGGTGGAGGCAGTGGGCAGCCCGCAGGTGATGGCCGCCTGCCTGACCGCCGTGGCCCGGGGCGGCAGGGTGGTGTCGGTGGGCCTGCCCGCCCCCGACCGGATGCTGGAGGTCCCGGCGCTGGCGTTCGCGGGCGAGGGCAAGTCCCTGCTCGGCTCGTACATGGGCGACGCGGTGCCGCGCCGCGACATCCCGAGGTTCCTGGATCTGTGGCGGGCGGGCCTGATGCCGGTCGAGCAGATGCACACGGGGACGCTCCCGCTGACGGACATCAACGCGGCGATGGAGGAGCTGGCCTCGGGCCGGGCGATCCGTCAGGTCATCGACACCTCGGGGATGCTGGGCGCCTGACGGGCCGTCCCCTGCGACCGGCCGACGGTGCGGCCCGCCGTTCGCAGGGGCACCGTCGGTGGCCGTCGACGGCACGCGGGGACAGGCGCACCGTCGCCGCGGGCCGCCCCGGTCGAGCCGTCCGGGTCACGCCTGCTCGTCCGGGCCCGGCGGCTTCCGGCGGGCCGTGATCGTGCGACGGCTGATGCGCCATCCCTGTGCGCCGCGCACGACCAGGTCCTCGTACGTCACGCTTCCGCACGTGCCGTCCGCCCTGATGCCGATCCCCTTGGACCGGGCCCGCACCTGGCCGTCACCGTCCTCGGTGAGCACGATGTTGGTGACGTGGTGGGCGACGGGGCCGTGTCCGCCCATCGACCGGGCCGCGTCCCGGACGGCGTCCGGCCCGTGCATCGATCCGTGCCCCAGAGCCGAGGCGTCGTAGACGACATCGGCGGTGAACAGCTCCTCCAGCCGGTCGAGTTCACTCTCATCGACCAGGTGTCCGTGCAGGCCGATCAGTTCCGTGATGGCCATGCGGTCCTCGGTGCCGAGTGTCATCGCCGGTCCTTTCGTCAGTTCTCGCGACGGTGTGGCAGTGCTACGGACAGCAAACCCAGTCCTGGCCCGGTGGAGCGGCGAGGAGGTGAGCGCGGCTGGTGGGGTTCATTCCGCTGGAGCAGCTTCGGGGCGCTCGTGGCGCAGGAGTACGACTCCGTTGCCGAAGGTCCGCGTCTCGGCCAGACGGAGGGAGGTGCGGGCATCCGTGTCCGGGAACAGGCGCTTGCCCCGTCCGATGAGGACCGGGTGGACGTAGATGCGGTACTCGTCGATCAGGTCGTGCCGCACGAAGGACGCCGCGAGATCGGCGCCGCCGAGCGCCAGGTCGCCACCGGGCCGGGCCTTGAGAGCCCTGATCTCGTCGATGTCGACCTCGCGCATGAGGGTGGCGTTCCCGCCGGCCCGCTCCAGTGTCCGGGAGAAGACGAACTTGGGTGTGTTCCGCCAGATGGGGGCGAACTCCGCGACAGGTCCGGCGTTCGCCGGGTCGGCGTCGGCGGTCGGCCAGAAGTCCTCCATCAGCTCGTAGGTCACCCGGCCTTCCAGGAAGGCGCCCACGGTGCTGAGGTAGGCGTTGAAGTGCCGGTGCAGTTCGTCGTCGACGACGTGCCAGTCGATCTCGCGGTCCGGTCCCTCGATGAAGCCGTCGAGGGACACCGACAGCATCAGGACGATCTTTCCCATCTCGTTCCGCTCTCTCGGCGAGGGCCGCGCCGGACGGATGCGCGGCATCAGAACAGTCGACACCCGCGCCGCGCCGCGGGCAACACCCGACGCACCTCTCAAAGGGGCCGTCGAAGGACTCCCGCCGCGATCCGGCGGATCGGCCACCGCGCACGGGCGCACCGTCGCGCCGCGCGAGGCCGTCTCCCCGGCCCGCAGGACGCGCGCTGATCAGTAGTGGCCCGTCGCACCGTCCAGGATCTCCCTGATCGCGTCCAGATGCCCCGCGTGCCGCGCGGTCTCCTCGATCATGTGGAACGTGATCCAGCGCAGGGTCGCCGCCGAGGCATCGTAGTCCGGGTGCCGGCCCACGTCGTCGAGCGACCGCGACGCGATGATCTCGTTCGACACGACGATCTGCCGGTCGTACCGATCGAGGAGTTCCGCGAGCGGTACGCCCTCGACCATCATGTCGGCGTCCTCCGGCCCTTCGAACACGGCCCCACGGCCGGCCGGCCCAGCAGCACGACCTCGTACCAGAGGTGTTCGGCCCATCGGAGGTGCGACAGGAGACCCGCCACCGTCATCAGGGGCGACGCCGGGAGGACCGCCCGATGGGCGTCCGCCTCCGACAGTCCTTCGCACTTCCAGCGGGCGACGGCCCGTTGCATGTCCAGCCAGCCGACGAGCTGAGTCCGCTCGTCCGCGTCGTAGGCAGGGCGATGACGGGAAGGTGAGGGCGACATGGGCGCCGAGGCTACCCGCCGTACCGTCATGTCTTCGAGCGGATTTCCCGCCGCTGCGGTTCCGGTGCGCCCTTGTCCCTACGTGGTCCGACGGCCGCAGTCGGCGGTCCAGTCCTCCCAGACCGCCGCCAGTTCCGCTTCGACCGGCGGCGCCACCGTGTCCAGGAGCCTCACCTGGGCTCCCGGACCCGCCAGTTCCATGCGGTACGGGTGGACCGGGCCTCCCGGACGCACGCCGAGGGCGGTGACCGAGCCGATGACGCGGTTCGGGCCCAGCACGCCGGGGAGTTCACGCATCTCCGGGTCCGCGAGGTCCAGGTCCTCGACCAGCAGGTCGCGGCCGTCGTACGTGGCCCGCGTCGTCGCCCGCACGGCGCCGCCCCGTTCGCCCGAACGCCCCAGGACCAGGGTGTCGCGCCACAGCATCCGGGCACCGGCCGCCAGTGCGACCTCCATGGTGCGTTCGACCCGGGCGCCGTCGGAGATGACGAACGGCCGGGCTTCCCAGCGCAGTTCACCGCCCTCCGCGATGTCGACCCGGGCCCGCCAGGTCGACGTCCCGCCGCGATGGTCGTACGCGACCAGACCGGCCGGCTCGACCAGGTCCAGGCGGGCCCCGGGGCCGAGCGAGAGGTGCAGCAGCAGATCGTCGCCCGCCAGCAGCCCCGCCCGGGTGCCGACCAGGGCGATCCGCAGCCGGTCGGGCGACGGCAGCAGGGGGCGGGGGGCGAGGAAGGCGCCGGGGCGCAGGACCCGGGCGACGTGACGGCCGGCACTGTCACGCTCCACGGAGACGACGGTGGGGTCGGTGGGCGCGTCCGTCCGGCCGGTCACGCGTGGTCGTGGCTGTGGCTGTGGCTGTGGCTGTGGGGTGCCATCGGGCCCGGGTCGGTGGGAACGTGGCTGCCGGAGCGGTGACGCAGGAGCACCGCGCGTACCCAGTCGGCGAGTTGCGCGACCGACACCGGGTCGTTCTTGGAGAGCGCGAGAACCGGCAGCCCCTGGCGGGCGTTCCCGGCGTCGGCGACCATCGCGTCCACGTCGACCTCGACGTAGGGCGCCAGGTCCGTCTTGTTGATGACCAGCAGGTCGGCGCCGGTGATGCCGGGGCCGCCCTTGCGGGCGACGTCGCCGCCGCCCGCGACGTCGATGCAGAAGAGCTGGGCGTCGGCGAGGGCGGGGCTGAAGGTGGCGGTGAGGTTGTCGCCGCCGCTCTCGATGAGGACCAGGTCGAGCGGCCCGTACGCCTCCTCCAGGTCCTCGACGGCGTCGAGGTTGGCGCTGACGTCGTCACGGATCGCGGTGTGCGGGCAGGCGCCGGTCTCGACGGCGCGGATGCGCTCGGTCGGCAGGACGCCCGCCGAGCGGAGGAAACGGGCGTCCTCGTCGGTGTAGATGTCGTTGGTGACGACGGCCATGGCGAGTTCACCGGCCAGTTCGCGGCACAGGGTGGCGAGGATCGAGCTCTTGCCCGTGCCGACCGGGCCCGCGACGCCCAGGCGCAGGGCGCGTGGCTGGTTGAGCGGCTGGTGGTGGTGCTCGTTCGGGCCGTCGGTGGGCCGCGGGTCGCGCTGCTGGTCAGGCAAGGAAGAGTCTCCGTTCTCGTTGTGCGTGTTCGAGCGCCCACTGTTCGGTGAGCGGGGGTGTGCGGGCCGGCAGTCCGGCCGGTGTCCGTACCGCGAGGGCCTCGGCGACCGCGGCCGCGGCGTCCGGCTCGGCGGCCAGGATCCAGGCCACGCTGTCCAGCGGGTCGCCGGGCAGGAGTTTGAGCGCCGCGGAGGTGATGGTCTGGAGCTCGTCGTAGACGACGGCCCGTGCCAGCTCCTCCTCCGACACCTTCATGACGGCCCCGAGCGCGCCGAGCGTGACCGGCCGCAGCGGGCGCGGGCGGACCTCGGACAGGGCGGTGACCGCGGGATGGTCCGGGCTCAGCCGGCGCGCCAGTCGGTGCACGCCGCGGCCGAGTGCCGCCGATGCCTCGCGCAGCGGGGCGGCGGGGGTCCGGGCGGCGAGGGCCTGTTGTACCGGGCCGTAGTCCACCGCGTCCTGCCCGGCGGCCCGCAGCGCGAGTACGGCCGCTGCCGCCTCGGTGACGGCCGCGGTGTGCAGCCGGGCGCGCAGCAGTGCGGGCACGCGGTCACGGGTGAGGCCGGCCGCGACGGCCGGTTCCAGCCCCGCGCTGTAGGTGTACGCGCCGACCGGGAGCCTGCCGTCGCCGAGCAGGAGGGGTGCCAGGCCCGCCATCAGAACATGGAGTACCGCTGGGCGAGCGGCAGTTCGGTGGCGGGGGCGGGCTCGACGAGCTCTCCGTCGATCCGGATGGCGAAGGTCTCCGGGTCGACGTCGATGTCCGGGAGGGCCGTGTTGTTGGGCAGGTCCGCCTTGGTGAGGTGGCGGGTGGGCCGCACGGCGACCAGTTCACGTACGAGTCCGAGGCGTTCGGCGAGTCCGTCCTCCAGCGCCGCCGGGGCGACGAAGCTGACGGAGAGGTGCGGGGCTGCGTCGGCCGCGGCGGTGGGTCGCAGCAGGACGGGCTGGGTGGTGGGGATCGCGGCGTTGGCGTCACCGAGGGGCGCGTACACCACCATCCCGCCCTTGATCACGGCAGCGGGCCGGATACCGAAGAAGGCGGGATCCCAGAGCACCAGGTCGGCGAGCTTGCCCGGTTCGACGGAGCCCACGACATGGTCGATGCCGTGGGCGACGGCGGGACAGATCGTGTACTTGGCGACGAAGCGGCGGGCGCGTTCGTTGTCGGCGGGAAGTTCGCTGCCACGGTCGCCGAAGCGCTGCTTCATGACGTGGGCGACCTGCCAGGTCCGGCAGACGACCTCGCCGATGCGGCCCATCGCCTGCGCGTCGGAGGAGGTGATGGAGAGGGCGCCGATGTCGTGCAGGACGTCCTCGGCGGCGATGGTGGTGGCGCGGATGCGGGACTCGGCGAAGGCGAGGTCCTCGGGGACGCGCGGGTTGAGGTGGTGACAGACCATCAGCATGTCGAGGTGCTCGGCAACGGTGTTGACGGTGTGCGGGAGCGTCGGATTGGTCGATGCCGGGAGGATGTGGGGGTGGGAGGCGACGGTGATGATGTCGGGAGCGTGACCGCCGCCGGCACCCTCCGCGTGGAAGACGTGGATGCCGCGCCCGGCGATCGCGTCGAGGGTTCCTTCGACGTATCCGGCCTCGTTGAGGCTGTCGGCGTGCAGGGCGACCTGGAGACCGTAGGCGTCGGCCGCCTTCAGTGCGGCGTCGATGGCGGCGGGGGTGGCGCCCCAGTCCTCATGGACCTTGTAGCCGCCGGCGCCGCCGAGCGCCGCCTCGCGCAGGGCGTCCTCGCCGACGGTGGAGCCCTTGCCGAACAGCATGATGTTGAGGGGGATCCGGTCCAGGGACCGGTGCATCATCGCGAGGTTCCAGGCGCCGGGTGTGACCGTGGTGGCCTTGGATCCCTCGGTGGCGCCGGTGCCTCCGCCGATGACGGTGGTGGTGCCGGTGGCGAGGGCCTCGTGCAGGGTCTCCGGCATCAGGAAGTGGACATGGGTGTCGATGGCGCCCGCGGTGAGGATGCGGCCCTCGCCGGAGACGACGTCGGTGCCGGGGCCGATCACCAGGTCGGGGTGGACGCCGTCGGCGATGTCGGGGTTGCCGGAGCGGCCGAGGGCGACGATCCGCCCGGCCCGGACACCGACGTCGGTCTTGACGACGCCCCAGTGGTCGAGGACGACGACGTTGGTGATGACGAGGTCGAGGGCGCCGTCGGCGCGTGAGGTGGTGGCCTGTCCCATGGATTCGCGGAGGGACTTCCCGCCGCCGAACACGGTCTCGTCGCCGCCGAAGCAGCGGTCCTCCTCGACCTCGATCCAGAGGTCCGTGTCGGCGAGGCGGACACGGTCGCCGGTGGTGGGTCCGTAGAGCGACGCGTAGGCGGCGCGAGTCAGTTGCGCCATGTCAGATGCCGTCCGTTCGTGCGGTCCGGGTACCGGGCACGACGATGCCGGGCACCTTCCGGCGGCCTCCCAGCTCGACCAGGGTGACTTCGGCGCCGACTCCGGGCTCGAAACGCAGGGAAGTCCCGGAGGGGATATCGAGCCGGAATCCTTTGGTCAGCGACCGGTCGAAGGAAAGCGCGGGATTAGCGTCGGAGAAATGCAGATGCGACCCTATTTGAATGGGACGATCACCGTCATTGACCACGGTCACCTGAAGTCGAGCACGGTTCTCATTGATTTTCAGTACGCCGGATCCGGTCCGGACCTCGCCCGGGATCACGGGATGGGCGAGGTGATCGTGACGAGCTTGCGCCCGTCCGGGAAGGTTGCCTCGACCTGGACGTCACGCAGCATCTCGGGAACACCTTCGAGCACGTCAGCGCGGGTGAGAACCGTCCGACCCGCCGTCATCAGGTCACTGACCCGGGCGCCCTCGCGGGCGCGTTCCACGGCCCAGCAGGCGAGCAGGGCGACGGCCTCGGGGTAGTTGAGCCGCACCCCCCTCTCCCGCCGGTCACGGGCGATCATTCCGGCAACACTCAGCAGCAATTTCTCCGTGTCGGACGGAGTCAAAAACATGGGAAACCTCCATGGCGGCAGTCCCCGGAATTCCCGGAATCGCCTCGACCACGCTCCTCTTATAAGCCTCTCGGAGTCACCGTGGCAACTCGCACCGCACCGCGATAAGTCCCTTTCTCTCCTTATCGCCCGCCATATACGGGCAAAGCAGACAAATTTTGGTCATCAAGGGGGCACAAAAAGAGGCGGCCGCGCACCCCGGCCAGGGATGCGCGGTCGCCTCAGGAGCGGATCTCAGCAGGTCACTTCAGGCCGAACGCCCGGGTGATCTCCTGATCGATGCCCAGTCCGTCGGACGCCTCGGCGTGTGCCTTCAGCGAGACGAACGAGCTGCCCTTCTTCGGCGTCTTGAAGCGAGCGGTCCAGGAACCGGCCGCGTCCTTGCGCAGCTCCGCCGCCTCCCAGGACTTGCCGTCGTCGTAGCTGACCGACAGGGACGCCTTGGTGGCCTTCACGGCACCGTCCAGCCACTCCTGGGTGCCGGAGGTGAGCCCGACCTCGGTCCACTGCCCGGCCTTGACGTCACCGGCGAGGTCGGTGTCGACCTTGTAGTCCAGCTGAAGCATGGGGATGTCGGCCTGGTACGGGCCGTTCTCGTCCATGGCGCCGGAGACGAAGTTCCACTCGGTGTGCGTACGGGTGGAGGTCTTCCACACGTCGCCGTCCCGGGCGGAGTCGAGCACGAAGCGGTACGGCAGCTTCTCGGGTGAGACGTCCCAGGCGAATCCGGCCCGGCCCTTGACCGTCTTGATCAGGGTGTCGCCCTGGTAGAAGGCGGTGCTGGTGGTGTCGTACTCGTCCTGCGGCATGGCGCCCGAGTGGCCCGCGCCCGAGTCCGTCCACGGGGTGAAGTTGAACTGGATGTCGTTGTAGACGGAGCGGAACGGCCCCCAGTACCCGGTGCCCAGACGCGGCCGGGTGATCGGTGCGAACCACGCGGCGGGGTAGGTGCGTCCCGCCGTGTAGTCCAGATCGCCGCTGCGCATCTCCTGCGCGGTCTCTGATTCGGTGGCGTCGAAGATCGAGTGGTTCTCGTACCAGAAGGAGGCTCCCGGAAGCGGGGTGACCCACTCGTCGCGGGTGCCGGGGAACTTCTCGTACTCCTCGAAGCCGATGCCCGGTCCGTAGTCCGGGATGTCGTAGCGGTAGCCGGCACCGAGCGTGTCCTTGTGGCCGTAGAAGGTGTTCTCCACCTTCGCCAGCTGACGGGCCGACGGGGCGAATTCGAGGGAACGGTCCGGAACGGTGCCGTCGTGGCGGTCGACCAGGTCGTAGACGTAACGGGCGAACTTGCGCTGATCGACCGTCAGCTTGCCGCCGGCCTGTACGGACTTGATCAGTGTCTCGCCCGCCAGGCGCTGGACCGAGGCGACCGGGATGGCGGTCTTGGTCCCGTAGGGGGCGTAACTCTCCAGCAGCCGGCCGTCGCCGTCGTTGACGACGAACAGCGCCTCGGCTCCCGCGGCCACCGCGTTCGCGACCCGGTCGGCGGGGGCGACGGCGTCGCTGCGACGGATCACGACGGCCTTGCCCTTGACGTTCAGCTTGTTGTAGTCGGCCTCGGCGCCGTTGCCCGCGAAGACGGCGGCCAGCTTCTTGCTGCTGCTCTCGGCGACCGGTGAGCCCCCCTGCACGGTGACCGGCACGTCCCGGCCGTCCGCCGTCAGGTCGATGAGCTTCTCGCCCTGCCGCCAGCGGGTCAGGAAGGAGAAGCTGCCCTGGGTGACCTTCTTGGTGGGACTCGCCCACAGCTGGTCGTAGATCAGCGGGATCTGGTACGCGTCGCGCTGGACGGTGCCGTCCGGAGCGGTACGTGCCATGTCGTACCGCAGCTGCCGGGTCTCGGTCTCCTTCGGGGTGCGCACGTCGACCTTGTGGGCCTTGGACGCGTCGAGGGTGACCGTGGTCGCCTTCTCCAGGATCGTCTCGGGGGCCGAGAGGAAGGCGAGTGCCTTGGAGTCGGCGCGGTCGCCTGCGATCTCGGCGGTGGTCCACGCGGTGTAGTTGCCCGGGGGCAGCCGGAGCGTGGTCTCACCGGACACCTGGACGACGTCCAGGTTCGGGTCGCCGAGCGCGGCGATCACGACCTGGCCGTCCATCGGCTTGCCCGCCCGGTCACGGAGCCGGAGCGTCAGGTCGTACAGCTCGCGCTCCTTGTTCAGCGCGAAGCCGGTGTGCGCGACGACGGTGCCCGCCGCGTCCTTGGCGACGACCTGGCCCGAGAACTGGGTGTCGGAGGCGACCTTCGACGGGTCCAGCGAGAGCACGGCCTCGGCGGTGGAACCGGCCGGGACGGTCAGCTGCTCCACCGACAGGGTGTAGGCGTCGGCGTCCGTGTCCGTGGCCAGGTCGAGTGTGACGTCCTTCGTACCGGTGTTCCGGTACGTGATGGTCCGCTGGGCGACCGGGTCGGAGGCGGAGTGCGGCCAGTTGTAGGAGGCGACCGCGACGGATCCGGTGGCCTCGACGGTGGTGTCGACCGCCGCCTTCACGTCGAGCCGGCCGGTCCCCTGCTCGTACGGGGTGTAGTCCGGCAGTTCCTTGGACGAGCTCATCAGCGCGTCCTTGATCCGCTGACCGGACCAGTCGGGGTGACGCTGTTTCAGGATGGCGGCGGCACCGGCGACATGCGGGGTCGCCATCGACGTACCGGACATCGACTGGTACATCCCGCTGATGCCCGGCACCGCCTGCGAGGCGGCCGCGTTGATGTCCACACCCGGCGCGGAGAGATCGGGCTTCAGGCCGTGGGACCTGACGAGCGGCCCCATGGAGGAGAAGGCCGCTCGGTTGTCCTTCTTGTCGACGGCGGCGACGGTGAGCGCTTTGTCGGCCGAACCGGGCGATCCGATGGTGCCGGCGCCGTAGGAGTTGCCCGCGGCGATCACGAACAGCGGTCCGCCGTCGGCGGAGAGCGCGTCGACCGCCTGGGACATCGGGTTGGAGCCGTCGTCCGGGATGTCCGAGCCGAGGCTCATGGAGATGACGTCGGCACCTTCGGCCTTGGCCCACTCCATCGCTTCGATGATGCCGGAGTCCTCGCCGTAGCCCCCGTTGCTGAGCACCTTGCCGATGAGCAGGTCGGTGCCCGGGGCGACGCCCTTGTTGACGCCCTCCGACGCGGCGCCGGAGCCCGCGATCGTGGAGGCGACGTGCGTGCCGTGCCCGTTCTTGTCCAGGACCTCCTCGCCCGGCACGAAGCTCTTGCTTTCGAGAACGCGGTCCTTGACGTCCGGGTGGGTGGCGTCGATACCGGTGTCCAGGACGGCGACCTTGGTGCCCTTGCCGTCGTAACCCTCGGCCCATGCCTGCGGCGCGTTGACCTGCGGCACGGAGTCCTTCAGCGCGGCCTCGACCCGGCCGTCCAGCCAGAGCTTGGCGATGCCGTTGTCCAGCGAACGGGCCGTGGAAGTACGAGCGATGTCGCTCCAGAAGGTCCGGGCGGTGTCCTTGTCGGCCTTCAGCGCGGCACCGTGGATGCTCTCCAGGGTGTGGGTCTTCTCGGCGCCCCGAGGAGCGGCGGGCAGGGAACGGCCCTGGCTCGCCGCGTAGGTGGCGATCAGGGGTATGCCACCCGAGCTCTTGTCGTCGTAGCCCATCCTCGCGAGGGCGGAGACGTTGAACAGCCGACGGTCCAGCTTCCCGGCTGCGAGCAGGGATTCGGCCTCGTCGGGCAGGACGTAGAGGTCGTCACCGGCCTGCTGGACATGCACGCCGCCGACCGCACCGTCGGGGCGGTCCACGGTGACGGTGTCCTGCTTGCCGACGCCGTCCGTGTAGTGCACGACATCGCCCGTGACCAGAGTGATGTCGTAATCCTTGACGAGCCCGGCGGCCTGACGGTCGACGGGCCCCGACCGGCCCGCGGCGGCGGACGCGGAGCCCGCGGCGGGCAGCATCGCACCGCTCATCAGGGCGACCGAAGTCGCCAGGAGCAGAGCCCTGCGTCCGGCACGGGCGGGTCTGGCCCGGCCGGTGGCGGAGGAAGGTGTAAATGTCATGCAGCAGATCTAAGAGCCAAAAGCGCCTCCGCGGCTGGGTTCAGACCTGGCGTGAAGCCGCCGTGGCGGCAACCCGCCGAGGGCCCCCTCGGTTCGCGGAACGGTTCGGAGCCAGTCGGGAGGCCCTCGGTCGCCCGGTCAGAGGTCACCCGACAGGCGCTCAGGCCACGGACGCGGCCAGTCCGGCCACCGGCCGTCCGCCCTCGTGGTGGATCGGGGTGTGCGCACCCTTGAGCGGTACGCCGCTTCCGCCGCGCCGGTCGGCGACGATTTCGGCGGCGATGGACAGCGCGGTCTCCTCGGGGGTACGGGCGCCGAGGTCGAGGCCGATCGGCGAATGCAGCCTGGTGAGTTCGAGCTCGGTGACGCCGACGGAGCGCAGCCGTTCGTTGCGCTCCAGATGGGTGCGGCGCGATCCCATCGCCCCGATGTACGCCACCGGCAGTCTCAAGGCCAGTTCCAGCAGCGGGACATCGAACTTGGCGTCGTGGGTCAGGACGCACAGGACGGTCCGCGCGTCGACACCGGTCGTCGCGAGGTAGCGGTGCGGCCAGTCGACGACCAGTTCGTCTGCCTCAGGGAAGCGGGCCTTCGTGGCGAAGACCGGGCGCGCGTCACACAGGGTGACGTGGTATCCGAGGAACTTTCCCGCCCGGACCAGCGCCGAAGCGAAGTCGATGGCTCCGAAGACGATCATCCGGGGTGGTGGGACGCTCGATTCGACGAGCAGGGTGAGCGGTTGTCCGCAGCGCGAGCCCTCGGCGCCGACGGTGACGGGGCCCGTGCGGCCCGCGTCCAGCAGGGCGCGGGCGTCGGCCGCGGCGGTGCGGTCGAGTTCCGGGTGTCCGCCGAACCCGCCCTCGTACGAGCCGTCGGGGTGGACGAGAAGGGGACGGCCGAGGAGTTCCGCGGGGCCGTCGGTGATCCGCGCGACCGCCGCCGCCTCCCCCCGTGCGGCGGCACTGAGCGCGGCGGCGAACACCGCCCGCGCGGGGTCGTCCGCACGAACCGGTGTCACCAGGACGTCGATGACGCCGCCGCAGGTCAGTCCGACCGCGAAGGCGTCCTCGTCGCTGTAGCCGAACCGCTCGCGCACGGTGATGCCGTCGTCCAACGCCTGCCCGCACAGTGCGTACACCGCGCCTTCCACACACCCGCCGGAGACCGATCCGATCGCCGTGCCTTCGCGGTCGACGGCGAGCGCGGCTCCCGGCTGCCGGGGCGCGCTGCCGCCGACCGCCACGACGGTGGCCACGGCGAAGTCGCGGCCCTGCTCGACCCACCGGCTGAGCTCTTCGGCGATGTCCAGCATGGCGTCTCTCCTTCTGCGGGGGTGCGGACGGGCGAAGGAGCCGAGTCCGGCGGATCCTGTCCGGCTCCCGACGGGGCCGGGCGCGACGTGCACGGCGGACACACCGGTCAGCACCCGCAGGAGCGAGCCGACTTCACGGACCTTCCCCGCGCCGCGCCGATCGCGGCGCGGGAGATCACTCCGCGTGGTGCGCGCCTTCCGGGAACGTCACACGTCCACCGCCGGCACCGCCCGGGCTCCGGGAGGGAGCCGTGGCTCAGGTGCCCGTGATGTGTTCGGGGCGTACCGGCGTCCTGTTGAGTTCCAGGCCCGTCGCGTTCCGGATCGCCGCGAGGACGGCCGGGGTCGACGAGAGGGTGGGTGCCTCTCCTATACCGCGCAGCCCGTACGGGGCGTGGTCGTCGGCGAGTTCGAGCACGTCCACCGGGATGGTCGGCGTGTCGAGGATGGTGGGGATCAGGTAGTCCGTGAAGGACGGGTTGCGCACCTTCGCGGTCTTCGGGTCGACGAGGATCTCCTCCATGACGGCGACGCCCAGGCCCTGGGTGGTGCCGCCCTGGATCTGCCCTTCGACGGACAGCGGGTTGAGGGCCTTGCCGACGTCCTGCGCGCAGGCCAGCTCGATGACCTTGACCAGGCCGAGTTCGGTGTCGACCTCGACGACCGCCCGGTGGGCGGCGAAGGAGTACTGGACATGGCCGTTGCCCTGTCCGGTACGGAGGTCGAACGCCTCGGTGGGCCGGTGCCGCCACTCCAGCTCGACGTCGACCGCCTCGTCCTCCAGCACGTCCACCAGGTCGGCCAGTACCTCGCCGCCGTCGGTGACGACCTTGCCGCCTTCCAGGAGCAGTTCGGCGGTGGCCCAGGCGGGGTGGTACGAACCGAACTTGCGGCGGCCCCTCTCCAGGACCTTTTCGCGGACGGCCTCGCAGGAGTGCTTCACGGCTCCGCCGGTGACGTACGTCTGCCGGGAGGCGGAGGTGGAGCCGGCCGAGCCGACCCGGGTGTCGGCCGGGCGGATGGTGACCTGGGCGACACCGAGTTCGGTGCGGGCGATCTGCGCGTGGACGGTGACGCCGCCCTGCCCGACCTCGGCCATCGCGGTGTGCACCGTCGCGACGGGCTCGCCGCCGACGACCTCCATGCGCACCCGGGCCGTGGAGTAGTCGTCGAAGCCCTCGGAGAAGCCGACGTTCTTGAGACCGACCGCGTAGCCGATGCCGCGGACGACTCCTTCGCCGTGGGTGGTGTTGGACAGCCCGCCGGGCAGGGCCCGTACGTCGGGCTGCTCGCCGGCCACCTCCCACTGGCACTCGGGCGGCAGCGGTCTGGCCTTGACGCGGCGCAGCAGCTCGGCGACCGGGGCGGGTGAGTCGACGACCTGCCCGGTCGGCAGGGTGCTCCCCTGCTCCATGGCGTTGAGCTGCCTGAACTCGACCGGGTCCATGCCGAGTTCGGCGGCGAGCTTGTCCATCTGCGCCTCGTAGGCGAAGCACGCCTGGACCGCGCCGAAGCCGCGCATCGCCCCGCACGGCGGGTTGTTGGTGTAGAGCGCGATGGCCTCGATGTCGACGTCGTCGACGACGTACGGGCCGATTCCGAGCGACGCGGCGTTGCCGACGACGGCCGGGGAGGACGAGGCATAGGCCCCGCCGTCCAGCACGATGCGGCATTTCACATGGGTCAGCTTGCCGTCGCGGGTGGCGCCGTGCTCGTAGCGGAGCCTGGCCGGGTGACGGTGCACATGCCCGAAGAAGGACTCGAACCGGTTGTAGACCATCTTGACCGGCCTGCCGGTGCGCAGGGCGAGCAGGCAGGCGTGGATCTGCATCGACAGGTCCTCGCGTCCGCCGAAGGCGCCGCCGACCCCGGAGAGCGTCATGCGGATCTTGTCCTCGGGCAGGCCGAGGACGGGGGCCATCTGGCGGAGGTCGGCGTGGAGCCACTGGGTGGCGATGTACAGGTCGACGCCGCCGTCCTCGGCCGGCACGGCGAGCCCGGACTCGGGGCCGAGGAACGCCTGGTCCTGCATGCCGAAGACGTACTCGCCGCTCACGACGACATCGGCGCGGGCCGCCGCCGCGTCCGCGTCGCCGCGCACGATGGGCTGGCGGTGGACGATGTTGGGGTGCGGTACGTGCCCCACGTGGTGGTCGGTGCGGCCCTCGTGGACGAGCGGGGCGCCGGGGGCGGTGGCGGAGACCTCGTCGGTGACGACGGGCAGTTCGCGGTAGTCGATCCTGATCTTCGCGGCGGCGCGGCGGGCCGTCTCCGGGTGGTCCGCGGCAACGAGCGCCACCGGTTCGCCGTGGTGCCGGACCTTGCCGTGGGCGAGGACGGGGGTGTCCTGGATCTCCAGGCCGTAGTTCCGCACCGGGGTGGGCAGGTCGTCGTAGGTGAGTACGGCGTGGACACCGGGGGTGGCGAGCGCCTCGGAGAGGTCGATCGAGACGATCTCGGCGTGCGCGACCGTGGAGCGCAGGGTGTGGCCCCAGAGCATGTCCTCGTGCCACATGTCGGAGGCGTACGCGAACTCGCCGGTGACCTTCAGGAGGCCGTCGGGGCGCAGGGTCGACTCGCCGATGCCGCCCTTGGTGCGGGTGCCCTGGTTGATGCCGACGGGGTGGCCGGTGACGCCCATCTCAGACCGCCTCTTCCGCGCGGGCGGCCGCGAGGCGGACCGCGTCGAGGATCTTCTCGTAGCCGGTGCAGCGGCAGAGGTTGCCGGACAGCGCTTCGCGGATGTCCGCGTCGGACGGTTCCGGGTTGCGTTCCAGCAGTTCGTCGGCGGCAACGAGCAGGCCGGGGGTGCAGAAGCCGCACTGGACGGCTCCGGCGTCGATGAACGCCTGCTGGATCGGGGAGAGTTCGCCGGGTTCCCGGCTCTCCGCGGCGGCCGGCCGGGCCTCCCACTGCCGGGCCTTCTCGATCGGAGTGCCGCAGCCACCCGTGGCACAGCCGTGGCCGGGGTGTGCCCGGGAGCGGTGGGCGGCGAAGTCGGCGAGTCCTTCGACGGTGACGATGTCGCGGCCCTCCGCCTGGCCTGCGGCGACCAGGCAGGAGCAGACCAGGTCACCGTCCAGCCGGACCGTGCAGGAGCCGCACTCGCCCTGCTCGCAGGCGTTCTTGGAGCCGGGCAGGCCCATGCGCTCGCGGAGCACGTAGAGGAGGGACTCGCCCTCCCATACGTCGTCCGCCTCGTGCCTGCGTCCGTTGACCGTGAAAGTGACGCGCATGATCAGGCGGCTCCTTCGGTGCTGCGGCCGTTGCCTCGGTACGACTCCCAGGTCCAGCCGAGGGTGCGGCGGGCCATGATGCCGACGGCGTGCCTGCGGTAGCTCGCGGTGCCGCGCACGTCGTCGATCGGGTTGCAGGCACCGGCTGCGAGGTCGGCGAACTGCTTGGCGATGGACGGGGTGATGATCGCGCGGCTGTCCCAGAATCCGCCGTCCTCCAGGGCGGCGTCGAGAAATTCCTCGGCCGCCTTCGCCCGTACGGGCGTCGGCGCGGCCGAGCCGATGCCGGTACGGACCGTGCGGGTCTCGGGGTGCAGGGCCAGTCCGAAGGCGCAGACCGCGATGACCATCGCGTTGCGGGTGCCGACCTTGGAGTACTGCTGCGGCCCGTCGGCCTTCTTGATGTGCACGGCCCGGATCAGTTCGTCCGGCGCGAGGGCGTTGCGCTTGACGCCGGTGTAGAACGCGTCGATCGGGATCATCCTGGTCCCGCGCACGGACGCGGCCTCGACCTCGGCGCCCGCGGCAAGCAGCGCGGGATGGGCGTCCCCGGCGGGCGAAGCGGTGCCCAGGTTGCCCCCGACGCCGCCGCGGTTGCGGATCTGCGGCGAGGCGACGGTGTGCGAGGCGAGCGCGAGGCCGGGCAGCTCGGCGCGGAGATGCTCCATGATGCGGCTGTACGGGACGGAGGCGCCCAGCGTGACGTTCTCCCGGCCCACCTCCCACTCGTACAGCTCCGCGATGCGGTTCAGGTCCAGGAGGTATTCGGGCCGCCGGTGGTCGAAGTTGATCTCGACCATCACGTCGGTGCCACCCGCGATGGGCACAGCCGTCGGATGCTCGGCCTTGGCGGCGAGCGCTTCCTCCCAGCTGGCGGGGCGAAGGAAGTCCATGAGTGGCTCTCTTCTCGATCGGGTTGGTTCACCGGGGCCGGGTGCGGCCTGCCCTCGTCGGGTCGTTCATTTCTTGTTAACGCGATATGGGCCCCAGTACACAAGCCGTCCTCCAGTCGGTGCAGTCACCGAAACCATGAAGGAGTTGGCTGGTCGATCTCCTCGTCTTGTAGATTCGAACGAATGGCGGGGGTCAGTAACCTCACCGCAATACCCAGTTTTCACCCGCACCAACGAAAGAGATCGGCGGCGACGAGATGCGGCTGCGCGCACTGCTGGAGACCGATGCGCTGGGCCTGCGGCTGCTCGGCGGCGAGGACGAGCTGGACCGTTCCGTACGCGGCGTGATGACCACCGACCTGCGGGATCCCAGCCGCTATCTGTCGGGCGGGGAGCTGGTCCTGACGGGGCTGGCCTGGCGCCGGGACGCGACGGACTCGGAGCCGTTCGTACGGATCCTGGCGGGTGCCGGGGTCGCCGGACTCGCGGCGGGAGAGGCGGAGCTCGCCGACATACCCGGCGATCTGGTGGAGGCGTGCGGGCGGCACCGGCTGCCGCTGTTCGCCGTCCATGAGAGCGTTGCGTTCGCGACGATCACCGAGCACGTGGTGCGCCAGGTGTCCGGCCAGCGGGCGGGGGACCTGGCGGCGGTCGTGGACCGGCACCGCAGGCTCATGACGTCGGGCCCGGCGGGCGGCGGCCCCGAGGTGGTCCTCGATCTGCTCGGTTCCGACCTCGACCTGCACGCCTGGGTGCTCTCCCCCACTGGCCGGCAGATCGCGGGCGCGAGTGACGCCCCGCTGCCCGGAGAGGTCGCCGCGGCGCTCGCCGGCCATCATCTGGCCGCCACCCGCACCGGCCGCCGGGCCCCGCACCGGGCCGCGGTCGGCGACACCACGTATTCGCTCTTCCCGATCCGGAACGCCGGTCGGGGTGCGGTCCCGGCCTCCCGCGATGTGCGCGAGTCGCTGCTCTCCGACTGGCTGCTGGCGGTCGAGGCGGACGCGGGCGACTGGCCGCCCGCCCGGATCGACCTGCTCCAGGGCGTCACCCAGTTGATCGCCGTCGAACGGGACCGGCGCGACGCGGCCCGCACCGTCCGCCGCAGGCTGGCCCAGGAAGTCCTGGAGCTGGTCCAGACCGGCGCCGCGCCCGCCGAGATCGCCGCCAGGCTGCGGGTCGCCGCCCCGGTGCTGCTCCCGGGCCTGGAGACCGCGCCGGACTGGCAGGTCGTGGTGGCCCGGGTCGAGTGGTCGGACGCGGAGGATTCCTCCGCCGCCGGAGCCCCGGCCGGCGGCCCCGGCTCCGCCGTCGCGGGCGGCCCGGTCGCCCAGGCGCTGCTGGAGGAGATCCTGGTCGACCCCGCGGTCACCGGACCCGATGTCGCGGACCGTATCGCGGTCGCCCACACGGGTGACGAGGCCGTGGCCCTCGTACCGCTGCCCGTGGTCACCCCGCCCGCCCAGACCCCGGCACCCGGTGCGGAGCACGACGCCGGGACGGGCCCCGCGCTCCACGCCGAGGTGCTGCTCGCCGCCGTCCGCGAACCGCTCTCCGCGGGCCTCGCCGACGACGGCCGGCTGACCCTGGGTGTCAGCGCGGCCGTGCACTCCCCCGAAGGTCTGCGCGGCGCCCTGGAGGAGGCCCGGCACGCCCGCCGGGTGGCGGCGGCCCGGCCCGGCCGGGTCTGCGCCGCCGGGCACCACGAGCTCGCCTCGCACGTCCTGCTGCTGCCGTTCGTCCCCGACGACGTGCGCCGCGCGTTCACCGCGCGGCTGCTCGACCCGCTGCGCGACTACGACCGGCGTCACCGCGCGGAGCTGATCCCGACGCTGGAGGCGTTCCTGGACTGCGACGGTTCCTGGACCCGCTGCGCGTCCCGGCTCCATCTGCACGTCAACACGTTGCGCTACCGAGTCGGGCGAATCGAGCAGTTGACGGGACGTGACCTTTCGCGCCTGGAGGACAAGCTCGATTTCTTCCTCGCCCTGCGCATGAGCTGACTTCCGGCCCTGCCAAGGCTCCCGGCGGGCCCGGTGCGTTTGTGAAATATTTCACCTGACATTGACCCGACCCCTTGGCCCCGCGTGCCATTCCGTGCTGAGATGCGGCCAGACTCAACAGCTCAATGGCGCGCTCGGGGAGGGCAATGTGGCGCATACCGCCATGTCTGGTTCCGGAACGACAGCAGATGACGATCCGCCGCTCCAGACAGCGGTATGGCGGCTGCGGTCACGCGCCTGCTGGACGGACGCCGCCGCGCTGCTCGAACACGACGCCGCCACCGACCCGGCGGCGGCACTCCAGCGCACCACTCTGCTGACCGAGCGCTGTCTCTACACCGGCGAGGGCTGGACCGACGCCGAGGACGCCCTGCGCACCGCCGAGGCGCTCGCCCACGACGACGCCGAACGCGGCGCGGCCGCCTGCGAGCGCGGCCATCTCGCCTACGCGTCGACACTTCTGGGCGTACGGGACCGGGCGGACGAGGCCAGTGTCGCCCTGAGCCGGGCCGCCGCCCTGCTCGCCCCGTCCGCGCCGGGCCGGCCGCTGCTGGACTACCGCCGGGGTCTGATCGCACAGAACATCGCCGACTCGCCCCAGGCGGCGCGTGCCGCGTACCGCAGGGCCCACGCCGGTGCGACCGCCCAGGGCGACGCGCTGCTGCTCTCCTCGACGTGGCGCCATCTCGCCCTGCTCGCCCTGCGCGAGGGCGAGCTGGCGGAGGCACGGCACGGTTTCGCCGAGTGCCTGCGCATAAGGGAGGAGCTGGGCTACCTGATCGGTACGGCTCCGGCCCTCATCGCACTGGCGGACTCCGAACCGGAGCCCGAGACGGCGGCTCGGCTGCGCGCCGAGGCGGGCCGGCTCTTCCGGCTCCTCGGGGGCGTACCGACCTGGCTGGCTCCGCACCTGGACCCGCCGCCCCCGGATGCCGCCGAGACGAACTGAGCGCCGCGCCACCGCCGCCTCACAGGGCGCACCCGTGCCGGCCCGGCGCGGCGGCGGGCGGAGCGCACCGGACGCCGTCCCCGGCCCGGCCCGACGTGCGTCAGGTGCGGTCCTCGACCGGATCGCCGGGCTTCCAGCCGGCGTCGCTCCACTCCGGGGTCGGCGTCGGCCGGGGCGGTGCGGGCGGCGGATTCGATCCCCTGTTGGGATTCTGCGGGATCGGGGGGACGGCGTCGGACGTCTCGCGCGAGCCACCGCCGTCGCGGAGCGGAGGTGTGACGGGGGACTTCGGCGGGGCGGCCTTCCTCGTCGACGGCACGGGGACGGCGACAGCCTGCGAGGCGGTCGGAGTCGGCTTCGGCGGCACGGAGGGCGTGCCCGTCGACGTCGGTGTCGCGGTCGGCTGCGCGGGCGTGGACGCGGGGCCGCCGCTCGGGACGGCCGTGCTCGGGACGGCCGTGCTCGGGACGGCCGTGCTCGGGACGGCCTCCTGCGAGCAGCCGGCCGACCCGAGTACCAGCACGGCCGTCAGCAGACCGAGCACCGGCCCCACCGCGCGGCTTCCCGCCATTCCCGCCATTCCCGCCCCCAGGATGATCATGTGATCGGAGGCGTAGCGTAACCCGGCCGCGCGTGGCTGCGGCGGGACCGTCACGGTTCGGTTCCCGGCACCGTCCGGGCACTGGTTCGCGGGACCGTGCGGACCTCGGCACCGTCCGGATGCCGGCTTCCGGTACGTCAGCTCCCGGAACCAGGGGCGCCGGCCCTCGGCACTCGTCCAGGCGCCGGTCCCCGGCCCACCGTCCCGATGTCGGCGTCAGCTCGCGGCGCCGGTGAAGTGTCCCCTCACGAGCGACTGCACGGCGGCCAGGTCCTGGGCGATGAGCGCGTCCAGCAGGGCCGTGTGCTCCGCGGCGTCGGCCGGCAGGTCGGCACGCCGGACCGCGGGGCTGTCCCCCAGGGGCCACTGGGAGCGTCGGAGCAGGTCGTCCGCGACCATCACCAACTGCTCGTTGCCGCACAGCGCGAGGACCGCGCTGTGGAAGGCACGGTCGGACTCGGCGTAATCCGCCCGGTCGCCCGCGGCCGCTGCCGCGACCGTGGCGTCCGCCAGCGGACGCAGCGCACACCAGCGGGCCGCCGGGACGCTGCGGGCCAGCTTCAGCATGACCGGGATCTCGATCAGGGCCCGTACCTCGGCCAGTTCGGCCAGCTCGCGCGGGCCCCGCCGGGACACCCGGAAACCGCGGTTGGGCACCACCTCGACGGCGCCCTCGGCGGCCAACTGCTGCATCGCCTCGCGCACCGGCGTCGCGGAAACCCCCAGACGGGCGCCGAGCACCGGTGCGGAGTAGACCTCCCCCGGGACCAGTCGGCCGTCGACCAGGGCGGCGCGCAGGGCGTCGAGGACCTGACCGCGTACGGAATGGCGCTGCACGACGGGCCGAGGGGCGGGCGCCTCGCCAGGCGAAAGCTCGCCGTTCGAGCGCTCGCCGTGGGTGTGCTCACCACGCACCCGGTCGCCGCACGCCCGCCCGTCACGCGTCTGCCCGTCACGCGTCTGTTCGCCACGCGCCTGTTCCGGCACACGTACGGCCGCCGGGGTGATCGCGGAGGCGGCGGACGGGTACGACGGCCGTGCCTGCTCAAGCCCTCTGCCCTGCTCCACCCGGACCTCCTCGGCCTGCCGCGGGCGCGGCTCGCGTGCGCCGTGCTCCTGTGCACGATAGGCGGCACAGCCCGCAGTTCAAACATCGATCCGCTCGGGTAAGGTAAGGCTTACCTGCTGACGTTCGCGATTCGGTGGTTCCTGCATGACACTTCCCGTTCTCCTCCCCGGCGTCACCGCGTCCGCCGTGACAGGCGCGTACGCGCGTCTGGCCGAGGTCTTTCCCGGGCTGCGCACGAAGGTGCTGGCGGACGGCGAGACCGCCCCCAGCGGTGCGGGCTGGGTGCGCGCGGAGGATCTCGCGGAGGGCGGGGCCGCGCTCGACGCCTTCCTCGCCTGGGACCACGCGCAGGTGCTGCGGGACTACGGGCAGGAGCCCCGCCCCGATGTCGTCGCCAGCTTCGGACTGCACCGGTACGCCTGGCCCGCCTGCCTGCTGGTGACGGTGCCGTGGTTCCTGTACCGGCGGGTGCCGCGGATCCCCGTCGAGGACGTGGCGTTCCAGCGGGCGCTGGGCCACCTGACCCTCCGCGTGGCGGAATTCTCCTGCCTTCCGGACGATCCGGCGGCCGCGCTGCCGGGTGCCCGGGTGGTTCCCGACGAGGCGGCACTGCGGGCCGAGGTGCTCGCGGCCGTGGCCGACCACATCGGTCCGGTGCTGGACGGGTTCGGGCCACGCATGCGGCGCGGCCGGCGGGCGCTGTGGGGCATGGCGACGGACGAGGTCGTCGAGGGCCTCTGGTACATCGCCCATCTGCTCGGCGAGGAGCGCCGGGCGATGGCCGAGCTGGAGGCTCTTCTGCCGGGAACCACCAAGCCGTACGTCGGCTCGGCGGGCTTCCGCGAGCTGACCGGTCCGAACGGCGAATCGCTGCCCACCCGCGACCGGGCGAGCTGCTGCCTCTTCTACACGCTGCGCCCCGAGGACACCTGCGTCACCTGCCCGCGCACCGGCGATGCCGAGCGGGTACGGAAACTGACGCCCACTCACTGATCAACACCGCCCGCGCGGGTAGTACTATTCGAACGCAGATCACTGGCCGTGTACGGATATTCGATCAGATCTCGGCTATCCGTATGCCCTGCCAACCCAATGGCGTTCTCTTGTCCCGAAACCCCCTTGAGCGTGCCGGGGTTTCGGCAATCATGGCGCCCGAAATGCCCTACGCGACGCAAGGGACCGCGCATGAGACTTACCGACATATCGCTGAATTGGCTGCTTCCGGGCGCCGTGCTGCTCGTGGGGGTCCTGGTCGCGATGGCGGTGGTCGCACGCGGCAAGCGCGCCGCTGACAGTGCCGCGGCCGACGACAGCTGGGAGCGCAGCGAGGAGCGCCGCAGACGCAAGGAGACGCTGTACGCCAGCGCCTCGTACGTCCTGCTCTTCTGCTGCGCCGCGGTCGCCGCGGCCCTTTCCTTCCACGGCCTCGTCGGCTTCGGCGAGCAGAACCTCGGTCTTACCGGGGGCTGGGAATACCTCGTTCCGTTCGGCCTCGACGGGGCCGCGATGTTCTGCTCCGTGCTCGCGGTGCGCGAGGCCAGCCACGGCGACGCGGCACTCGGATCGCGGCTTCTCGTATGGACGTTCGCCGGCGCGGCCGCCTGGTTCAACTGGGTGCACGCGCCGCGCGGAATCGACCACGCGGGCGCCCCGCACTTCTTCGCGGGGATGTCGCTCTCGGCCGCCGTGCTCTTCGACCGCGCGCTGAAGCAGA
Source organism: Streptomyces sp. NPDC058051 (assembly GCF_042885475.1). NCBI lineage: Bacteria > Bacillati > Actinomycetota > Actinomycetes > Kitasatosporales > Streptomycetaceae > Streptomyces > Streptomyces sp. NPDC058051. The sequence continues at coordinate 172,530 of NZ_JBHVRW010000006.1, forward strand.
CCCGCCGGGCCGCCCTGCGGGAGCAGGGGCTGGTGCCCCGGCCGCTGCCGCAGATCCGGATCGTGCGCTGGCTGCGTGCTCCCCGGGAGACCTTCGGCGCCTGGTCGCTGATGCTGCTGGAGGGCGTGCGCACCCTGGACGAAGCGGTCGAAGAGGTACGTGAAGACCGGCGGGAGAAGGAGCAGAACCGTCTCCGCAGGAAGGACCAGGAGAAGCTGGACCGGGCCCACATCAAGGCGCTGAACCGGCAGAACCGTGCCTGGCGCCGGGTCGGCCGGGGCGGCACCCAGGTGGACGTGCAGGCGCTCCCTCCCGTGGCGGGCTCCGCACAGACCGCCGTGGAGCCCGCCATATCCGAGCCGGGACAACTGCCCCTGCGCGCACGGCCTTCCCTTCAGGCCGTGACGGGGCCGGGCTCCGGCGCTCGCACCAGTGACCCCGTCACCGTCGACCTCACCGCGGAGGACGACACCCAGGCACTGCCGCGACTCGACTCGCTGGAGCGCAAACTGAAGGATCTGGAGCAGCAGTTCGGCTGATCCGCCACACAAGGCCCTGACGGTCCGGTCACTCCCGGACCGTCAGGGCCTTTCGCTGTCCAGCTCGAACCAGACGACCTTGCCCAGCGGGTGTGCGCTGACGCCCCAGGCGTCCGCCAGGCGCCGCACCAGGATCAGCCCTCGGCCGTGCGTGCCGTCGTCGGCGTGCGGCACGTACGGCAGGGGCATGCCGGGGACGAAGTCCCGGACCTCCACCCGGAGTCGGGCGGGAACCACGCTGACCGTGACGACAGCCCCGTGCGTCGTATGGATCAGCGCGTTGGTGGCCAGCTCACTGAGCAGGAGCTCCGCCACCTCGGTCGGCTCGACCGCCCATCGGTACCGCAGGAACTCCCGTACTGCACACCGCACTTCGCCCACCGACGCCAGATCGGCCGGCGCCAGTCTGCGCCGCAGCCGGACCGGCTCCCGCCGCCAGGCGGCCGCCTCGTGCGCCGCCTCTTCCGGCCTGGAATCGGCATCTCCCTGACGTTCCATCATCTCCCCCGCCCGCACAGTGAATCGCCCCCTTCTCGACTGCTCGATTTCTCGTCGTCCCGGGATGCATGCCCCGCAGGAGAGGCGCCACGCTTGTCGACTCATCAATAAGCAAACAGGGAAGCCCGTTCCGTCTCCCGGGCGCCCGAAACATGGGCGACACATTTTCGCTCCTTTGGTTAACTTCCAAAAAATTCACATCGGTTGCCGTTGACGAGACCGGGTCTACGCGCGTCATCATGAGGGTCATGCGAATCCCCCCACGGATCACCACACTCGGCGGAGCTGCCGCCCTCCTGTCGGTCCTGCTCGTCGGCGCCCCGGTCGCCACCGCTGCCACCACCTCGGTCGGCAGCATCTGCTACTCGGCGCTGCCCGCCCAGGCGTACGACACGCTCGACCTGATCGACGCGGGCGGCCCGTTCCCCTACTCGCAGGACGGTGCCGTCTTCCAGAACCGCGAGGGCGTCCTGCCCGGTCAGAGCCTCGGCTACTACCACGAGTACACGGTCGTCACCCCGGGCGCCCCGACCCGGGGCGCGCGCAGGATCGTCACGGGCGAAGAGACGCAGGAGGACTACTACACCAGCGACCACTACGCCACGTTCGACCTGATCGACCAGGGCTGCTGAAGCCCGAACCCCCCGAGCCGATCCGCGCCGTAGCCCCCCACCTGCGGCGCGGATCACACCCTGTCAGGAACGGCCGGCTTGTACCCTCCCCCCATGACCGTGACCTATGTGATCGACGGCTCCCGGGTCACCGGCCTGGAACAGTTCTGGAGCCTGATCGGCGAGGCCGTGAACGGCCCCGGCGGGTACTTCGGCCGCAACTTCGACTCCCTCGCCGACTGTCTCGGCGGAGGAATGGGCACTCCGGACGACGGCGACTTCGTCTTCGAGTGGCGGGACCACGCCCGGTCCGCGCAGACCCTGGGCCACGAGGAGACGGCGCGGTATCTGCGGCAGGGCCTGAGCCGGGCGCACCCCACCAACCGGCCCTCGTTCCAGCGGCGGCTCGACGAAGCCCTGGCCGGGCGGGGACCGACCCTGTTCGACCTGCTCGTGGACACCCTGAGAAGCGGGACGTCGCCCGGAACACTCCGGCTGCTCTGAGCCACCGCAGCAAGGCGCCGCCGGCGCTCCCGGAGGCGGTGGCCCCGGCCGGGCGGTTCCGGCCGGAACGTATACGGACAGCCGCACCTGGTTGCCCCGGGATGACCTCCGGATCCCCGCGCCGTTGACTCGCCGTCACCCTCACGCACCGCTTGCGGGATGCCGCTTGTGCCCTTGGGGAAGTGGAGCCATGGACACTCCAAGGCACCGACCCCGAGGAGCCGTGATGCACGACGACCGCACCCTGGTCGAGGACCGCCTCGAACGGGCCCTTCACCAGTTCATCCGTCCCGCCCAGTACCCGGTCCGGACCCCGCTCGCCCTCTCCGTCCGGCACATCCCCGGCGAACCCGTGCCGGTGGCAGAGGCGCTGGAGGGGACGTACGAGCCGTTCAGCACGGGTACGGAGTGGGGAAGACCGTGGTCCACCAGTTGGTTCCGGCTGGAGGGCACGGTGCCCGAGGACTGGGCGGGCCGGCGGGTCGAGGTGGTGGTCGATCCCGGTTTCTCCGGTCAGGCGCCCGGCTTCCAGGCCGAGGGCATGCTGTACGACCTCGCGGGCATCCCGCTCAAGGGCGTCCATCCGCGCAATCGGCATCTGACGATCGCGTCCCCGGCGGCGGGCGGTGAGCGGGTCGCGCTGCTCCTGGAGGCGGCGGCCAACCCGGCGGTACTGGAACACGGCTTCACGCCGACGCCGCTCGGGGACCTGACCACGGCGGGCGAGCAGCCCCTCTACCGGTTCGCCTCCGCGGACCTCGCCGTACTGGACGAGGAGGTCTGGCATCTCGTTCTGGACATCGAGGTGCTCTCCGAGCTGATGCGGGAACTGCCCGCGGACCGCTCGCGACGGCACGAGATCCTGCGGGCACTGGAGCGCATGCTCGACGCACTGGATCTGCACGAGGTGGCGGGCACGGCGCGGGCCGGCCGGGACGAGCTGTCCGAGGCGCTGTCCCGGCCCGCGTCGGCGAGCGCGCACCGGATCTCCGCCACCGGGCATGCGCACATCGACTCGGCCTGGCTGTGGCCGCTGCGGGAGACGGTGCGCAAGGCCTCGCGCACCTTCGCCAATGTCACCGCGCTGGCCGAGGACTATCCGGAGCTGGTCTTCGCCGCTTCGCAGGCCCAGCAGTACGCCTGGGTGAAGGAGCATCAGCCGCACGTCTGGGAGCGGATCAAGCGGGCTGTCGCGAAGGGGCAGTGGGCGCCCGTGGGGTCGATGTGGGTGGAGTCCGATGCCAATATGCCGGGCGGTGAGGCGCTGGCCCGGCAGATCGTGCACGGCAAGCGGTTCTTCGAACAGGAGCTGGGGGTGGAGACGGAGGAGATCTGGCTGCCGGACTCCTTCGGCTACACGGCCGCCTTCCCCCAGCTGGCGCGGCTGGCGGGGGTGAAATGGTTCCTGACGCAGAAACTGTCCTGGAACCAGAGCAACAAGATGCCCCATCACACGTTCTGGTGGGAGGGCATCGACGGGACCAGGGTCTTCACGCACTTCCCGCCGGTGGACACCTACAACGCGCAGTTCCACGGCCGGGAACTCGCCCATGCCGAACGGAACTTCGCGGAGAAGGGTCCGGCGACCCGCTCCCTCGTCCCCTTCGGCTGGGGTGACGGCGGGGGCGGTCCGACCCGCGAGATGCTGGAGAAGGCCCGCCGGCTCAGGGATCTGGAGGGTTCGCCGCGGGTCGGGATCGAGCGGCCGTCGGCGTTCTTCGCGGCAGCCGAGGAGGAGTACGGGTCACAGGCGCCCGTCTGGTCGGGTGAGCTGTATCTGGAACTGCACCGGGCCACGTACACCACCCAGGCCAAGACGAAGCAGGGCAACCGTCGCAGTGAACACCTGCTCCGCGAGGCGGAGTTGTGGGCCACGACGGCAGCTCTGCGGGCGCCCGGTTACGTGTATCCGTACGAGACGCTGGACCGGGTGTGGAAAACGGTCCTCCTGCACCAGTTCCACGACATCCTGCCGGGTTCGTCGATCGCGTGGGTGCACCGCGAGGCCCGCGACACCTACGAACGGGTGCGGGCCGAGCTCGCCGGTCTGGTGGCGGACGCGGTGGCGGCACTGGGGGGCACGGATACGCTCGCCGCCCTCAACGCCTCCCCGTACGACCGCGTTCAGGTGGCCGAGCTGGATGCCGGGGCGAGCGCGCTGCTGCCGCCCGGCGCCCGTGTGCAGCCGCTCGCCGCCGGGCGCACGGCGGTGCTCGCCGAGGCGCCCGGGCTGGGCGCGGGGGTGCTGGACGGCGCGGCGGTACCGGCACGGGACGCCGAGGCGAACCGCACGGCTGACGGGCGATGCGTCCTCGACAACGGCGTGCTGCGGGTCACCGTGGACCGCGACGGGCTGATCTCCGCGGTCCGCGACCTCCCCGCACGCCGTGACGTACTCGCTCCCGGCCATCGGGCCAACCTCCTCCAGCTGCACCCGGATCACCCCAACCACTGGGACGCCTGGGACCTCGACCGGCACTACCGCCGCACCCGGACGGATCTGACCGACGCCGACTCGGTCGCTCTGGTCGAGGAGGGGCCGCTGCGGGTGGCGGTACGCGTGGTGCGGACGTTCGGGAAGTCCCGGATCACGCAGGAGATCCGGCTGGCCGCGGGCAGCGGGCAGATCGACATCGACACCGAGGTGGACTGGCAGGAGTCGGAGAAGGTCCTCAAGGCGGCCTTCCCGCTCGATGTGCACGCCGAACGGTCCACGGCCGAGATCCAGTTCGGTCACATCCACCGGCCCACGCACGGCAACACGGGATGGGACGCGGCCCGTTTCGAGATCTGCGCCCACCGCTGGCTGCGGGTCGCCGAGCCGGGATACGGGATCGCGGTGGTCAACGACTCGACGTACGGGCACGAGGTGACCCGGACCCCGCACGCGTCGGGGCTCGGCACGACCGTGCGGCTGACCCTGCTGCGTGCCCCGCACAGCCCGGACCCGGCGGCCGACGTCGGCAGGCACCGGTTCCGGTACGCGCTGGTGCCGGGGGCGACGGTGCAGGACGCGGTCCGCGCGGGGCTGGCGCTCAATCTGCCGCTGCGGGCGGCCGTGGCCCCGGCGGTGCCGTCGCTGATCACCACGGGGCATCCCGCGGTGACCGTGGAGTCGGTGAAGCTCGCCGAGGACCGCAGCGGTGAGGTGATCGTGCGGCTGTACGAGTCGGCGGGCGGCCGGGCCGAGGCGACGCTCCGGGCCGGCTTCCCCGTCGTACGGGCGCGGATCACCGACCTGCTGGAGCGACCGCTGTACGAGGCGACTCCCGAGGGGCCCGGTCTCGCACTGGCGCTGCGACCGTTCCAGATCATGACCGTGCGGCTGACCCCGGCCCGAGCGAGGTCCCGCCCCTGAGCGGATCCCCGCCCCGGACCGGCTCAGAGCCTGTCGGGTGACCTTCGGCCGCCCGGTCGGAGGTCACCCGACAGGCTCAGGGGCGGGGCACGTTCCGCAGGTTGGAGCGGGCCATCTGGACCATCCGGCCGACTCCGCCGTCCAGCACGATCTTGCTGGCGGAGAGCGCGAAACCGGTCACCATGTCCGCGCTGATCTTCGGCGGGATGGACAGCGCGTTGGGGTCGGTGACCACGTCGACGAGCGCCGGACCCTTGTGCTTGAACGCGTCCTTGAGGGCGCTTTCGAGCTGCTTGGGCTTCTCCACCCGTACGCCGTACGCCCCGGCCGCCCGGGCGATCGCCGCGAAGTCCGGGTTCTTGTTGGTCGTACCGAACGACGGCAGGCCGGCCACCAGCATCTCCAGCTCGACCATGCCCAGCGAGGAGTTGTTGAACAGGACGACCTTCACCGGCAGGTCGTACTGCACCAGGGTGAGGAAGTCGCCCATCAGCATGCTGAATCCGCCGTCGCCGGACATCGACACCACCTGTCGGTTCCGGTCGGTGAACTGGGCGCCGATGGCCTGCGGCAGCGCGTTGGCCATCGAGCCGTGGCTGAACGAACCGATGACGCGGCGTCTGCCGTTGGGCGACAGATAGCGGGCGGCCCACACATTGCACATGCCGGTGTCGACGGTGAAGACGGCGTCCTCGTCCGCCAGGTCGTCCAGCACCGCGGCGACGTACTCCGGGTGGATCGGGACGTGCTTCTCGACCTTGCGGGTGTACGCCTTGACCACGCCCTCCAGCGCGTCGGCGTGCTTCTTCAGCATCCGGTCGAGGAACTTGCGGTCCGTCTTGGTCCTGACCTGCGGGGTGAGACAGCGCAGTGTCTCGCGGACATCGCCCCAGACGGCCAGATCCAGCTTGGAGCGGCGGCCGAGGCGCTCGGGGCGCACATCGACCTGGACGATCTTCACATCGGTGGGGAGGAACGCGTTGTACGGGAAGTCGGTGCCGAGCAGGATGAGGAGATCGCACTCGTTGGTCGCCTCATAGGCGGCTCCGTAGCCGAGCAGTCCGCTCATGCCGACGTCGTACGGGTTGTCGTACTGGATCCATTCCTTGCCGCGCAGCGCGTGCCCCACCGGAGCCTTCACGCGCTCGGCGAACTCCATCACCTCGGCGTGGGCGCCCGCCGTGCCGCTGCCGCAGAACAACGTCACCCGTTTCGCCTCGTCCACCATGCGGGCGAGCTTCGCGATCTCCTCGTCGCCCGGCCGTACCGTCGGGCGCGAGGTGACCAGGGCGTGTTCGACCGACTTCTCCGGGGCCGGCTGCGAGGCGATGTCGCCGGGCATCGACACGACGCTGACACCGCCCTGGCCGACGGCGTGCTGGATGGCCGTCTGGAGGAGCCGGGGCATCTGCTGCGGGTTGGAGATCATCTCGTTGTAGTGGCTGCACTCCTGGAAGAGCAGCTCCGGATGGGTCTCCTGGAAGTAGCCGAGACCGATCTCGCTCGACGGGATGTGCGAGGCGAGCGCGAGGACCGGTGCCATCGAGCGGTGGGCGTCGTAGAGGCCGTTGATGAGGTGCAGGTTGCCGGGGCCGCAGGATCCGGCACAGGCCGCGAGCGAGCCGGTGATCTGGGCCTCGGCCCCGGCGGCGAACGCGGCGGTCTCCTCGTGCCTGACCTGGATCCAGTCGATGGCCGCGTTGCGGCGGATGGCGTCGACGACCGGGTTGAGGCTGTCGCCGACGACGCCGTACATGCGGGTGACGCCCGCCCGCACGAGGATGTCGACGAACTGCTCCGACACGTTCTGCTTGGCCATGGGTGCGTACCCTTTCCGCGTTTCGGCTTCCGGACTCCGCATCCATCAACCCATGGCGCGGGCGGTTACGCCTCCCAGACGGCGGCACTCGTACGGTCGTCGGCGTATCCCTTCACCCTGAGCTGGGTGTCCGCCAGGAACGCCGTGAGACCGGGTGCCCGGTCGTGCGTCCAGCGTGCGGCGAGCTCCCGGGCGAGGGCGGGCTCGCCGCGCAGCGGTTCGGCGAGACCGGTGCTGCACAGCAGCAGGGTGTCCCCCGGCCGGGCCACGGACGCCCGGAACCGGAACGGCTCGGCGGGGCGGGCGGGCGCGCCCTCGGCACCGGGCGACGGGGGCGCGGTGACGCCCGGGGCCATGGTGAGGTGGTCGTCGGCGAGGGGTCCGCTCCCGGGCGGCAGGGAGCCGAAGCCGACCACGGCTTCCCCGCTGATGCCGGCCGCCGCCGGAACCTCGGGTTCGAGGTCCCGCCAGACGCCGTCGCGCAGGCGGAAGAGGCCGCCGGATCCGACGCCGAAGAAGACTCTGGTGCGGCAGTCGGGGTCCGCCGACAGCAGGAGGCAGCGCAGGTCCACCGTGTACTCCCACGGGTCGAGGCCCAGTTCGGCGGCGCGGGCGCGCAGTGTGCCGTAGCCGCGGTCGGTGAGGCGGTGCAGGCCGGACTTGAGGTCGCCGCGGCGTCCGGCCCTTATGTCCTCGGAGAGCCGTGCGTGGCTGCGGCCGACGGCACGGCCGATCCAGCGGCAGGCGTCGGCCGCCGCCAGATGCGCGTGCTCCGTGGCACGGGCCCCGGTGGCGACGGCGACCAGGACGAGCGCGCTCCTGCCGGTGCCGAAGCGGGCGGTGAGCAGTGCGTCGCGACGGGGCTCGCCCCGGAACCGTGCGGAATCCCCGCGCACGGAGGCGGCTCGCAGGGTGTACGTGCCGTACTGGGCGCCGTCGAGCACGGTGTCGGCGACGAGGTCGTCCAGCTCGTCGGGGGCGGTGGCGGGCAGCGCCGTGGGCTCGGCGTCGTAGGTGGGTGGCCGGTCACCCACATGGCCGATCACTGGGCGGTACGGGGCAGACGCGGGTGCGGTCGCCTCGTCGGGCGCGGGGGTCTGCGGCCGAGCCGGTGCGGGGGTGGTCGCGTCGTCGGGGTCGGGGTCGGGGTCGGGGGGCAGGGTCCAGGCCGGTGCGGTGGCGGGGGCCTGCGGGGCGACGGGGCTCTCACCGACCGGCCGCCTGGGCAGCGACGGAACCGGCGGAACCGGAACTTCGGCGACGGGCGGTTCGGGTGTCCGCTCGGCTTCTGCCACCGGGTCCGGCTCCGGCGGCAGGTCGGGAGCCGCCGGAGGAACGGCCGGCACGCGCGGCACGGCGAAGGTGCGCGGCTGCGCCGGGCCGGCCGGGGACGCCCCCGGGGCGCGTGAGGCCGCATCGGGCGGCTCCCACGGAGCACGCACCCGCATCGTCTCGGGCACCGCGGGCGCGGACTGCGGAGGCGGCGAAGCCCCGGCCGACTCGGCACGGACCGGAGCGGCCGGGGCGGGCGGCTCAGGCGGGGCGGGCGGGGCGGATAGCTCGTGCGGCTCAGGCGGCTCAGGCAGCGGCGGGCCGGACCAGGCACCCGCCAACACCGCCGGAGGCGGAAGCGGGGGCGCGGCCCCCTCGCCCGTCCCGTCCGCCCCGCCCCTCCCGGCCCCCTCGCCCGTCCCGTCCGCCTCCCCCGGCGCACCGGAACTCACCGCTTCCGACGCCGAGTCGAAGCGGTCGTCGAGGCTGTCGCCCGCGTGGCTCGCCCCGGTGTCCCTGGCGGTCTCGTCGTACAGCCTGCGCCACCAGTCGTCCTCGTGGGCGGCGGGCCTCTCCCCCTGCTGACTCATGCCCTTATTGTCCACGGCACGGCCCGTACGAAAACGGGTCATCCGGAAAGAGCGGCCATGAAAAAGGTCCGCCGGGCGGCCCCACCCCCCACGGGAAGGACGCCCGGCGGACCGGTCAAGGCGTGATCAACGCACGGCGTACGCGTCGGTCACGGTCTGGATGACGGAGTTGCCGTTGGCGTCCGTCAGTTCGGTCTTCAGCGTGACCGGCTTGCCGGCCGCGCCCGCGTGGTTCACGGTCGCGGTCCAGTTGCCGCCGCGCTGTGCGGTGGTGGCACGGGTCCAGGTCGCGCCGCCGTCGTACGAGTAGGAGACCGCGGCGGCGACCAGCTTGCCGGGAGTGTAGCCCGCGTGGCCGGTGGCGCTCAGGCCGATCGTCTGACCGTCCTTCGCCGGAAGGGACTTGAGCCCGTCGGATGCCAGGTCGTAGCCCGGGAAGAGCAGCGGAATCCCCTGCGAGTACACGTTCTCGTCCCGCTTCGAGCGGAACTTCCAGGTGGTCTCGGTCTGGGTGGACCGCTTCCACACGGCGGCGGGCTGACCGAACTTGAAGGTGTGCAGGGTGAGTTCGTACGCCGCGTCCTCGGCCGGGACGTCGAACACCCCGGACGGCCAGCCGCTCTCGCCGAGGACCTTGCCGCCGCTGGTGAGCGTCATGCCGCCCAGGTCTCCGAAGGAGCCCTGGATGCCCTGGTGCTCGGTGTCGCCCCAGAAGCCGGGGGCGACGCCGATCTGGTTGTCCTGACGCTCGGCCGCGAGTACTTCCTTGCCCTGGGCGTCACGCGGAGTGGACGGGCCGACGATTCCCCGGTACCAGTTCTCGGTGCGCTGCGATCCGGCCTCGTAGGTGCGGGCCGGGTCGACCATGGCCTCGCCCCACGGGAAGCTGGAGGAGAGGTAGCGCTCCCAGGCGGTGTCTCCCGCCGAGTAGTACTCGGTGCGCTTGCCCGGGACGGCGACGGTGTCGAACGCGGCGGAGAAGCGCCCGCCGTACGGCCGTTCGTAGACCATCGAGTCGATGTAGTCCGCCGCGACGCCCATCGCCTCGTACGTGGCGGTGGACGTGCCGAGCTTGCGGTCACGGACCTTGTACGTGCGGTCCGAGGTGACCGGGCCGGTCTCGGGGAAAGCGAGGTTGTAGACGAACGGGCTGGCGGCCGTGGCCTTCCAGCGCAGCTTCACCGGACCGTCGGCCAGGGCGGCGGTCAGTCCGGCGGCCTCGGCGGCCTCGACCGCGAGGGTGGGTACCGGCGCGGCGCCGTAGCCGACGGACGGCTGCCAGATGCCGGCGGACGGCCGGTGCACGATGATCGCCTTCGCTCCGGCGGCCTGGGCGTTGCGTGCCTGGGTGATCACGGATCCGGTGTCGGGGACCTTCACCAGGGCGATCTTGCCAAAGACCCCTGCGGCCGCCAGCTCTGCGGGAGTTCCGGTGCCCGCGTCGACGAGGGCGGCCTCGTCCGTCCCGTCGAGGTTGACGGCGCCGGTGCTCGCCGTCCTCGGGTGCAGCTCGGCACCGCCGACGACCGACAGCTTCTCGATCTGCGGGGCGTACGCACGCCAGAAGCTGGTGAACTCGAAGTCGCCGTCACCGGCCCGGCCCTCGACGTCGGCCAGGTAGTTCTTCACCGTGCCGGTGCCGGTGAGGGAGCCCGAGTGCAGCCAGATGCCGTCCCAGGTGCGGCCGAAGGCGAGGGTGGTGGAGCGGTTCTCGGAGGTGCGGTCCTCAGTCCTCACCTGGAGCCGGTGGGCCTTGCGGGCGTCCAGGACCAGGGTGGTGTCCTTGGTGACGTTCAGCTGCGGCCTGGCGAGGTAGCCGACGGACTCGACCATCTTGCCGGTGGCGTCGTTCAGGTCCGGCGAGGTCACGAAGCTGGAGACGAAGTACGCGCCGGGGCGCACCTGGTAGACCTGATCGGTGGCGCCGTCGTTGAAGCGGCGCTCGCCGCTGGAGGTGTCGGTGCCGATGACGTCGAGCGAGGACGAGCCCGCTGCGGGCTTGCCCGTGCGGTCGATGAGCTTGACGCGGAGGGTGACCGTCTCGGCGCCGACGTACAGGGAGAACGGGGTGGAGACCTTGACGCCGCCGGCGCCGGTGGCCAGCACGCGTCCGGTGACATCACCGTACTGGGCGGCCTTCAGCTTCGCGGTCGGGTCGATCTTCAGGGGGACCTTGACGGTGGCTCCGGCCGGGACGGTGACGGTGCTCGCGTCGAGCTGGGCCACGGAGGAGCGGACGTCCGAGCCGTCGTTGCCGGTGACGCCCTGGACCTTCAGCGACAGTTTGACCGGCTTGGTGCCGGAGTTGGTGTACGGGACGTCGACCGTGGTGCGGTCGCTCTTGTCCTGCGGCCAGTTGAACGTACCGCCCTGGACGGCGGCGACGCCGACGACCGTGGTGTCGATGGCGGCCTTCACGTCGAGCCGGCCGCCACCGGTCTCGCGTACGTCGCCGGGGATGTCGCTCTTCGCGGACGACACGAGGGCCGCCTTGATCTGCTGAGCGGTCCAGTCCGGGTGACGCTGCTTCACGATGGCCGCGGCGCCCGCGACATGCGGGGTGGCCATCGATGTACCGGACATCGTCCGATAGGCGTAGACGCCGCGTCCGCCCGCGGACGCGGCCGAGATGGCGACGCCGGGAGCGGCGATCTCGGGCTTGAGCGTGTGCGCGCCGATCGCGGGTCCGCGGCTGGAGAACTGGGCCGTGGAGTCGTCGCGGTCGACGGCGCCGACGGTCAGCACGCCGGGGGCGCAGCCCGGCGAGGAGACGGTGTTCAGCGTCGGGCCGGAGTTGCCCGCCGCGATGACGAACAGGGTGTCCTTGCTCCGGGCGAGTTCCTCGGCGGCGACGCTCATCGGGTCGGTGCAGTCGGTGGGCGTCGGGCTGCCGAGGCTCATGGAGACGACGTCGGCCTTCTGGTCGACGGCCCACTGCATGCCGGCGATGATCCAGGACTCGGCGCCGGAGCCGCTGTCGTTGAGGACCTTGCCCGCCAGCAGCTCGGCGCCGGGGGCGACGCCCTTCTTCTTGCCGTCGCTCGCCGCGCCGGTGCCGCCCACGGTGGAGATGGTGTGGGTGCCGTGACCCTGCCGGTCGTCGGTGGTGTTGGAGTCGGTGAAGTTCTTCGAGGCGGCGATCCGGCCCTTGAGGTCGGGGTGTTCGGCGTCGACACCGGTGTCGAGCACGGCGACCTTGGTGCCCTTGCCGTCGTATCCGGCGGCCCAGGCGAGGTCGGCACCGATCTGCTTGGTCGACTTGTCGAGGGTGGCCTGGACCTTGCGGTCGAGCCAGAGCTTCTTCAACCCGGAGGCCGAGCGGGACCGGGTGTTCGTGACGTCCGACCAGAAGTCGGCCGCTTTCGCCTTGTCCGCCTTGAGCGCGACACCGTCGATGGCGTCGAGTGCGAGGCCGCGCTCGGCGCCGCGCGGGGTGGCGGGCGCGGTGCGGGCCGCGCTCTCGCCGTAGACGGCGATCAGCGGAAGCGAGGTGGTGCTCGCGTCGTCGTAGCCCTGGCGGATGAGACCGGTGACGTTGAACAGTTCCTCGTCGACCGTGCCCGCGGCCAGCGCCCCGGTGGCGGTGTCGGGGTAGACGTAGAGGTCCTGGCCGGCCTGCCGGGTCTGCACGAGGGGGACGGTGCCGTCCTCGCGCGGCAGGGCGGTGACCGCCGGGTTGCCGGAACTGTCCCTGCTGACCAGGACCTTGTCGCCGGTGACCAGGGTGACGGTGACCGGCTCGGCCCCCTTGGCCGCGGCGGCCGCGCTGCCGGTCAGCGGTCTCTTCGCGGTCGCGTCGTCCTGCGGCGCTGCCGCGGACGGTGCGATCGCCGTGACGGCCAGGACGGCGGCGGTGGCCGCTCCCAGTGCCGTACGCGATATCGGACGCATCGCTCTCCCCAAGTGAAACCGGAACACCTCTCAACAAACGGTGGCATTCCGGAGGTTGTCGGTACTGCGGTGGCGCCACATTGGCAGAGCGACGGGCGATAAAGGGATGATGTACACGGCGGGTTTACGCCGTGGCCGCTTTCCGCCACGACCGGGCGCCCGACGTCAGTGACATCGCGCGGAATCACCGCGTCCGGGAGGAGTCCGGTCATGCTGGGAGCCATAGGCCTCGACGAGATACAGGAGTCGGCGTACCGCGCGCTGGTGGCGCTGGGCGCCGCGGAGGTCTCCGATCTCGCTCACCGGCTGGCCCTGCCCGAACCGGACACCGAACGGGCCCTGCGCCGCCTGGAACAGCACGGGCTGGCCGCCCAGTCGCCGTCCCGCGCGGGCCGTTGGGTGGCGGCGCCACCCGCGGTGGCGCTGGGTGCGCTGCTGACCCAGCAGCGGCACGAGCTGGAGCAGGCGGAGTTGGCGGCGGCCCTGCTCGCCGAGGAGTACCGGGCGGAGGCCACCGATTCGGCCGTGCACGATCTGGTCGAGGTGGTGACGGGTGCGAGCGCGGTGGCGCACCGTTTCCACCAGTTGCAGTTGGGGGCGACGAGCGAGGTGTGTGCCCTGGTCACCGGGAAGCCGATCGCCGTGAGCGGCATGGACAACGAGTCCGAGGAGCAGGCCGCCACGCGCGGGGTGTCGTTCCGGGTGGTGGTCGAGCGCGAGGTGCTTTCGCTGCCGTCCGGGATCATGGAGCTGTCGGCGGCGCTGAGCCGTGACGAGCAGTGCCGGGTCGTCGACCGGGTGCCCACCAAGCTGGTCATCGCCGACTCGGCGCTGGCGATGGTGCCGTTGACCGGACGTGGCGCGGAGCCGGCGGCACTGGTGGTGCACGCCTCGGGACTGCTGGAGTCGCTGCGGGGACTCTTCGAGGCCGTGTGGCGTGATGCCATGCCGCTCAGGCTCGGCGAGGACAGCCGGCTGGACGAGGAGTCCACCGGGCCCGACGCGACGGATCTGGAGATCCTTTCGCTGCTGCTGGCGGGGCTGACGGACGCGAGCGTGGCGAAACAGCTGGAGCTGGGCCTGCGGACCGTGCAGCGGCGGGTGAAGGGCCTGATGGAGCTGACCGGGGTGTCGACCCGGCTGCAGTTGGGCTGGCACGCGTACGAGCGGGGCTGGGTGTCGCGGACACCACGGCGCTGAACACGGCCCGCCGGACACCCCGGCCCGGCGTTTCCCGCCACGCCGGTGCGGCGCCGAGCCGCGTCGCGGGCCGTCGCGGCGCCCGGCGCTGACGCGCGGGACCGGCCGGACTCCGGCACCCTGGTCAGATGGGTGTGTGGCAGCTCCTCGCGGTCGGCCTCGTCATGCTTCTCGGCCTGGCCGGCGTGCTGGCGCCAGGGGTGCCGGGACAGGCGATCGTGTGGGCCGCCGTGCTGTGGTGGGCGTTGACCGAGAACACTCCGGTCGCCTGGGGCGTACTCATGGGTGCCACCGCGCTGTTGCTCCTGAACCAGGCGCTGAAGCCGCTGCTGCCGTCGCGCCGCCCGCGCGAGTCGGGGGCTCCGCGCAAGACGCTGATGCTGGGCGGGGCCGGAGCGATCGTGGGCTTCTTCGTGGTGCCGGTGGTGGGCGCGATCGCCGGATACGTGGGGGCGATCTACGGGGCGGAGCGGCTGCGGCTCGGCAGCCGCGGGGCGGGGTGGGCATCGGTCCGCTCGGTGATGCGGGCGACCGGTTACGCGGTGCTCGTCGAGCTCTTCGTCTGTCTGCTGGTGACGGGCGCCTGGCTGGGCGCGGTCGTCTGGGCCTGACCCACCCCTCCCTGATCAGTTGGATGGATGCTGTCCACGTACACAGATACACATCGGATCTCTCGCTTCCTATTGACGCAAGGATGCCCCCTGCTTACCTTCCATGCAGGAATAGCTCGGATGAATTGACACGTCAGCGTACGAGCCGCCAGGAGACGCCTTGCTCACAGCACCGGACCCCTCCCGTCTGCCCCGGAACGAAGCCCCGGCCCCCTCCCGAAGAAACGTTCTCGCCACCAGCACCGCGATCGGCGGCGCGCTCGCGGTGGGCGCCGCGTCCGCCCCTGCGCGGGCGGCCGGCCCGGCACCCGCCGCCCCGGCACCGGTCACCGTGCACTCTCCCGCGGACAGCTGGCACACGGTCCTGGACGACGCCGACCTGCTCTGGCAGAAGATGCCGGAGACCTGGTACGAGGGCCCGTATCTGGGCAACGGCCGCCTCGGCTCCGGCATCTACGCCGAACCCGGCGCCACCACCTCGGCCATCCGCTTCAACGTCCAGCACTCCGAGGTCCAGGACCACCGCCCCGAGTTCGGCTCCCTCTTCGGCCTCGCCCGCCTCCCCATCGGCCACTTCACGCTGGAACCGGCCGGCACCATCACGGGCATCGAGTGGCGTATGCGGCTGCGCACCGCCGAACTCGAAGGCACGCTCACCACCACCGCGGGGACTCTGAAGCTCCGCGCCTTCGTCCACTCCTCCGACGACGTGCTCGCCGTGGAGGTCGCCCCGAGCGAGGGCGAGCGGGACTTTCGCTGGGTCTTCCACCCGGCCGAGGCGATCAGTCCGCGCGCCGCTTTCAAACCCCTGCCGGACGGCTACACCGGCAACCCGCCCGCGGTGACCGAACAGCACGGCGGGATCACGGCCGCCGTCCAGCCGCTGCTCGCCGGCGGACGGCACGTCACCGCCTGGCAGGAACGCGCCAGGGACGCGAGCCGCACCCTGTACGTGACGGTCGCGCACTCCCACCCCGGGACGACAGCCGGTGACCGCGCGCTGCGTACCGTCAGGGCCGCCTCCGCACGCCCGTACGATCTGCTGGCCGCGCCCCATCGAGCCTGGTGGGACCGGTTCTACCGGAAGAGCTTCCTGTCCCTGCCCGACGCCCGGCTGCAGCGCTTCTACTGGATCCAGCTGTACAAGACGGCGTCGGCCGCCCGCAAGGACGCGCCCGTGATGGCCACCTCCGGCCCCTGGCTGGAGCCCACCCCCTGGCCGAACACCTGGTGGAACCTCAACGTCCAGCTGGAGTACTGGCTGATCCACGGCTCCAACCACCTGGAACTGGACGCCGTCACCCGTGCCCTGAGCGAATTCCGGGACCAGCTCTCCCGCGAGGTCGCCGCCCCCTACCGGGCCGACTCGGCCGGCATGCCCCGAACCACCGACACCCGTCTGGTCAACGGCGCTTCCGTTCCCGACGGCGGCTACGGCGTCGGCATTCCCGGCCAGGACCCGCCCACCCCCGAAGTCGGCAATCTGACCTGGGCGCTGCACAACGTATGGCTCTCCTACCGCCACACCATGGACGAGTCGATCCTGCGCGACACGCTCTTCCCGCTGCTGCGCAAGGCGGTCAACTACTACCTGCACTTCCTGACGCCCGGCGCGGACGGCAAGCTGCACCTCCCGGCGACGTTCTCCCCCGAGTACGGGGTCAACGCCCCCGACTGCACCTACGACTTGATGCTGCTGCGCTGGGGCTGCCGCACGCTGCTGGACTCGGCGCGGCAGCTCGGTGTCCGGGATCCGCTGACCGCCCGCTGGCAGGAGGTCCTGGCCAGGCTCGCCCCGTACCCGGTCGACGCCAACGGCTTCATGATCGGCGCCGGGGTGCCGTTCGCGAAGTCCCACCGGCACTATTCGCACATGCTCGCCGTCTACCCGCTGTACGAGCTGACGGGCGCGACGCCCGACGAGCGCGCCCTGATCGAGAGGTCCCTCGCCCACTGGGTGGGCTTCGAAGGCGCCCTGCAGGGCTATACCTTCACCGGTGCCGCCTCGATGTCCGCGCTGCTCGGCAAGGGCGAGGACGCACTCACGTACCTCGGCGAGCTGATGAGCCGCTTCATCCAGGCGAACACGATGTACAAGGAGTCGGGACCGGTCATCGAGACCCCGCTCTCGGCGGCCCAGTCACTGCACGACATGGTGTGCCAGTCGTGGGGCGGCACGATCAGGGTCTTCCCTGCCCTGCCCGCCGCCTGGCGGGAGATGACCGTCCATGACTTCCGTACGCAGGGCGCGTTCCTGCTCAGTGCGGTGCGTGAGGAAGGCCGGACCCGCTGGGTGCGGGTGACCAGCGAGGCGGGCGCGCCCTGCGTCGTACGCCATGGCATCGAGGGCTCCGTCGAGATCCGCGACCGGCACGGACACCCGCTGGCCCATGAGGAGTTGGCCGACGGCACGGTACGCATCCCGCTCCGCAAGGGCGACTCGGCACTGATCACGGCGCGGGGCGACCGCCCGGACCTGACCGTCCGCCCGGTCACGGCGAACGGACCGGCGCCACGCTGGGGCCTGCCGGCCTGAGCGAGCGCTCAGAGGCTCAGGTGACGTACGGCGTACGAACGCCAGGGCCGCCACCGGTCCGCGCCGGGCCTCCCGTCCGGATCCACATCGGGGTCGCCGAGCGCACGCATCCTGATGAGCGCCGCGGCTGCCGGGCCGATCCCCGGCAGCCGCAGCAGTGCCTGTTCGGCCTCTTCGCGGTCGGCCCCGGCGTCGAGCCGTACGTCCCCTTCGGCGAGCGCCGTCGCCAGGGCCCGCACCGCCGGGTCCTCCACCGCACCGGCCAGCGCACCCGGCTCGGGAAACACATGCGTGAGCCCACCGCTGGGAACGTCGAGGACCTTTCCGTACGCCTCGACGAGCCGCCCGGCCCCGTCCCCGCCCACCAGCGTCCGCACGGCGAACTCCTCCGGATCCGCGGCACCCGGCGAGCGCAGCCCCGGCCGGGCGGCGACCCCCGGTGCGAGCCGCGGGTCGGCGCCGAGGCGCTCGTCGACGGCGTACGGATCGGCGTCCAGGTCGAAGAGGCGCCGCAGCCGCTGCACCGCCGTCGTCAGGTCCCGCAGGTCCGTGAGGTGGATGCGGGCGTCCAGCCAGGACCCGGCGGACCGCTCGTCGACGGCCACGACGCCCGTGCCGTAGGGGAGGTTCAGGGTGCGCCGGTACGTGCGGGCGCCGGGTGCGCCGACGACCTCCTCGATCCCGGCGACCGTCTCGCCCGCCAGGAGGTCGAAGACCTCACGGGCCGCGTACGGCCCCCGGTGCGCCAGCCGCAGCGGGATCCCGGTGGTGTGCGCCGGCTCCGGTGCCCTTTCCGGTCGCGTCCCGGCCTCGGCGCGCAGCGCGCTCGGCGTGCGGGCGTAGATCCGCCGGATCGTGTCGTTGAACTGGCGCACGCTGGCGAACCCGGACGCGAACGCGATCTCGGTCACGGGCAGCCCGGTCGTCCGGAGCAGCACCCGTGCGGTGTGGGCCCGCTGGGCGCGGGCGAGCGCGACGGGGCCGGCGCCCAGCTCCGCGGTGAGCTGCCGCAGCACCTGGCGTGAGCTGTAGCCGAGGCGTCGGGCGAGGCCGGCCACCCCTTCCCGGTCGACCACGCCGTCGCCGATCATCCGCATCGCACGGCCGACGGCATCGGCCCGGACGTTCCAGGCGGCGGAGCCCGGCACGGCGTCCGGGCGGCAGCGACGGCACGCCCGGAAACCGTTGCCCTGGGCGGCGGCCGCGGTCGGGTAGAAGCGGACGTTCTTCCGCCGGGGAGTGACGGCGGGGCAGCTCGGCCGGCAGTAGATACCGGTCGTTTCGACGGCGAAGAAGAACTCCCCGTCGAAACGGGCGTCGCGGCTGCTCACTGCCTCGTACCTGGTCTCTTCGTCCATCACACCGTCCAGTGTGCGGCACCTCCGGGTGCCGCACCGGCGGTTTTCGGACGCCGTACCGGGGCCGCGGTCAGCGGATCCGGCCCCGCTTCGCGTCCATCGCGGCCCGGCCCTCGGCGCCCTTGCGCTTCCACTCGCGCAGTATTTCCGACCGCACCCGGGCATCGGTCTTGGCGACGATGCGCTGGTTCTCGCGAAGCAGTTTGCGGAAGCTGTCGAGGCGCCGCTCGGGCAGCGAGCCGTCCTCGATCGCCGCATGTACCGCGCAGCCGGGTTCGGACTCGTGGGAGCAGTCGTGGAACCGGCACTGCTCGGCCAGCTCCTCGATCTCGGAGAAGACCTGTCCGACGCCGGTCTCCGCGTCCCAGAGGCCCACCCCGCGCAGTCCGGGAGTGTCGATCAGCACGCCCCCGGAGGGCAGGACCAGCAGATTGCGGGTCGTCGTGGTGTGCCGGCCCTTGCCGTCGACGTCACGGGCGGCCTGCACCTCCATCACGTCACGGCCCAGGAGGGTGTTGGCGAGGGTCGACTTGCCCGCGCCGGACGCGCCGAGCAGCACGCTCGTGCCGCCCGAGACGAGGGCGGCGAACACGTCGAGCCCCTCCCCGGTGGTCGAGCTGACGGGGAGCACCTGCACGCCGGGCGCGACGGCCTCGATGTCCTGGACGAGGTACGCCAGCGTGGCGGTGTCGGGCACCAGGTCGGCCTTGGTCAGGACGACGATCGGCTGGGCGGTGCCGTCCGCGGAAGCGGCGGGCGCCCGGTCGCGCAGCAGTGCATCGCCGCCGGCGCTGGACATGGCGAGCGCGAGGAAGCGCTCCACCCGCCCCAGGTCGAGCTCCACGGCGAGCGAGACACAGATGGCGATGTGGTCGACGTTGGTGGCGAGCACCTGGCCTTCGGAGCGCTGCGACGACGTCGAGCGGACGAAGGCCGTGCGCCGCGGCAGCAGGGTCCGTACGAACTGCGGATCACCGTCGGGGTCGACGGCGACCCAGTCGCCCGTGCAGACGATCCGCATGGGGTCGCGCGGCACGACGAAGGCGGTGTCGGCGCGGAGCGTGCCGTGCGGGGTGACGACATCGCACTGCCCGCGGTCCACACGCACCACACGGCCGGGCAGCAGACCCTGTGCGGCGTACGGGGCGAACTCCGTGGCCCAGTCGTCGTCCCAGCCGTACGGGGACAGCGGGTGCGAGACGGAAGAGCCCTGAAGAGAGGAAGCGGAGGACGGAGAAGACGGGAAAGACAAGGGAAACCCTTCAAAGGGTGGCCCCGGCAACGCGCACACGGGCGCGGAAAGTCACACAGAGGTAGGTCAGCCGGCGACCACGGGGGTGGGAACGATGCTCTTCTGCTTGTGGGCCACGCCCACCGCGACGACAGTCATCAATGTCCTCACCTCCTGGTTCACGCACGGGGCCGGCACCGGCGGTTGTTGTCCGCCGTCCGGAACGCCGCTCACAATAGCCCGCGGCCGTCAGGTGGCGTCAACACATTTTCCCGGGGCGTCCGGACAGGCATCCGAGCAGCCACCGCACGGCGCACCTCACGACCGTATTCATGGGAGATATTCCTGAATCTCCCTCGATCAGGTGATACGCATGCACAACGACCGTTCCCGGCCCGTTAGGGTGCCGAGCATGACCTCACCCCAGACCGCCACCGGCACGTTCACACAAGCCCAGTTGGGCACGATCACGCTGATCGGGTGGAGCGGCGAACACCCCGATGGCAGCCACGACGTCGCCTTCCTTCTCGTCTACTCCCTGGGCGACGGAACGGACGGCCCGGCCGCCGGTGAGGCCGCCATGCGCGTGGCCCTGGACCGCAGCGGACTGCCGGCCGGTGCCGGTCCGGTGTACGCCGCCGAGACCCCGGGTCTCCCGGTGAAGCTGCTCGTCCAGGCCGGCCAGGCGGTCCTGACGCTTCCGCACTTCACCGCGCAGTACACCGCACCGTCCGAGTGGCTGGCCGCGGCAGCCGCGCGCGGCGAGGTGCACGCGATGTTCGCCACCCGTCCGTGGCCCCAGGGTGCACCGGGCCGCCCGGTCGACGAGGACCTGTTGCGGTCCTTCGCGGGTGACCCCGAGGTCATCATGACCTCCGCCCACTGCGTACTTCCGGTGCGCAGCCTGGGCTGAGCCGCCCCCGAACACCAGATGCCCACCGCCCCCCGTGGAGCGGTGGGCATCGTCATGTGCGAAGCCCTGGGGACATGCCCCGGGTTCTGCGCTGCGGTGCCGTACACCGCAGTGCGGGCGACCGCGCGACGGATGCGCGCGATCGCCCGCACTCAGGTGCGCGTCAGTTGTTGGCGATTCCGTTGCCGGCGAGCACCGGGATGTTGCTCAGGATGTGCGACAGCGGCTCGTCGCCCTTGGCCTGGGTCGAGTTCTCGGCGCACTGCTGGTTCTGCGGCGAGGCCAGGACGTTGACGTCCTGGACCGCGACCGGCACCAGCACGCCGACGAGCGCACCGGCGTTGGCCTTGAGGGGCAGGCCGACACACGCCTTGTTCAACGTGCCCTGCACGAGCTGCACCTGCGGGCTGCCGTCGCCCCGGGTCACGCTGTTGCCGAACGAGTCCACGGCGCCGTTGCCGTTGACCGACGTGGTGCCCTCGTCGTTGCCGACCGCCATGGCCGAGGGGGCCGCGGCGGCCGACAGGCCGACCAGGGACACGGCCACAGCTGCGCCGGCCATCATCTTCTTCATCACGCTTCACCTTTCGGAGCGTTCCTTGTGGAACGTAGTGATCAACCCACTATGGAAGCGTCGGTTCCGCTATACCACTCAAATGGGTTCGATCCGGCATGAGTTCGAAGCTTCTTCCGTCATCCGTCGGCTGTCTCGTCGGAAGTGCGGGCGCCGGGAACGCGACGTCCCGCGCAGGGGGCGTCCGGCTGTGCGGACGGCTCCGCCGCCGGCCCGCCGCGGGCCGCCTGCCATTCGGCGAGCAGCCGGTCGTAGATGGGCGTGGCGTCCGGTGCGTGCCGCTGTCGACCGCGGGGGCGTTGGCTGTCGTACTGGTCCATGATCTGCCCCTACCCGGTGCGACGGGTGACGCCTGCCGCCACTACGGCAACCAGCCCAGTGCGCCCGCCCGTTCGAGGGGCCGACGACGCGCCGGACGCACGACGTGGGGCCGGCGCATCCGGGCCGCCGCATGGCTGCCGCGTGGATGTGCCGACCCCACGGTGTCTCACATACTTCGGACAGGTGCGCTCGAAGCCGCCCGCACCGCTGTCCTCGATGCTGTCGAGGAGACGGTGACGAGCGACCGGAGCGCGACGCTGCTAAGGGCTGTCCCGGCCCTGTGTGCCGGGAGGGGCACTGAGGGACAGCACTTAGTTGTTGCCTGCGCCGTTGCCGGACAGGACCGGGATGTTGCTCAGGAGGTGCGAGAGCGGCTCGTCACCCTTGGCCTGGGTGGAGTTCTCCGTGCACTGCTGGTTCTGCGGCGAGGCCAGGACGTTGATGTCCTGGACCGAGACCGGGACGAGGCCGAGGACCGAACCGACGTTGGCCTTGGCCGGCAGAGCGATGCAGGGCTTGTTCAGCGAGCCCTGGATGAGCGCGAACTGCGGGCTCCAGTCACCGTGGGTGGCGGAGTTGCCGTACGACTGGGCGGCGCCGTTGCCGTTGACCGACGTGGTGCCACCGTCGTTTCCGACGGCCATGGCCTGCGGGGCGATCGCCGCGGAGACACCGACGACCGAAGCAGCGACGGCTGCCGAGGCCATAATCTTCTTGATCATGCACATAGCCCTTCTGGGTTTTACGTTGCCCGCCTGTCCGGAGCGTTCTGATCAACTCACGGCCACGGGGATGGTTGTGCTTTTTCACTCGAACGGGGATCTTGCTTTCCGGCCGTTCGCTGAATACGCCGCACCGGAAGAACGTGGAATTCTTCCTACGAGCGGGGAACTGCGAGGGCGCGAAGGTCAGCCGCCGATCGGCAGCCCGCCCATCAGCGGGGCCGCGTCCCTGGCCGCGCCGGTGGCCGCCCCCGCCAGCTTGGTGACGGTGCCGTCCTTCTGCACCGATTCGGCGGCGCGGCCGACCGTTCCGACGATCGGGTCGACAGCCTGCGGAGCGCTTTCCACCACCTGGTTGACGCCGCCGTTGAGGCTGAAGTTGGGGGCCGTGGCGGTGGTAACGGCGAAGGCGGGAGCAGCCGTTCCCAGAGCGACCACGGAACCGGCAACGAACGCAGCGGTCTTCGCGTACTTCACTTTCGGGTTCCCTTCTGCAGCGGCATATCTGTCGCGTCGCGTACCCGCGCCGCATCAGCCTTGTTGGCTGTATCGTCTACCGCTTTCGCCCTGAGTAACGATGTGGTTGCGACACGGCAACTGGACGGTGCCGCTTTTTCTCCGGTTTTTCTCCGGCACCACTCGATCGATACCGCCCCATCAGTACCGCCCGATCAGTACTGCACGATCGGTACCGCTCGGTCGATGACCGGGAACGAGGAAAGGCCCCGCCACGCATTGCATGCGTGCCGGGGCCTTCCGGTCATGAGCGCTCGGCTCGGACGACCGGAGGTCAGACGTTGGCGCAGGAGTTGCCGAAGGTGGGGTTGAGCAGGCCGATCACGTTCACGCTGTTGCCGCAGAGGTTGACCGGAATGTGGACCGGAACCTGGACGACGTTGCCGGACAGCACGCCGGGGGAGTTGGCGGCGCCGCCCTCGGCACCTGCGTCGGCGAATGCGGGCGCGGCGGCCCCCATGGCCATCAGAGTTCCGGCGGCGATGGCGGCAACCTTGGTGTACTTCACTTTGATCCCTTTCTTCGACGGAGTCCGAAGCGGCCACGTCTTTCGTGCCGCACGAGCGCGGTCCTGATGACTCGTAACTCCGCCGCTGCAATTCGTAACGATTTAGGACCGCAGGTGAAACTCTTCAGGAAGAAAATTCCTGAAAAACCGCCCGAATGACGCAATGTCGATCACTCGATGTCACGGACGGGATCGTCCGGGCATCCGGCATGCCGATGCCGGAGACGGGAAGGCAGCAGGAGGCCCGGGCCGCGCGGAGGAGGAACGCCGGCGGCCCGGGCCTTTCATGGCGGCTGGATCAGCTGTTGCCGGCGCCGTTGCCGGAGAGCACCGGGATGTTGCTCAGGATGTGCGAGAGCGGCTCGTCACCCTTGGCCTGGGTGGAGTTCTCGGTGCACTGCTGGTTCTGCGGCGACGACAGAACGTTGACGTCCTGGACCGCGACCGGGATGAGACCGATGAGCGAGCCGACGTTGGCCTTGGCCGGCAGGCCGATGCACGGCTTGTTCAGGCTGCCCTGGACCAGGCCGAACTGCGGGCTGCCGTCACCGTGGGTCTCGGCGTTGCCGAACGACTGCGAGGCGCCGTTGCCGTTGACCGAAGTCGTTCCGCTGTCGTCGCCGATCGCCATGGCCTGCGTCGCGCCCAGACCGAGGATGGAGGCGGCGACGGCACCCGTAGCCAGAACCTTCTTGATCACGATTAACCCTTCTCGTACTGGATACCCCGTACCGGAGCGCCCTGCCCAACTCTCGACCGGGCGTTTGGTTCTCTCCATTCACCCGAATGCCAAGACTCCTGGACAGGAGTACGAAGCGGCACCACGGGGCCGCAAGGGAATTCGGTTGCTCGATTCTTCCTTTCGATCGTCAACGGACCGCGACCCAAACGGAGTTGAGCCACCGACCCCATCGCGGGCACCGTCAACTCAAACGCGCATGCGTAATCCGTCCGGGTGGTCACAAAACTTCCACGATCTTTCGGGTTTCCTCACCAATTCCTCCTCGTTATCGCTTTATCAGGCGTGAAGTTCTGGCGTTCGCCGAGCAAGGTTTCCGCACCGCCTGCTGAATGAACCGCGAGCGTTCCGCTCGCACGGAATGTCCTAGGAAGGGCAACCAATGCGAAAAGCCTTGAGTAAGAGCGTGCTGGTCGTGGCGGCGGCGTCAGGCGTCCTGACCGCGGCCGGCGGATTCGCGTTCGCGGACGCGTCCGCCGATGGTGCTGCCATCGGTTCGCCGGGGGTCGGCTCGGGCAACGCCGTTCAGGTGCCGGTACACGTTCCCGTCAACGTGTGCGGCAACACGGTCGATGTGATCGGTCTGCTGAATCCCGCGTTCGGCAACGCGTGCGCGAACGAGGGTGGCAGCGGCGGTGCCGGGGGCCAGGGGGCGAGTGCCGAGGGTGTCGCGGCCCAGTCCCCCGGTGTGCTGTCCGGCAACCTCGTCCAGGCTCCGGTGGACGTTCCGGTCAACGCCTGCGGCAACAGCGTCGACGTCGTGGGCGCGTTGAACCCGGCGTTCGGCAACGAGTGCGCCAACGAGAGCGGGCCGCGTCAGGAGCCGCCGGTCGTCACACCCCCGGTGAACGAGCCCCCGGTCGTCACACCGCCCGTGAACGAACCGCCGGTCGTCACACCCCCCGTGAACGAACCGCCGGTCGTCACACCCCCCGTGAACGAGCCCCCGGTGGAGGAACCCCGGACGGTCACGCCCGCTGTGGACGAAGCCTCCACGAGCACGCACGCCATCGGGCAGCTGGCCCACACCGGGGCCGACGGCCTCGGCGCGGCTGCCGGTGCGAGCGCCGCGCTGATGCTCGGCGGTGCGGTGCTGATGCGCCGGGTCCGCCGCTCGCAGGGCTGATCCGCACAGCATCGACCGCATGACGAACAGGTCCGGTCGGACAGCCGATGCTGTCCGACCGGACCTGCCGCGTTCATGGCACGAGAAACGTGCGGCCCGGCACGCCGGTCCGGCGTCGCCGGACACCGGGCTCCGGGGACGCTCAGACCCGGCCGAGACCCGCGCGGTCCAGGCAGTCCGCGATCGTGGCGGTTTCGGCGGCGTCCAGGCGGCGCATCGGCGCGCTCATCGCATTGGTGTCGATGATCCCGCGCAGCATCAGGGCCGTCTTGAAGGCGCCGAGACCCGCGGCGGTGGCGGACGCCGTACCGGGGCGGGCCGCGCGGACGATGTCGAAGAGCTCCACAAGGCGGTCCTGCTCGGCTCCGGCGCCCGTCCAGTCACCGCGGAGCGCGGCCCGGTGGAGACGTACGTATCCGTGCGCGTCGACATTGCCGAGCCCGGGGACGGAGCCGTCGGCGCCGACGAGCATCATCGCGTCGACGACCAGTTCATGCCCGGTGAGCACGGAGAACTCCGGCAGGTCACGGGCGCCCATGGCCAGGCGGCGGAACGAGCCGTCGTCGCCGCTGGAGTCCTTGACCCCGGCCAGTACACCGTCCGCGGCAAGCGGCAGCAGCAGCTCCGGGTCAAGCTTGCTGTGGACACAGACCGGAACGTCGTAGGCCAGGACCGGCAGGTCGAGCGCGGCGGCGACGTCCCGGAAGTGGCGGTCGATCTCGGTGTCGTGCGTACGCGTGTAGAAGGGTGCGGTGACGACGACGGCGTCGGCGCCGAGCCGCTCCACGGCACGGGCCCGCTCGATCGCCCGGTCGGTGGTGGTCTCGATCGCTCCGACGAGAACCGGGACCTGTCCGGCACAGGCGCTCGTGATGATCTCGACGACCTCGTCCTGCCGGCCCGGTGTCAGATAGGCGGTCTCGCCCGAGCTGCCGAGGGCGAACAGGCCGTTGACACCGCCGTCGAGCAGATGCCCCACGACCCGCTCCAGGGAGGACCGGTCGATCTCGCCGTCCTCGGTGAGCGGGGTGACGACGGGCGGGATCACTCCGTGGTAGCGGGGGTTTCGGGTGGTCATGCGGTGCTCCTTGCGGACGGTACGGAGGTCGGACCCCCGGCGGGGCTCTGGGGGTGGACGCAGTGCCAGCGGTGCTCGTGCCGGCCGAGGGCCGGCGCGGGAAAGACCGTGGCGCAGGCCTCGTCCGCCTTCCAGCAGCGGGTGCGGAACGGGCAGCCGGTCGGCGGGTTGGTCGCCGAGGGCACGGGGCCGGTGAGGACGATGCGTTCGGTGGTCTCCAGCAGGCTGGGAGTCGCGGAGAGCAGCGCCTCGGTGTAGGGGTGCGCGGGGGCGCTCGCCACATCGGCCGCGCGCCCTTCCTCGACGATCCGGCCCAGGTAGAGGACGGCGAGGCGGTCGGCGAGATAGCGCACGGTCTGGATGTCGTGCGAGATGAACACCATGCCGAGGCCGAGTCGTTCGCGCAGGTCGACGAGGAGATTGAGGACCTGGGCGCGGACGGACACGTCGAGGGCCGAGGTCGGCTCGTCGGCGACGATCAGTTCCGGTTCGAGGGCCAGGGCCCGCGCGATGGCGACGCGCTGGCGCTGCCCGCCGGAGAGCTGGCCGGGCAGCGCCGCGAGGGTGTGGCCGGGCAGGCCGACCAGGTCGAGGAGTTCCTCGACGCGTGCCTCGCGCGCCTCCCGGGTGCCCCGCCGGTGCACGTCGAGGGGGTCGCGGAGGATGTGACGCACCGTGAGCCGGGGGTTGAGGGCGGTGGCCGGGTCCTGGAAGACGACGCCCACGGCGGAGCCGAAGTCGTCGCGGCGCTGCGCCGCGGACATCTCCCACAGGTCGCGTCCGCGGAAGCGGACCTCGCCCTCGGTGGGCTTCTGGAGTCCGGTCAGGACCCGGGCGAGGGTGGACTTGCCGCAGCCGGACTCGCCGACCAGGCCGACGATCTCGCCCTTCTGGACCTCCAGCGTGGCGTCGGTGAGGGCGTGCACCGCGTCCCGGCGGAAGACTCCGCCGCTGCGTGCCTTGTGGCGTACGTGGACGCCGTCGAGCCTGATCACGGCGTGCTCCCTTCCAGCTGTGCGGACTTCGCCGGGTGGTGGCAGGCGAAGCCGTGGTCGTTCGTGGTGCCGCGCGCGGTGAGTCGGGGCGCGGTGGTGCGGCACAACTCGGTGGCGGCGGCGCAGCGCGAGGCGAAGCGGCAGCCGGTGCCGAAGCCCTGGGGTGCGGGGACGATGCCGCGGATCTGGTGCAGCCGGTCGGCTCCTGCCTCCAGGGAGACCACGGAACCGAGCAGGCCGCGGCTGTAGTGGTGGGTGGGGTCGGTGAGTACGGAGCGAGTGGCGCCGATCTCGGCGAGACGGCCGGCGTACATCACGGCGACGCGGTGCGAGAGGTCCCCGACGAGTGCGAGGTCGTGCGAGACGAGCACCATGGCGAAGCCGAGTTCGTCGCGCAGCCGGACGAGGAGTTCGACGACCTGGGCCTGGACGGTGACGTCGAGGGCGGTGGTCGGTTCGTCGGCGATGAGCAGGCGGGGGTCGCGGGAGAGTGCCATGGCGATCAGGACGCGCTGGCGCTGGCCGCCGGAGAGCTCGTGCGGGTAGCTGCGCAGGGTGCGTTCGGGTGCGAGTCCGACGAGTTCGAGGAGTTCGGCGGGGGTCTTCGTGCCGCCGCGCGAGGTGAGCTGCTTCAGTTGCGTGCCGACGAGGACGGACGGGTTGAGGGAGGAGAGCGCGTCCTGGTAGACCATCGCGATCTCCGGGCCCATCAGTGCGCGGCGCTCCTTCGGCGGGAGTTTCAGCAGGTCCCGGCCGCGATACAGGATCTCGCCGCTGACCTCGGCGTTCCGGGCGAGCAGGCCCATGACGGCGAGGCTGGTGATGGACTTGCCGCAGCCGGACTCACCGACGAGGCCGAGGGTTTCGCCCTCGTGGACGGTGAAGTCCAGTGAGTCGACGACGGGGATGTCCCCGTAGCGGTCGGGGAAGCGGATCGCCAGGTCCCGTACGACGAGCAGTTCGGCGGCGTCCTCCCGTACCGGGGTGAGGGGCGGCTCGGTGGCGTTGACGCGGTCGGCGAGCTTGGTGAGGGCTGCGTCGATGTCCACGGTCGAGGCCGCTTCGACCGGGTCGGTGGCGGTGGCCGGGGCCGGGTCCGCGGATGCCTTGGCTCGCTTGGGCGCGGCGGAGGCGTCGGTGAGGCCCTCGGAGAGGATGTTGAGCGCGAGGACGGTGACCAGCAGCGCGAGGCCGGGGAAGAAGGTGGCCCACCAGCCGCCGGCGAGCAGGATCTGCCGACCGTAGGCAAGGACGCTGCCCCAGCTGGGGTCGGGGTCCTGCACTCCGGCTCCGATGAAGGAGAGGCTGGCCTCGAAGATGATCGCCTCGGCGACCATGACGGTGGCGAACACCATGACCGGCGCCATGCAGTTGACGGCGACGTGACGGAACACGATGTAGCCGCGCCGGGCCCCGATGACCTTCTCGGCCGCGACGTAGTCCTCGCCGTACTGGGACAGCACGTTGGCGCGCACCACCCGGGCCAGCGACGGGGTGTACACGAACGCGATGGTGAAGATGATCACGGGGATGCTGGTGCCGAAGACCGAGACGAGCACCGCGGCCAACGCGATCGGCGGGAAGGACATCACGATGTCGAGGGTCCGCATCACCGACTCGTCGCCGAGCTTGCGGGACGTGGCGGCGACGGAACCGAGCAGCGCGCCGGCGACCAGTGCCACGGCGGTGGAGCCGAGGCCGATGGTCAGGGAGTAGCGCGAGCCGTGCACGACCCGGGCGAAGACGTCGCGGCCGGCCCGGTCGGTGCCGAACCAGTGGGCGCCGCTCGGGGCCTGGACCGGGGTGCCGGTGGTCAGCGGGTCCTGGGTGAGCAACGGGGCGAGGACGGCGCCGAGTATGACGACCAGCAGCACGCCGAGGGCGATGCGGGAGGTGACCGGGAGGGCGCGGAAGGCGATGCCCGGTCGGGAGAGTTTCGTGGCCAGACGGCCGGTGGCGAACATGTCACACCGTCCTGATGCGCGGGTTGACCAGCAGGTAGAGCAGGTCGACGATGACGTTGACCACCAGGAACGCGATGGCGATGGTCAGCACGGTGCCCTGGACCAGGGCGACGTCGCCACCGGTGACACCTTCGAGGATGAGCTTGCCCATGCCGGGCAGGTCGAAGATCGCTTCGATGACGACCGCTCCGCTGAGCATGTAGCCGACCTTGATGCCGAGCACGGTCAGCGGGGTGACGAGCGCGTTGCGCAGCACCGAGCGGATCACCAGCAGCGGCGGGAGGCCGTTGCCTCGGGCGGTGCGCACGTAGTCACGGTCGAGTTCGGCGACCATCGAGGTGCGTACGAGGCGGGCCAGGGAGGCCGAGACCGGGAGCGCGAGGGAGATCGCGGGCAGCGCCATGGTGGTGAGCCAGCCGCCGAAGGAGTCGGCGGGGTTGGTGTAGCCGCCGGTCGGGAAGATCCGGGTGTTCAGTGCGAACTGCTGGATGAGCAGCACGCCGAGCCAGAACGACGGGATGGCGACCCCGGCCATGGACACCACCCGGAAGAGCTGGTCGGGCCAGCGGTCCCGGTACATCGCGCCGACCACGCCGAAGAGGACGGCCAGCACGACCGCGAGGATCAGTCCGAGGACGGTGAGCTGGAGGGTGAGCGGGAAGGCCGCCGTGATCCGGTCAAGGACGGGCTGGCTCGGCGGAACGGTCATCCCGAGGTCGAGGTGGAGCAGTTGGCCGATGAAGTGGACGTATCTGACGGGGAGCGGGTCGTTGAGGCCGTTGGCCTCGGCGAAGGCCGCGCGGGCCTCGGGGGTGGCGCTCTCCCCGAGCGCGTTGAAGGCCGGGTCGACCGGCGAGAACTGCAGCACCACGAAGACGAGCAGCGCGATGCCGAGGATCATCACCGGCATCATCGCGACGCGGCGCAGCGCGAGCCGGAGAAAAGCAACCATCGTCGGGTTCCTTGCGGTTGGGCGGTTCGGGGCCCGGGTCTCCTGGGGCCGGGTGTCCCGGGCCGGGCTGTCGGGCGCCGGGACCTGCCGTCGGGCTGCCGGCCGCGGTGAGGCGGTGCGGCACGTGGGCGGCGGGCCCCGGACGCCGGCGGGCGGTCAGGCGCGGCTGACGTCCAGGAAGGACAGGCCCGTGGTGGGCAGCGGCTTGAAGCCGGGGAGGGCCTTCTCGTTCCAGGCGGTGGGCAGCTTGCGGTGGAGGATCGGGTAGAGCGCGGCCTCGTCGGCGACCAGGTCGGTGACCTCGCCCCAGAGTTCCTTGCGCGTGGCCTCGTCGGCGGCCTGGGCGGCCTTGTCGAGGGTCTGGCGGACCTTCTTGTACGCGGCGGACTTGCCCCAGCCGTAACGGCTCTCGGGCCAGAAGCCGTAGTAGAACCAGCGCAGCAGGAGATCGGCGTCGTTGCCGAAGACGGACGGGTCGCCGGGGGCGACCAGCACGTCGAAGGCGCCCTTGTCGATCTTGGCGTACTGGGCCGGGGACTGGGCGATGTCGAGGGTGACCTTGACGCCCGCCGCCTCCCAGCTCTCCTTCAGCAGCGGGGCGATGTCCTTGACCCAGCCGGTGTCGGTGGTGAGCACGGTGAAGGAGAGCTTCTCGGCGCCCGCGTCGGCGAGCAGTTGCTTGGCCTTCGCCACGTCGTGGGTGTAGACCGTGGCGGCCTTGCGGTAGTCGGGGTGGGTGGCCGGGACGTATCCGGTGGCGGGGGCGGCGTTGCCGACCATCGCGGTGGAGATGATCTTCTCGGTGTCCAGGGCGTAGTGCAGCGCCTGGCGCACCCGCTTGTCGGCGAACCGCTTGTCGGCGGTGTTGAACATGAGGAAGAGCAGGCCGAAGGACTGGACGGACTCGGTCTTCGACGAGCCCGCGAGGCGTTTGACGTCGATGTAGGGGACGTCCTCGATGGCCTGGACCCGGCCGGACTCCATGGCGCTGACGCGCGCGGACTGGTCGGACATCAGGCGCCAGATCATCTTCTTGGCCTTGGCTGGGTGCGCGCCGTTGTACTTGTCGTACGCCTCGAAGACGATCTTGTCCTCGCGGGTCGCCTCGACGAACCTGTACGGGCCGGAGCCGACCGGCTTTGCGTCGAAGGCCTTGGGGTCCGGCTCGACGATCTTCTTCGGGACGATCCGGGCCACGGCGATCCGGGACGGGAAGAGCGCGAAGGGGTACTTCAGCTTGAACTCGACCGTGGCGGCGTCGACGGCCTTCACCGTGTCGATGAAGGGCACGAACTGCGCCATGAGCGAGGCGTTCTTCGGGTCCAGGATGCGTTCGAAGCTGAACACCACGTCGTCGGCGGTGACCGTGGATCCGTCGTGGAAGGTCGCGCCCTCGCGGAGCGTGGCCCGGTAGGTGGTGGCGTTGATCTTCTTCGGCATCTCGGTGGCCAGCGCGGGGCGGGCGACGAGCGTTGCCGGATCGAGGTCCACGAGGCCCTCGAAGATGTGCATGTTGGCGGCGTACGGGGTCGCACCCGAGGTGATCATCGGGTCGAAGCCGGTCGACAGGGGGTACGAGAGACCGGCCTCGATGAGGCCGTTGCCCTCACCCTTGCCCGCCGTGCCGTCGGCGGTCGAGGACGGGCCGCCGCAGGCGGAAAGGCTCGCGGTGATGGCGGCTGCCGCGCCTACGGCGCTGGTGTAGCGAAGGAAGGTACGGCGCTCGACACCGGCTGGTCTCAGCTCGGGCACGGGTCCTCCAGGGACGTCGAAAGTGGGACGGGGCGTGGGGTATCGGACGGGGGAACGCGGGGATTCCGCAGACCGGGAACCTGAAGCATCAGACGTCAGATGTCTGATGCCTTGATAGCGTGGGAACGTAGCTTGACAATCGAGAGGGGTCAAGAGGTGGGGAGTTCACATATGTCCGGCGCGAAGCCCGGTCGGCAGCTGCTCCGGCAGGAAGTCGTCGAGGGAATCAAGCGCTACATCCTCGAAGAGCGGCTCCGTCCCGGAGACCCGCTGCCCACCGAGCCGGCCCTGTGCGAGGCGCTCGGCGCCAGCCGCTCCAGCGTGCGCGAGGCGGTGAAGATCCTCGCCGCGCTGGACATCGTGGAGGTGCGGCACGGGCACGGCACCTACGTGGGGCGGCTGAGCCTGTCGGCCCTGGTGGAGAGCCTGACCTTCCGCGGGCTGCTCTCCCCCGACGACGACTTCCAGGTGATGGCCGACCTCGTCGACGTGCGCGAGCTGTTCGAGCGCGGGATGGCGGACCGGATCGTCGCGCTGCTCAGCAAGGACCAGCTCGACACCCTGGACGGGCTGGTCGCCACCATGCGCGAGACCGGCGCCCGGGACGGACACGGCTTCGTGGCGGCGGACCGGGCGTTCCACGCCCTGCTGGTGGCCCCGCTCGGCAACGACCTGATCGGCCAGCTCTCGATGGCCTTCTGGGACGTGTACACGATCGTCGCGCCGCATCTCGACGGCTTCACCCACGCCGACGAGACGGAGACGATCGCGGCGCACCAGAACATCGTGGACGCCGCGCGCGACGGCGACATCACCGGATTCCTCAAGGCGCTGGGCGACCACTACGCCCCGGTCAGGCGCCGGATCTCGGAGGCCCGCGCCCGCGAGAACTCCCGGGACTGACCCTTCCGCCCGCCCCTCCCGAGGAAGCGGCAGGCCCCCTGCCGGGACGGAACGCGGCCCGGCGGGGGCCCTTGACGGCCGCCGCGAGTGCTGCTTAGGGTCCGTGTGCCGCCAGGACATCTGACGTCTTCTGTCCTGATGCCCGGCGTTCACCACCCCGGTTCACCCCAGGAGGGCACCTCCATGCCGTTGACGGACCTCTCGCTCGCGGACTGCCGCGCTTTCCGGCCCGACCTGCCGGTTCCGGCCGGCTTCGACACCTTCTGGTCGAGCACGTTGAGCAAGTCGGCCGCGGGCAGCCGGGACTCGGCACGGAAGCCCGTGTTCACGCCCGTGGACACCGGGCTCGCCCTGATCCGTACCTACGACGTCACCCTGCCCGGCTTCGCCGGACGACCGGTCCACGGCTGGCTGCACCTGCCGGTCGGGGCCACCGAACCACTGGGCTGCGTCGTCGAGTTCCTCGGGTACGGACGCGGGCGGGGACTCGCCCACGAGAATCCCCTCTGGGCGTCGGCCGGATACGCACACCTGATCATGGACACCCGCGGTCAGGGCTGGTCGGCCGCGGAGGGCGCCACCGCCGACACGGACGCCGGCGCGGCCGGCACCGTACCCGGCTTCCTCACCCGCGGCATCGAGAGCCCCGAAACGTACTACTACCGGCGGGTGTTCACCGACGCGGTGTGCTGCGTCGAGGCGATGCGCGACCACCCCGAGGTCGATCCGGAGCGGATCGTCGTCACCGGGGTCAGCCAGGGCGGTGGCATCGCCCTGGCGGTGGCGGGGCTCGTGCCGGGGCTGGCCGGGGTGATGCCGGACGTGCCGTTCCTCTGCAACTTCCGCCGGGCCGCCGAGATTTCGGGCGTTCCGCCGTACACCGAGATCGCCGAGTACCTGAAGCTCCACCGCGACCGCACCGAGACGGTGTTCGCCACCCTGTCGCACTTCGATGCCGCACTGCTCGCCACCCGCGCCACCGCTCCCGCGCTGTTCTCGATCGCGATGATGGACGAGGTCTGCCCGCCCTCCACCTGCTTCACCGCCTACAACCACTACGCGGGGCCCAAGGCCGTACGGGTCTACGCGTTCAACGGGCACGAGGGCGGCGCGGCATATCAGCAGCGGGAGCAACTGGCCTGGGTGCGTGACCTGTTCGCGGGCCCGCCGTCGGGGCGGGTCCGTCACTCCTGACCGGAGGTTCTTCCGTGCGCAGACGATCCATGCTTCTCGCCGCCGGCGCGGCGGCTCTGGGCACCCAGCTCGGCGGCCGCGCCTTCGCCGCCGTGCGCGGCGGCCCGCTCCTGGACCACGACACCCCCGTGGACCTGGACGGCAGCGAGTACGTCGACCTGTCGAACCAGGTCGGCGCACTCGCCCCGCTCACCACGGGAACCATCGTCGTCACCTTCCGCACCACCAGTCACAACGAGGCGATGACGTTGCTCAGCGCCTCCGACCCGACCGTTCCCTCCTCCAACATCACGCTGAACCTGTCCGGCGGAGCCCTGCAGTTCTCGGTGCGCGAGAAGGGTGCGGTGCTGATGAATGTCATGAGCAGGACACGCTACGACGACGGACTGAGCCATACCGTCGCCGTCACCGTCGACTCCTCGGGCACCCGGCTCCACGCCGGCGGGCGCACGGTGTTCGAGACGGCCCAGCACTCCTTCTTCGGCGATTCCTCCGGGCTGAGCGCACTTGCCCTGGGGCGCAACCT
Organism: Streptomyces sp. NPDC058051; assembly: GCF_042885475.1. NCBI lineage: Bacteria > Bacillati > Actinomycetota > Actinomycetes > Kitasatosporales > Streptomycetaceae > Streptomyces > Streptomyces sp. NPDC058051. The sequence goes on from NZ_JBHVRW010000006.1 coordinate 207,331, forward strand.
GGACAGCGACCACCCCGGCGGCGAGTGGTTCTGCACCGGCACGATCGAGCGGGCCGCAGTCTGGGACCGGGTGCTCGACGAGGCCGAACTCGTCGAACAGAGCCCCCGGCCCGATCTCCCCGACCTGGGCCGGATCTCCACGATCCTCAACAGCGACTCGCCCGCCACCTGGGTCATCACCGGCGACAGCATCACCCACGGGGCCCTGCACACCAACGGCTGGCGCAGCTACCCGGAGCACTGGACGGAACGGGTCCGCTGGGAACTGGGCAAGCCGAAGAACCGTGATTTCGTGATCGACTCCGGAGTGAGCGGCGCCACCAGCGCCGAGCTCACCGCCCAGTTCGGGGAGCGGGTCACCGCCTTCTCGCCGCACGTCGTCTCGATCATGATCGGTACCAACGACATCGCGACGTCCGGTCTCGGCCCCGAGGTCTACCGGTCCCATCTCGTCTCGCTGGTCCGCTCGGTACGCGCACTGCCCGGCTCACCGGTCCCGGTACTCCAGTCACCCAATCCGGTCGATCCGGCGAAGTGGCCCGGCAGGGTGGGGCTTTCGCGGTACGCGCAGGTCATGGGCGAGGTCGCGGCGCAGGAGAACGCCGTGTTCGTCGACCACTACACCGACTGGCTGAGCGGCAACGACGGCCAGGTCCCGCTGTCCCTGCTCAATGACGGGCTCCACCCCAACGAGCGCGGCCACCACCGCCTCGCCCTGAAGATGATCAAAGATCTGCGGGTCTTCGACATCGGCAGCCGGGTCTGCTCGCTTCGCGTCCCGTAGCGCGGCACCGGCTGCTCCCCGCACCCTCGCCGGCGGGCGTACCCCCGCAGGGTGTTCCCCCGAGTCTCCACCCTTCCGCGAAGCACCACACCTTCCGAGAAGAGAGATCCTCCATGCAGCGAAAAGTCTCTGTCGCCCTGCTCTGCGCCACCCTGCTGGTGGCCACCGCGACCGGCACCGCCCACGGCGCCTCCCCCGCACCCGGTGAACTGACCTTCCAGGACCTGAGCGTCGACGGAGTGGGCTCGCCGCACTACCGCATCCCGGCGCTCACCACTTCGGTGAACGGCACGGTCCTCGCGGCCTACGACGCCCGCCCCACCCTCGGCGACCTTCCGGGCAACATCTCCGTCGTGCTGCGCCGCAGCACGGACGGCGGTGTGACCTGGCAGCCGCAGCAGGTGGTCCGCGAGGATGCCGCTCCCCAGGGCTACGGCGACCCGAGCCTGCTCGTCGACCGCACCACCGGCCGGATCTTCCTCTTCTACGCGGCCTCGGTGAACCAGGGCTTCTTCGGCTCGGGCACCGGCAACGACGAGAACGACCCGAACGTCCTCCAGGCCGACTACAGCTACTCCGACGACGACGGGCTGACCTGGACCCACCGCCGGATCACCCAGCAGATCAAGAACCCCGCCTGGGCGGGCATGTTCGCGGCCTCCGGTGAAGGCATCCAGGTGCGGCACGGCGCGTACAGGGGCCGGCTGATCCAGCAGTACGCCGTCCGCATCAACGGCGCCAACTACGCGGCCAGTGCCTACAGCGACGACCACGGCGAGACCTGGAAGATGGGCAACCCGGTCGGTCCCGGGGGCGACGAGAACAAGACGGTCGAACTGTCCGACGGCAGGATCATGCTCAACAACCGTTCCAAGCCGTACCGGACGATCGCCCACTCCACCGACGGCGGGGTCACCTACACCCCGTTCACCCAGGACACCCAGCTGACCGACCCGGCCAACAACGCGTCGGTGATGCGCTACAACGCCGACGCCGACGCGTCGAACCCGCAGTCCTCCTGGCTGCTGTTCAGCAACACGGACGACTCCTCGGCGCGGCGCAACCTCACGGTGAAGATGTCCTGCGACAACGGGAAGACCTGGCCGATCAAGAAGGTCGTCGACCCGGGCGCCGCGGCCTACTCGACGCTCACCCGGCTGCCCGACGGGCGCCTCGGTCTGCTCTACGAGCGGGCCGACTACACGCACATCACGTACGCGTCGTTCGATCTGAAGTGGCTGGGCGGCACCTGCGCGGACATCACGATCACCCCGCCCACGACTCTGAAGGCGGGCACGGACGCGCAGGTGACGGTCCGTGTCGTCAACCGGATGGACGTGCGGCGCGGGGCGGGCACCGTCGATCTGACCGTGCCGTCCGGCTGGACGGCGAAGCAGACGACCGTCCCCGCGCTGAACCCCGGCCAGGGCGCGAACGTCAAGGTTCCGGTCACCGTGGCGGCCGGAGCGTCGGGCAGCGCCGCACTCACCGCGACGTACCGCACGGGCGGGCTCCAGGCGTCCGGCAGCGGGACGGCGACCGTGACTCCGTAACACCCGATCCGGTCCTCGGAAGGTCTCCGCGCTCGTCGTCCCGCCCGCGTCCGGGCGCGACGACGAGCGCGGTCGGCTGTCGTTCGACGGCCGCGTGCGGTCACGGTGCCGGCGCGAGGCGTGTGCGGATGCCGTCGAAATGGGTGCGCATGGCACGCACCGCACGGTCGCCGTCGGCCGCCGCGAGCGCCGCGACGATCTCGCGATGCTGCGCGCAGGTGGCCGCGGGGTCCTGATGGCCGTCGTCGAAGTCCTCGCGCACCCGGTCCATGGCTGCCCAGAAGGCGTCCAGCACTTCGCTCAGCAGGTGGTTGTCGAGCGAGGCGTAGAGCGCGAGGTGGAAGGCACGGTCGGTGCCGCGCGCCACCCGGCCCTCGTCACGGACCTCGGCATCCATCGTCGCGACGAGACCGCGCAGCACGTCGAGGTCCGCGTCCGGGACACCGGCCGTGACGGCGCCGACCAGACCGGTCTCCAGCGCCTCGCGTACCTTCATCAGCTCGAAGAGACCCGGCTCGCCCTGCCGGTGCCGGACGGCGGCCCGGAAGGCGAGCGCCTCGGCGAAGGGTGACAGCGAGAGCGACCCGACGAAGGTGCCGTAGCCACGGCGGATCTCCACGACGTTGACGGCCTGGAGCGCCTTGAGGGCCTCACGCACCGACACCCGGCCGACCCCGAAGAGCTCCATCAGCTCCGCCTCGGTGGGCAGGGCGTCACCGGGGGCGAGCCTGCGTTCCAGGATCAGTTCCTTGAGCCGGCGCTCGATGTCCTGAGCCATGGTGGGCCTCGCCACAACGTCCTCCTGAGGTGCGATTGCCCCTTGACCGGTCGCAGGAGCATCTGTTTAAGGTGAGGTCAGACATAGGACATCTTACGTCTCACGTCCCGATCGGTGCAGCCTCTCGGAGCACCGATCGGCGCATCACACCCAAGCTGGAGCCCTCACCATGTCTCTGACCGCACCGTTGCGCGGCGTCGTCCCGCCGGTCTGCACCCCGCTCGACGCCCAGGGGGAGGTCGACACCACGTCCCTCGCCCGCCTCGTCGAGCACCTCATCGGCGGTGGCGTGCACGGCCTGTTCGCGCTCGGCTCCACCAGCGAGGTCGCGTACCTCACCGACGCGCAGCGCGCCACGGCGCTGAAGACCGTGATCGAGGTGACCGGCGGCAGGGTTCCGGTGCTCGCCGGTGTCATCGACACCACCACCGCGCGCGTCATCGAACACGCCAGGTCCGCCGCCGAGCTGGGCGCGGACGCCCTGGTCGCGACGGCGCCGTTCTACACCCGCACCCACGGCAGGGAGATCGCCCAGCACTTCCGGCGGCTGCGCGCGTCGGTCGACCTGCCGCTGTTCGCGTACGACATCCCGGTCGCCGTGCACAGCAAGCTCTCCCCCGCGCTGGTGCGTGAACTCGCCGAGGACGGCACGCTGGCCGGGCTCAAGGACAGCAGCGGCGACGAGGGCGGCCTGCGCAGGCTGCTGGTGGAGCTGGGTGGCCGCGACGGCCGCGAGAACGGCCCCACGCCGCTGTTCAGCGTGCTCACCGGATCGGAACTCACCGTGGACTCGGCCCTGTTGGCCGGGGTCGACGGGGTCGTGCCGGGTATCGGCAACGTCGACCCGGCCGGATACGTCCGGCTGTACGACGCCGCGCGGGCCGGTGACTGGAAGCAGGCCGCCGAGGAGCAGGAACGGCTCGTCGAGCTGTTCGCCATGGTGGACGTCGGTCCGGAGGCGGACATGGGCCGCAGCTCCTCGGCGCTCGGCTCGTTCAAGGCGGCGCTCCAGCTGCTCGGCGTCATCGGTTGCGGCGACACCGCCTTCCCGCAGATCCAGCTGAGCGCCGAGTCCATCGCCCTGGTCTCCCAGCGCCTGCGCGCCGCCGGTCTGCCGCCGGTCCGATGAACGCTCCCTCGCAGCCGCCGGCCGCCGGTGCCGGACCCCAGCCCGGCACCGGCGCCGACGGCGCGGTGATAGGTCTCGATCTCGGCGGTACGAAGATCGCCGCCGCGCTCTTCGGCGCCGACGGCACGGTCCTGGCCCGGTACTCCCGGCCCACCCCGGCCCGGGACGGCGCGGCGGCCGTACTGGACGCGCTCGCCGAAGCCGCCGCCGCCGTCGATCCGGGGCGGCTGGCCTCGGCACTCGGCATCGCGGCGGCCGGGGTCGTCGACCCGCGTTCCGGCATGGTCACCAGCGCCACCGACTCCATCCGCGGCTGGGCCGGCACCGCGCTGGGCGCCGGACTCGCGGACCGTACGGGATACCCGGTGGCCTGCGACAACGACGTGCGCGCCACGGCCGGGCCGGAACTCGCGGCGCTGACGTCGGACGCCCCGGGCCGGGGGTCGCTGCTGTTCGCCGCCGTGGGTACGGGCGTGGGCGGCGCGATCGCCGTCGACGGACGGATGCTGCACGGCGCGTCCGGCGTCGCCGGGCATCTCGGCCACCTGGCCAGCGCGGAGGCGGCCGGACTGCCCTGCACCTGCGGGGCCACCGGGCACCTGGAGGTCATCGCCTCCGGCCCCGGCATCGCCGCCCACTACGAGCGCCTGACCGGCACCCCCGTGGACCGGCTGGAAACCGTGGCCGCACGCGCGGCGCGGGGCGAGGCCGCCGCCGTCAGCGCCATCACCACCGGCGCGACCGCCGCCGGCCGGGTGCTCGGCGGACTCGCCAACGCCCTGGGGCCCGACCGCGTCGTCGTCGGCGGCGGCGTGCCCCGGATCGGCCCCCTGTACGGGGACGCCCTGGCCGCCGCGTTCACCGCCGAACTGATGCCGCCGCTGCGCGGGCTCGTACCCGAGGCGCCGCGGTTCGGCGCCGACGCGGCCGTACACGGTGCCGCCGCCCTGACCACCACACTTCCCCTCCATCACCCGGGAGCCACTCGATGACCCCGCAGGAACTCGCCCTCTCGCTCCGAGGCAGTCTGATCGTGTCGTGTCAGGCGCCTCCCGGCGATCCGATGCGCGAGACCGGCACGCTGGTCCGGCTCGCCCGGTCGGCCGTCGCCGGCGGCGCCGCCGCCGTCCGCGCCAATGAGCCGGAGGTCGTCGCCGCGATCGTCGAGGCCGTGGACCTGCCGGTCATCGGGCTGTGGAAGGACGGCGACACCGGCGTCTACATCACCCCGACCGTCCGTCACGCCCTGGCGATCGTCGAGGCGGGTGCCGCTGTCGTCGCGGCGGACGCCACCGACCGGCCGCGCCCCGACGGCTCCACCTTCGCCGAGCTGGTCGCGGCCGTCCACAGGGCCGGCGCCCTGGTGATGGCCGATGTCTCCACCCTCGCCGAAGGCATCGCGGCAGCCGGGCAGGGGGCGGACTTCGTCTCCACCACCCTCTCCGGCTATGTGCCCGGCACACCGAAGCAGACCGGGCCCGATCTCGGCCTGGTCGCCGAACTGTCCGCCGCGATCGACGTCCCGGTGGTCGCCGAAGGCCGCATCAACACCCCCGGGGACGCCGCCGAGGCCCTGGCGCGTGGCGCCCACAGCGTCGTCGTCGGCACCGCCATCACCGCCCCCACCGCCCTGACCGCCCGCTTCGTCGCAGGCATCGCCCGGCCCTGACCTGCCCCCCGCTACGCGGGCCGGCGGCTCAAAGGCGACTGCCGTCCCGCATCCTGGAGTCACCGTGCAGACCACATCACCCCCGACGCTCCCCTGGTACCGAGAAGTGAGCGGCACCCAGTGGAAGTCGTTCCTCGCCGCCTGGATCGGCTACGTCCTCGACGGCTTCGACTTCGTGCTGATCACCCTCGTGCTCACCGAGATCAGCGACGACTTCGGGCTGAGCACGGTGCAGGCGGCCAGCCTGATCTCCGGAGCGTTCATCACCCGCTGGCTCGGCGGTGCGGTGCTCGGCGCGATCGGCGACAGGTACGGCCGCAAGCTCTCCATGGTCCTCAGCATCCTGCTGTACTCGCTGGGCACCTTCGCCTGCGGATTCGCCTGGAACTACCAGAGCCTGTTCGCCGCCCGCCTCGCCATCGGCATGGGCATGGCCGGTGAGTACAGCGCCAGCGCCACCTATGTCATGGAGAGCTGGCCGGCCCGGCTGCGCAGCCGGGCCAGCGGCTTCCTGATCTCCGGCTTCTCGGTCGGCTCGGTGCTCGCCGCGCAGGTCTACAACTGGGTGGTGCCGTCGCTCGGCTGGCGGTGGATGTTCTACCTCGGCCTGGTACCGATCGCCATCGCGCTGTGGATGCGGCGCGCGCTGCCGGAGGCCGAGGAGTGGACGGAGACCGTCGCGGACAAGGAGGCCAGGCCGAACCCGTTCCGGCCGCTGTTCCTGACCCGGAGCCGGACCGCCGTCAACACGGCCCTGGTCGTCGCGGCCACCGTGTCGCTGTTCCTGGTCTTCACCCCGGGCGGCGCCGGAATGGTCCCGGTGCTGTCGGTGGTCGCGGGACTGGCGCTCGCCGCCTTCGCCGTGCAGCTCGGCGGGAAGCGCGGCTGGGTGCTGTACTTGTCGATGATCGTGACGCTGTTCTTCGCGTTCCTGTACTCGTGGCCGATCCAGGCGCTGCTGCCCACGTATCTGAAGACCGAACTCGGCTACACCACCGGCCAGGTCACCGACGTCCTGTACTTCGCGGGCTTCGGCACCATGGCGGGCTGCTGGACCGCGGGCTTCCTCGGTGACTGGATCGGGGCGAAGAAGGCGTACGCGCTGACCCTGCTCGCCTCGCTGGCCTTCGTTTATCCGGTCTTCGCGGTGCACGACAACCTGCTGCTGCTCGGCATCCTGCTCTTCCTGCTCCAGGCGACCAGCTTCGGCATCTCCGGGCTGCTGCCCCGCTACATCGGCGGACACTTCCCGACCGGGAGCCGGGCCGCGGCGCTGGGCTTCACGTACAACGTGGGAGCACTGGGAGGCGCCGTGGCGCCGGTCCTGGGTGCGCATCTGGCGTCCGGGATGGATCTGGGGCGGGCGCTGGCCGTCCTGACCTTCGCGGGCACGGTGATCGTGGTGCTGCTCGTCGGATTCGACGTACCGGCCCGGCTGAACCGGCTGATCGACCCGGACGCGGTACGGGACCATCTCGCGGCGCCGCCGGAGGCGGAACCGGCCCCGGCCACGCGCGGCGCATCCGGCTGACGGCACCCGACCGGGCCGCGGAGACGGGACCGGGGCGGACCGGGGCGGTTCCTCAACCGCCCCGGCCCGCCCCGGTGCCACGGGCAGAGCCGCTCCTACGGGGAGAAGCGGGTCAGCGACTCCGCGACGGTCGGGTGTCTGCGGCGCCCACCCCTCGCATCTGCCGGAGACCATCGCCGACGCCGTCCTGATCACCGGTGCCGAGGCGGTGCTCCCGATGACCGCGCTCTTCGGCTGCGTCCTCCAGGGCGGCCATATCGACGTGGGGTTCCTCGGCGCCGCGCAGATCGACCGGTGGGGCAACCTCGACACGTCCGTGATCGGCGACTGGGAGAACCCCTCGGTCCGGCTGCCGGGTTCGGGCGGCGGCGTCGAGGTCATGGCCAACTCCCGCGAGGTCTTCGTCGTGATGCGCCGCCACCATCCGCGCTCCTTCACCGAGACCCTGGACTTCTGCACCTCCCCCGGCCCCGACCGGGCGCTGGCCGAAGGCATCCGGCCCCTGGGCGCCGGTGTCACCCGGGTCATCACCGAGCTGGGCATCCTGGCCCGCGCGGGTGTCGGCGAGGAGCTGCGGCCGGTCGCCGTCCACCCGGGCGTCACCGTCCACCCGGGCGTCACCGTCGACCGGGTGCGGGCCGCGACCGGCTGGGATCTCCAGGTGACCGACGCGGTCGGGACCGTGCCGCCGCCGACCGCGGCCGAACTGCGGCTGCTGCGCGAGGACGTGGACCCGCGCGTCTATCTTCGCTGAGACGGATCACACGCTTCGCCGAGACGGATCAGACGGATCACATGACACACGCCGAGAGGACCGCTACCGCCATGCGTATCAGGATCGTCGGCGCCGGGGCCATGGGCCGCGGCATCGCCCAGTGGGCGGCGACCGCCGGACACACCGTCGAGCTGTGCGACGTGCGCACGGAAGCGGTGACGGCCGCCGTGGACTTCGTACGGTCCATGCTCGAACGGGCCGTGCAGAAGGGCCGGATGTCCGCCGAGGACTCCGCCGCCGCCCTGGACCGGCTGCTCCCGCTGGAGGACCCGTGGGGGCCGGGCCCCGACGTCGAGCTGGTGATCGAGGCGGTGCGGGAGGATCTCGACACCAAGGCGGAGGTCTTCGGCCGGCTGGAGCGGGCGCTTCCCGCGACGGCCGTCTTCGCGACCAACACCTCGTCCCTGTCGGTCACCCGGATCGCCGCGGCGCTGAAGGATCCGACGCGCCTGGCCGGGCTGCACTTCTTCAACCCCGTACCGCTGATGAAGGTCGTCGAGGTCGTGCCGGGTGCGGCGACCCGTCCGGAGATCGTGCCAGCCCTCACCGCGCTCGTCGAGAGCTGCGGGCACCGTGCGGTCACGGTCGCCGACACCCCGGGATTCCTGGTCAATCACGCCGGCCGCGGCCTGGTGACGGAGGCCCTGGCCCTGCTGGAGGAGACGGTCGCCGATCCGGCGGAGATCGACCGGATCGCCCGTGACGTGCTGGGCCTGCGCATGGGCCCGTTCGAGCTGATGGACCTGACCGGTCTGGATGTGACGGCCACGGTGATCGACTCGATCTGGGAAGGCTTCCGGTACGCGGACCGGCTCCGTCCCTCCTACCTCACCCCGAACCGGGTGGCCGCCGGCCTGCACGGCCGCAAGACCGGACGCGGCTGGTTCGCGTACGGTGCCGACGCGCCGGCCCCGGCACCGGAGCCGCCGGTCACGGGCGACGCGAACCGCCCCGTGTTCGTCCACGGGACCGCGCCCCGGGACCGGGACGCGGCCGTGCTGCGCGAGGCGCTGGCCGCTGCGGGCCGCGTCGTCGAGACAAGCCCGGAGCCGTCCGCCGGCGCCCTCGTCCTCGTCCCGGTCTGGGGCACCACGGTCGCCTCCGCCGTCGCCGGGCACCGGCTGCCCGCCGAGCGCACCTTCGGCGTGGATCCGCTGCCTCCGGCCGGCCGGCGCCGGGTGCTGGCCGTGACCCCGGCGGCGGACCCGGCCGCCGCGCGCGACGCCCGCGCGGTGCTGGCCCGCGCGGCGCACGGCGAGAAGCCCCACACGGTCTCGGTGGTGCGGGACACGGCGGGCTCGGTCGCTCAGCGGCTGCTTGCCTCGATCGTCTCGGTCGCGGCATCGATCGCGGAACGCTCCCTCGCCACCCCCGCCGACATCGACCTGGCCGTCACGACCGGCCTCGGATACCCCGTCGGCCCACTGGCCTGGGGCGACCGGGTCGGCGCCGGGAACATGCTGGAGCTGCACCGGGCGCTGTACCGCACGACCGGGGATCCGCGCCACCGCCCGAGCCGCTGGGTCACCGAACGCGCCCAGCTCGGCCTCGCACTGACGGACCCGGGGACGTCACCCGCCGACTGCGCGGCGGGCCCCGCGTCGCCGTGACGGCGCGGCGGGGCCTGCCGGGCAGCACGGTCCCGGGCAGGCCCCGCCCCGAGGGGGCCCGCCCGGGACCGCGGTTCGGTGGCCGGGCCCGGGGCTCGCGGCCCCTGTCCGATTCCTGCAAGACCCGTGGCCCGGGCCCGGCCTACGGTCGGCACATGACTCCACGTATGGACGCGATCGGCATCATCACCGCGGATCTGGCCGCATCGCTCACCTTCTACCGCCGGCTCGGTCTCGACATCCCGGCCGGTGCGGAATCCGCACCTCATGTCGAAGTGACGCTCCCGGGCGGGCAGCGCCTGCTGTGGGACACCGAGGAGGTGGTCCGCTCGTTCGACCCGGGCCGGACCGCACCGCGCGGCGGCGAACGTCTCGGGCTCGCGTTCCTCTGCGACAGCCCGGCGGAGGTGGACGCGGTGTACGACGATCTGACCGGCGCCGGGTACCGGGGGCATCTGAAGCCGTGGGACGCGGTATGGGGGCAGCGTTACGCGATGGTCCTCGACCCGGACGGCTGCGTGGTGTCGCTGTTCGCGGGCAACGGCTGAGAGCCTGCCGGGTGACCTGTCACGAGGGCGCGAGGTGGGCGGTCAGGGTCGTTCCGGCCAGGTCGCGCATCTCCCGTGCGAGATGGGCCTGGTCGGCGCAGCCCGCCTCGACCGCCGCCTCGGCGTACGGCATTCCGGACCGTGCCAGGGCGAGCGCGCGCTGCAACCGCAGGACCCGGGCGAGCGTCTTGGGCCCGTAGCCGAAGGCCGCGAGTGAGCGGCGGTGCAGTTGACGGACGCCGAGGCCGACCGTACGCGCGGTGTCCGCGACCGGCCGTCCCGCGCCGAGCAGTGCGGCGACGGACCGCATCGCGGGGTCGGGCGGCACGGAACCGGCCGCCCGCCGCAGGGCCACGGCCTCCAGCGCGGCAGCGGGGTCGCAGGCTTCGGCAAGGCGCTCGTTGAGCTCGCGGACCGCGGCACCCGGCCACACGTCCGCCAGGTCCACCCGGCGGTCGCGCAGTTCGTGCGCCGGTACGCCGAGGAGTGCGGGGGCCGTGCCGGGCGCGAAACGGATGCCGGTGCACCGCCCGCCCGTCCAGGCGGCCGGTGTCACGGCCTGGGTGTCCGGGCCCGCGACGAGCAGCCGTCCGCCAATCCAGATCAGGTCCATGCAGCCGTCGGGCAGCACCGGACGGACCGGCCCTTCCGGCACGGCCAGTGTCCACACGGTGGCGCCGTCGAACCGCGACGCCCACTCCTCGTATCCGTCGCCCGTGCCGCCCAAGCCCCGTCCCTCCGCTCGACACCGCCGCCTCGCCCGAGGACGTCCGCACGGGCCGCAGCCGTCCGACGGACTGTCCGGCTCGTCCGCCCTGTCCGTCCTGTCAGTCCTGTCCGTCCTGCTTGTCCGTCCTGCCTGTCCTGTCCGTCTCCTTGTCGCGGCCCGGCTGGAGCCGGGACTTCACGTCGTCGGGCGGCAGGAACCTCGACCAGCGCTCCGGGAACTCGGACGGCATGTAGGGGCTGTCCCCTTCGTCGTCGTCCTCGTCGTCCTCGTCGTCCCGGTTGTCCGCCTGGGCCCGCGCGACGAGTTCCGCGGCCTGGGCCGTCCGGACCCGGTCGTTGGCCGCGCGTGCCGCGGCCGTCGCCAGCGAGGGCCACACCCGGTCGATGGCGGCGTTCACCGCGGCTCCGACCAGCACCGCGAACGCGGAGATACCGATCCACAGCAGGACGGCGATCGGGGCCGCCAGCGAACCGTAGATCGTCGGCCCCTCGACCGTACTGGTGAGGTAGATCCGCAGCAAGAAGCTGCCGAGCACCCACATCGCGAGCGCCACCAGCGCACCCGGCATGTCCTCGACCCACGGCGAACGGACCGGTACGGACACGTGGTAGAGCGTCGTCAGGAACGCGATCGACAGCAGGATCACCAACGGCCAGTACAGGACGCTGATGACTTCGGTACCCCACGGGATGAGCTCCACGACCCGGTCGGGGCCGACGACGAGCAGCGGCAGCACGACGGCACCGAGCAGCAGCGCGACGACGTACAGCAGGAAGGAGAGGAGCCGCGTCTTGACGATGCCGCGATGGCCGTCGAGGCCGTACATCACCGTGATCGTGTCGATGAAGACATTGACCGCGCGGGAGCCGGACCAGAGCGCGATCGCGAAGCCCAGGGAGATGACGTCGGGCCGGGCGCCGGTGGTGACGTCCGCCAGGAGCGGTTTGGCGAAGTCGTTCACACCCCGTTCGCTGAGCACCGTCTGCGCCGCGTTGAGGATGTTGCGTTCGAGGGAGGCGACCGTGGTGGTGTTGGTCCACTCGTCGACGTATCCGAGCAGGCCGATCAGGCCGAGGAGCAGCGGGGGCAGGGACAGCAGGGTGAAGAACGCCGCCTCGGCGGCGAGTCCCAGAATGCGGTACTCCATGCACGAGTTGACGGTGTCCTTGAGCAACCGCCAGGCCATCTGCCGCATGGATACGTTGCGGTAGAGGACTCGGGCCCGATGGAGCCGACCCGGTGGCCGCTCGGGTGTTTCATTTGCTGCCTGCACATCCTTACCGTATCCGCATGGCAGCCACCACCCACACAGTGTCCAATCAGGTACCGCCGCTGGTCGGCTACGACGTCTTCGGCGCCGACCGTGCGCTCACCGAGGCGGTCCGGCGTCATCTGCCGGCCGAGCTCCACGCCGAGGTCCGGGACGAACTCGGCGAACTGGGCAGAGCCGCGGGCTCTGCGCAGGCGCAGGCGTGGGGGGCGCAGGCGAACGAGAATCCGCCGGTACTGCACACCCACGACCGGTACGGGAACCGCATCGACGAGGTGGAGTTCCATCCGGCCTGGCACCGGCTGCTGGGCCATGCGGTCTCCGCGGGTCTGACCGACGCCTGGGGCAGGCCCGGCGGCCATGTGCGGCGGGCGGCCGGTTTCCTGGTGTGGACGCAGGCCGAGGCGGGGCACGGCTGCCCGTTGTCGATGACCCACGCGGCGGTGCCCGCGCTGCGCACCGATCCGGCGCTGGCGGCCGAGTGGGAGCCGCTGCTGACGTCCACGGTGTACGAGCAGGAGCTGCGGCCCGCCGCGCAGAAGGCCGGTGCGCTGTTCGGGATGGGCATGACGGAGAAGCAGGGCGGCACGGACGTACAGTCCAACTCGACGCGCGCCGAGCCGCTGGCGACCGAGGGTGAGTATCTGCTCACGGGGCACAAGTGGTTCTGTTCCGCGCCGATGTCGGACGCCTTCCTGGTGCTGGCGCAGGCGCCCGGGGGCCTGACGTGTTTCCTGCTGCCCCGGGTGCTGCCCGACGGCACGCGCAACACGTTCGCGATCCAGCGGCTGAAGGACAAGCTCGGCAACCGGTCCAATGCGTCGAGCGAGGTCGAGTTCGACGGTACGTGGGCCCGCCGGGTCGGCGACGAGGGGCGCGGGGTGCGCACCATCATCGAGATGGTGGCGGCGACCCGGCTGGACTGTGTGGTCGGTTCGGCGGCACTGATGCGGCAGGCGGCGGCGCAGGCGATCCACCACTGCGCCCATCGCAGCGCGTTCGGCGGGCTGCTGATCGAGAAGCCGCTGATGCGCAACGTACTGGCCGATCTTGCGCTGGAGTCGGAGGCGGCCACGGTGCTGGCGCTGCGGCTGGCGGCGGCGTACGACGCCGGGTCGGAGAGCGAGTCGGCCTTCCTGCGGATCGCGGTGCCGGCGGCGAAGTACTGGGTGACGAAGCGGTGCACTCCGATGGTGGGTGAGGCGCTGGAGTGTCTGGGCGGCAATGGTTACGTCGAGGAGTCGTCGATGCCTCGGCTGCTGCGCGAGGCCCCGCTCAACTCGATCTGGGAGGGCTCGGGAAACGTACAGGCGCTGGACGTGCTGCGGGCGCTGCAGCGGGAACCGCTCGCGCTGGACGCGTTCCTCCAGGAGGTGGGCAGGGCGCGCGGCGCCGATCACCGGCTGGACGGAGCGATCAAGGACATGCTGACGGAGCTGGCCGATCTGAGCGGCATCGAGGCGCGGGCCCGTCGGCTGGTCGAACGGATGGCTCTGGTGCTCCAGGGCTCACTGCTGGTGCGCTGGGCGCCGCCCGAGGTCGCCGACGCGTTCTGCGCGTCACGGCTCGGCGGGGACTGGGGCGCGGCCTTCGGGACGCTGCCGCACAGCCTCGATCTGGCATCGGTCGTGGAACGGGCGCGGCCCGTGGAGGACTGACACGCGTCGGGCCACCGGGGTCCAGCAACGGAGGGTGGTGCTGCGCCGACACGGCACCACCCTCCATGCTGTGCGCACCGAACGGCGGAGCACAGGCGCCGCTGTACGGTGTTCCGTCACTCTCGTACGGACCCGCACTCTCTCGCCAGAGTTGCAAAGGGTTGCAACCATTGTGCGGAGTGCGCAGTATCGGGCTCCGAGCAGCGGGCAGGATGGACCCGAGGGCCGTCGAGCGGCCCCGGCATCTGGGGGGATGAAGTGGAGACAAGCGCCGCCGAGGTGACGCGGCCGGTCGCGCCGCAGTCCGCCCAGGCCCTCCGCCTGAACCACCGGGCCAGGGAGGCGGCGTTGGCGGGCGAGGATGCGCCGAGTGCTCCGCGGGCGGAGATCGGCGCCTCGTGGGCGCGGGCGGTGCGCAGCGGTGTCGACCCGGATCAGTCCGTCGAGAGCACGCTGCTGAAGACGGACGAGATCGAGCACCGGCGCCGGAGCTCGACGCTGGGCGAGGTGATGTCGCTGCTGAGCGAGAGCCTGGTCTCCCTGGTGGACGCCGCGCAGCAGATCGTGGTGGTCACCGATGTGGAGGGCCGGGTGCTGTGGCGCCAGGGCAACACGGGGGTGCTGCGCCGGGCCGACAGCATCTGTCTGGCGGAGGGCGCGGCCTGGGCCGAGACGAGCATGGGAACGAACGCGATCGGTACGGCGATCGTCTCGCGCACACCGGTCCAGGTCCATTCGTCGGAGCACTTCGTGCGCCGTCTGCACAACTGGACGTGTGCGGCGGCCCCGGTCCGTGATCCGCGGGACGGCCGGCTGATCGGCACCGTCGACATCAGCGGTGCGGTGTCCACGTTCCATCCGACCTCGCTCGCGCTGGTCGGTTCGGTCGCACGGCTGGCCGAGAGCGAGATCAGGAACCGTCATCGGCAGGCGATCGACCGGCTGCGGTCGGTGGCGGCGCCGCTGCTGTGCCGGCTGGGCGGGCGGGCCCTGGCGGTGGACGCCCATGGCTGGATCGCCGCGGTGACGGGGATGCCGCCGACCGACCGGCTGCCGCTGCCCAAGTCGTTACGGCCGGGGCCGGTGTGGCTGCCGTCCCTCGGCATGTGCCGGGTCGAGCCGCTGCCCGGCGGCTGGCTGGTGCAGGTCACGGACGCGCTCGCGGACGGTCCGCCGCGGCGGGTGGTGCTGGATCTGAGCCGGCCGCGCGGACTCACGGTCAGCGTCGTGAGCGCGGCGGGCACCTGCACGCAGCGTCTCTCCCCGCGCCATGCCGAGATGCTGTACGCCCTGGCGCTGCACCGCGAGGGGCGGACGGCGTCCGAGCTGGCCCAGGACATCTTCGGCGACGCGTCCCGGACGGTGACGGTGCGGGCGGAGATCTCCCGGATACGCCGCCGTCTCGCGGAGGTCCTCGCACACCGCCCGTACCGCTTCGGCGAGGGGGTCGAGGTGGAGGTGATCCACCCGGATCATCCGGCCGATCTGCTGCCGCGCTCGACGGCTCCGGTGGTGGTCGGTGCGCGTACGGCCGTGTAGCGGCGCGCGGGGCGGTGCGTACGGCCGCGTGGCGGCGCGCGGGGCGGTGCGTACGGCCGCGTGGCGGCGCGCGGGGCGGTGCGTACGGCCGCGTGGCGGCGCGCGGGGCGACGGGCTCCGCCGCTCGTGGGGCGTCCGCTGTCCGGCCCCCGGTAACGGCTTGGTTCCCGGCCGCGCGGCATGGTTGCCTGGCAGCCATGAACAGCCCCGCGCACACCGCCCCCACCACCGAGGTGACCGTCTGGTCCCTGGAACAGACCTCCCCCGACGACCTGCGCCCCGCCGCGGTCCCGGACGGGGACGTGACGATCGTCCGGTCCGGAACCCCGCTGCCCGAGTTCAGCCGGTTCCTCTACACGGCGGTCGGCGGCGACATCCAGTGGACGGACCGGCTCACGCTGACGTACGGGCAGTGGCGGGAGGTCCTGGACCGGCCCGGGGCGGAGACCTGGGTGGCGTACGAGAACGGCACCCCGGCCGGATACATCGAGCTGGACCCGCAGGACGACGGCGTGGTCGAGATCATGTACTTCGGGCTGATACCCGCCTTCCGGGGGCGCCGGATCGGCGGCCATCTGCTCGCGCACGGCGTCGCCCGCGCCTGGGACCTGGCGGACCGGTGGCCGGAGCGGACGCCGACGAAGCGGGTGTGGCTGCACACGTGTTCCAAGGACGGCCCGCACGCCATGGACAATTATCTGCGGCGCGGCTTCACACTCTTCGCCACGAAGGTGGAGGTGGAGCCGGAGGTGGCGACGCCGGGACCGTGGCCGGGGGCGGCACGGTAGCCGCGGACGGCGATCGGCGGCGACAGGTGGGGGGATTGCGGGCATTAAGGATGGGACGACCCCGGCAGGACGAGTGACGGCCACCACAGCGTCTCGCATCACGGGACGCCTCCGTCCACATCATGGATAGTGGTGGACTGCTCCGAGACTCGCGTGACACGCTTCCGTCATGTCTGGAACTGGAATTGCCTTGGTGAGTCGACGCCACGTCGACTTCGGCCGCATGTCCAGCGCCATCTGTCCGGCGAGCTGAGAGTCCCAGCACCGCCGCGATCCCCCTTTCCTCTGCACCCACCGCGCACCGCCGCGCCTCCGCGCGAGTGTGCGGCTCAGAGCCGCCCACCTGCAGTCCCGAAGGACGTACTGTCATGGCCGCCACCCCGGAACAGCCTGCGACCACCACGCCCCGCCGCAAGGCCGGACGCCACCGTGGCGAAGGCCAGTGGGCCGTGGGGCACCACACCCCGCTCAACGGCAATGAACAGTTCAAGAAGGACGACGACGGTCTCAACGTACGGACGCGCATTGAGACGATCTACTCCAAGCGCGGCTTCGACTCGATCGACCCCAACGACCTCCGTGGACGCATGCGCTGGTGGGGGCTCTACACCCAGCGCAAGCCCGGCATCGACGGCGGCAAGACCGCGATCCTGGAGCCGGAGGAGCTGGACGACCGGTACTTCATGCTGCGCGTCCGGATCGACGGCGGGCGGCTGACCGCCGCGCAGCTGCGGGTGATCGGCGAGATCTCGCAGGAGTACGCGCGAGGCACCGCGGACATCACCGACCGGCAGAACATCCAGCTCCACTGGATCCGCATCGAGGACGTCCCGGCGATCTGGGAGAAGCTGGAGGCCGTCGGGCTCTCCACCACCGAGGCGTGCGGCGACTGCCCCCGCGTGATCATCGGCTCCCCCGTGGCGGGCATCGCCGCCGACGAGATCATCGACGGAACCCCGGCGGTCGACGAGATCCACGACCGCTACATCGGCAACAAGGAATTCTCCAACCTGCCGCGCAAGTTCAAGACCGCGATCTCGGGCTCGCCCGTGCAGGACGTGGTCCACGAGATCAACGACATCGCGTTCGTCGGCGTGGTCCACCCCGAGCACGGCCCGGGCTTCGACGTCTGGGTCGGTGGCGGGCTCTCGACCAACCCGCGGCTCGCCGAGCGGCTGGGCACCTGGGTGCCGCTCGACGAGGTTCCTGACGTCTGGGCCGGAGTCGTCGGCATCTTCCGTGACTACGGGTACCGGCGGCTGCGCAACCGTGCCCGTCTGAAGTTCCTGATGGCCGACTGGGGGCCGGCGAAGTTCCGCCAGGTGCTGGAGGACGAGTACCTGAAGCGCCCATTGCTCGACGGTCCCGCTCCCCAGCAGCCCAGCTCCCGCTGGCGCGACCACGTCGGCGTCCACCAGCAGCAGGACGGCCGTTTCTACGTCGGGTTCGCCCCCAGGGTCGGCCGCGTGGACGGCTCCACCCTGGCCAAGATCGCCGACCTCGCCGCCGCGCACGGCTCGGACCGGCTGCGCACCACCGTCGAGCAGAAGATGCTCATCCTGGACGTGGCGCAGGACCAGGTGGACTCCCTGGTCGCCGGTCTGGAGGCGCTCGACTTCCAGGTGAAGCCCTCCCCGTTCCGCCGCGGCACGATGGCCTGCACCGGCATCGAGTTCTGCAAACTGGCGATCGTCGAGACGAAGGCGCGCGGCGCGGCGCTGATCGACGAACTGGAGCGCCGCCTGCCGGACTTCGAGGAGCCGCTCACCATCAACATCAACGGCTGCCCCAACGCCTGCGCCCGCATCCAGACCGCGGACATCGGTCTCAAGGGCCAGCTCGTCCTGGACGCCGACGGCAACCAGGTCGAGGGCTACCAGGTGCACCTGGGCGGCGCGCTGGGCCTGGAGGCCGGGTTCGGCCGCAAGGTCCGTGGCCTGAAGGTCACTTCGGCCGAACTGCCGGACTACGTCGAGCGGGTGCTGAAGCGGTTCCAGGAGCAGCGCGAGGACGGCGAGCGGTTCGCGACCTGGGCGGCCCGGGCCGGTGCGGAGTCGCTGTCATGAGCGAACGCGCCGCCCCGTTCCACTGCCCGTACTGCGGCGACGAGGACCTGCGCCCGCACGAGAGCGGGCACGGGGCCTGGGAATGTGCTTCCTGCAACCGCGCGTTCCAGCTGAAGTTCCTCGGGCTGCTGACCCGGGGACTGACGCGCAACGACGTGGAAGGGGACGCGACATGACGGACACCCTGCAGACCGGAGAGCTCACCTCGGACGCCCTCCAGGAGCTGGCCGGGCGCGCGGGCCGGGAGCTGGAGGACGCCTCCGCGCCGGAGATCCTCCAGTGGGCCGCCGACACGTTCGGCAAGCGCTTCTGCGTCACCTCCTCGATGGAGGACGCGGTCGTGGCGCACCTCGCCTCCCGCGCCCTCCCGGGCGTCGACGTGGTCTTCCTCGACACCGGCTACCACTTCCCGGAGACGATCGGCACCCGGGACGCGGTCGAAGCGGTGATGGACGTCCACGTCATCACCCTGACCCCGCGGCAGACCGTGGCCGAGCAGGACGCCGCGTACGGACCGAAGCTGCACGACCGCGACCCCGACCTGTGCTGCAAGCTGCGGAAGGTCAAGCCCCTTGAGGAGGGCCTGACCTCGTACGCGGCCTGGGCGACCGGGCTGCGCCGCGACGAGTCCCCCACCCGGGCGGGCACCCCGGTCGTCGGCTGGGACGCGAAGCGGCAGAAGGTGAAGGTCTCCCCGATCGCCCGCTGGACGCAGGACGACGTCGACGCGTACGTGGCGGAGCACGGCGTTCTCACCAACCCGCTGCTGATGGACGGTTACGCCTCCGTGGGCTGCGCGCCCTGCACCCGCCGGGTGCTGGAGGGCGAGGACGCACGCGCCGGACGCTGGGCCGGCCGGGGCAAGACCGAGTGCGGGCTGCACGGCTGATGACGACTGATCAGGAGATATCGATGAGCGTGACGGAGACGGGTGCCACCATCTGGCTGACCGGTCTGCCGAGCGCGGGCAAGACCACCATCGCGTACGAACTCGCCGGGCGGCTGCGCGGCGAGGGCCACCGCGTGGAGGTGCTCGACGGCGACGAGATCCGGGAATTCCTCTCCGCGGGGCTCGGCTTCTCCCGCGAGGACCGCGACACCAACGTCCAGCGGATCGGTTTCGTCTCCGAGCTGCTGGCGGCCAACGGCGTGAAGGTACTGGTTCCCGTCATCGCCCCGTACGCGGACAGCAGGGACGCGGTGCGGGGGCGGCACCAGAGCGAGGGCACCGCATATCTGGAGGTGCATGTCGCGACGCCGGTCGAGGTGTGCTCCGCACGCGATGTGAAGGGGCTCTACGCGAAGCAGGCGGCGGGCGAGATCAGCGGTCTCACCGGGGTCGACGACCCGTACGAGACGCCCGAGTCGCCCGACCTGCGGATCGAGTCGCACCGGCAGACCGTGCAGGAGTCCGCGGCGGAGCTGTACGCGCTGCTGAGCGAGAGGGGTGCAGTGTGACGAGCGTCGCGACCGTGTCGGAGGGCACCGGCCATCCGTACGCCCTCAGCCACCTGGACTCCCTGGAGTCCGAGGCGGTGCACATCTTCCGTGAGGTGGCGGGTGAGTTCGAACGGCCGGTGATCCTGTTCTCCGGCGGCAAGGACTCCATCGTGATGCTGCATCTGGCGCTGAAGGCGTTCGCGCCCGCGCCGGTGCCGTTCGCGCTGCTGCACGTCGACACCGGGCACAACTTCCCCGAGGTGCTGGACTACCGCGACCGGGCGGTGGCCCGGCACGGGCTGCGGCTCCACGTCGCTTCCGTGCAGGAGTACATCGACGCCGGGAAGCTGCGCGAACGCCCGGACGGCACTCGCAACCCGTTGCAGACCGTGCCGCTGACCGAGGCGATCCAGCAGCACCGCTTCGACGCCGTGTTCGGCGGCGGACGGCGGGACGAGGAGAAGGCCCGCGCCAAGGAGCGGGTCTTCTCGCTGCGCGACGAGTTCTCCCAGTGGGATCCGCGCCGCCAGCGCCCCGAACTCTGGCAGCTCTACAACGGGCGGCACGCCCCCGGTGAGCACGTCCGGGTCTTCCCGATCTCCAACTGGACCGAGCTGGACGTCTGGCAGTACATCGAGCGCGAGGGCATCGAGCTGCCGGAGATCTACTTCGCCCATGAGCGCGAGGTCTTCAACCGTTCCGGCATGTGGCTGACCGCCGGTGACTGGGGCGGCCCCGGGGAGGGCGAGCGGGTCGAGACGCGGCAGGTGCGCTACCGCACGGTCGGCGACATGTCCTGCACCGGCGCCGTCGACTCGGACGCGACGACGCTGACCGCCGTGATCAGCGAGATCGCCGCGTCCCGGCTCACCGAGCGGGGCGCGACGCGTGCCGACGACAAGATGTCCGAGGCCGCGATGGAAGACCGCAAGCGCGAGGGGTACTTCTAAGATGACCACACCCACCCAGCACGCAGAGCAGTCGTCGACCACCACCCTGCTGCGGTTCGCCACCGCGGGGTCCGTCGACGACGGCAAGTCCACCCTCGTGGGACGTCTGCTGCACGACTCCAAGTCGGTCCTCACCGATCAGCTGGAGGCCGTCGAGCACGCCTCGCGCAACCGGGGCCAGGAGACGCCGGACCTGGCGCTCCTCACGGACGGGCTGCGGGCCGAGCGCGAGCAGGGCATCACCATCGACGTCGCCTACCGCTACTTCGCGACCCAGCGCCGCCGGTTCATCCTGGCCGACACCCCGGGACATGTGCAGTACACCCGGAACATGGTGACGGGCGCCTCGACGGCCGAGCTGGCCGTCGTCCTGGTCGACGCCCGCAACGGTGTCGTCGAGCAGACCCGCCGCCATGCCGCGGTCGCCGCGCTGCTGCGGGTGCCCCATGTGGTGCTGGCCGTCAACAAGATGGACCTGGTCGACTACGCGGAGCCGGTCTTCGCCGCCATCGCCGAGGAGTTCACCGCGTACGCCGCCTCGCTCGGCGTCCCGGAGATCACCACGATCCCGATCTCCGCGCTGGCCGGTGACAACGTCGTGGAGCCGTCCTCCCACATGGACTGGTACGGCGGCCCCACCGTCCTGGAACACCTGGAGACGGTGCCGGTCAGCCACGACCTCACCGCCTGCCACGCCCGCTTCCCCGTCCAGTACGTCATCCGGCCGCAGACCGCCGAGCACCCCGACTACCGGGGATACGCGGGCCAGATAGCGGCCGGCGCGTTCCGCGTCGGCGAGACCGTCACCGTCCTGCCCTCGGGCCGTACGTCGACGGTCGCGGCGATCGACGCGCTCGGCGAGAGCGTCGACACCGCCTGGGCGCCCCAGTCGGTGACGATCCGGCTGGCCGACGACATCGACATCTCGCGCGGCGACCTGATCGCCCCGGCCGACGACGCACCGGCCGTGACCCAGGATGTCGAGGCGACCGTCTGCCACGTCGCCGACCAGCCGCTCACCGTCGGCCAGCGGGTGCTGCTCAAGCACACCACCCGCACGGTCAAGGCGATCGTCAAGGACATCCCCTCGCGCCTCACGCTGGACGACCTCTCCCAGCACCCGGCGCCCGGCCGGCTCGTCGCCAACGACATCGGCCGGGTCGTCGTCCGTACCGCGGAGCCGCTCGCCCTCGACGCCTACGCGGACTCCCGGCGCACCGGTTCCTTCCTCCTGATCGACCCGGCCGACGGCACGACGCTGACGGCCGGCATGGCCGGTACCTCGTTCGCCGCCGCGGACGAGCCCGAGGCCACCGACGACGACGCCGCATGGGACTTCTGATGAGTATCGACATCTACTCCACGTTCGCGAAGGAGGGCGGCCGCGTCGGCAGCGGCGCCCTCGGCAGCGGCCAGGGCGGGGTCGCACGATGTGCGCGCTGACGTACGCGCACTGCCTGCGCGCCCGCTTGCACCAACCGCAACGCCAGTTCAGACGAAGACCTGCCGACTTCCCGGCCGCGTCCCCGTAATCCCGAGGGACGCGAGCACCGGGCCAACGAGAGGAAAGCCTCCCGTGCCTGCCCCCCGTACCACGCTCCGCCGCAGCCTCGCCGCTGCCGCCGCCCTGCCGCTGCTCGCCGTGGCGCTCACCGCCTGCGGCTACGGCTCCGACGCGAAGGACGACGACTCCAAGAAGTCGGACGTCGCCGCCGACGCGAAGAAGCTCTCCACGGACACCGTGCGGATCGGCTACTTCCCGAACCTCACGCACGCCACCGCGCTGGTCGGCGACCAGGAGGGCATCTTCCAGAAGGAACTGGGCGGCACCAAGCTGAAGACGTCGCAGTTCAACGCCGGGCCCTCCGAGATCGAGGCGCTCAACGCCAACTCGATCGACATCGGCTTCATCGGCCCGTCCCCCTCCATCAACGGCTACACCAAGTCCAAGGGCAAGAGCCTGCGAATCATCGGCGGTTCGGCCTCCGGCGGCGTGAAGCTGGTCGTCAACCCCAAGAAGATCAAGACCCTGGACGACCTCAAGGGCAAGAAGATAGCCACCCCGCAGCTCGGCAACACGCAGGACGTGGCGTTCCTCAACTGGATCTCGGAGAAGGGCTGGAAGGTCGACGCCCAGAGCGGCAAGGGCGACGTCTCCGTGGTCCGTACGGACAACAAGGTGACCCCGGACGCCTACAAGTCCGGTTCCATCGACGGTGCCTGGGTTCCCGAGCCCACCGCGTCCAAGCTGGTCGCCGAGGGCGCGAAGGAACTGCTCGACGAGTCGACGCTGTGGCCGGACAACAAGTTCGTGATCACGAACATCATCGTGTCGCAGAAGTTCCTCAGCGAACACCCGGACGTCGTCGAGGCGGTGCTGCGCGGCTCGGTGAAGACCAACGCGTGGATCAACGCCAACCCGGACAAGGCGAAGGCCTCCGCCAACGCCGCGCTCGAGGAGCTGACCGGCAAGCCGCTGCCCGCCGAGATCATCGACCCGGCGTGGAAGTCGATCGAGATCACCGACGACCCGCTGGCCGCCACGCTCGACGCGGAGGCCGAGCACGCGGTGAAGGCCGGTCTGCTGGAGAAGCCGGACCTCACCGGGATCTATGACCTGAAGCCGCTGAACAAGGTCCTGAAGGCCGCGGGCAAGCCCGAGGTCGCCGACGCCGGTCTCGGCGTCAAGTAAGCCGCCCGAACCCGAATCGGATTCCCAGGAGGTGACGACCATGGCGACCACCCTCACCAAGGACGAGGACCGTACAGCGGTCGGGCACGCCGCCCGCATCACGCACGTCTCCAAGTCCTTCGGCGGACCACAGGGGCAGCAGCCCGTCCTCGACGACATCACGCTCGATGTCGCACCGGGCGAGTTCGTCACCCTCCTGGGAGCCTCCGGGTGCGGAAAGTCGACACTGCTCAACCTGGTGGCCGGACTCGACCGCCCGACCGCGGGGTCCATCGAGACCCCCGGCGGGCGGCCGGCCCTGATGTTCCAGGAGCACGCCCTGTTCCCGTGGCTGACCGCGGGCAAGAACATCGAACTCGCGCTGCGGCTGCGCGGCGTGGCCAAGTCGGAGCGCCGCACGGAAGCGGAGCGGCTGCTCGAACTCGTCCGGCTGGGCGACGCGTACAAGAAGCGTGTGCATGAACTCTCGGGCGGTATGCGGCAGCGGGTGGCGATGGCCCGCGCCCTCGCCCAGGACAGTCAACTGCTCCTGATGGACGAGCCGTTCGCCGCGCTCGACGCCATCACCCGGGATGTGCTGCACGACGAGCTGACCCGGATCTGGCGCGAGACGAACGTCTCGGTCCTCTTCGTCACCCACAATGTGCGCGAGGCGGTGCGGCTCGCCGAACGGGTCGTCCTGCTGTCGTCCCGCCCCGGCAGGATCGCCCGTGAGTGGACGGTCGACATCCAGCAGCCGCGCCGTATCGAGGACAACGCGGTCGCGGAGCTGTCCGTCGAGATCACCGAACAACTGCGTGGGGAGATCCGCCGTCATGGCCAGCACTGACACGAAGCCCGACGATCTGGCCGGCCTGGAGGCCGGGCTCGACGCGCTGGACGCCGTGCAGGTGCGCCGCACACCGGTGCGCGAGGTGCTGGTGAAGAAGGTGCTGCCGCCGGTGCTGGCGGTGGCGCTGGTGCTCATCGTCTGGCAGTTGCTCGTCGAGGCCCAGGTCACCGACGACTACAAGCTGCCGTCACCGGGCGCGGTGTGGGACAGCGCGTCCGACATGTGGCGGCAGGGCACACTCCTGGAGGTCGTCTGGACCAGCATCTCTCGCGGCCTGCTCGGCTTCCTGATGGCCGTGGCCATCGGTACGCCGCTGGGCCTGCTGGTCGCCCGGGTGAAGTTCGTACGGGCCGCGATCGGGCCGATCCTGTCCGGGCTCCAGTCCCTGCCGTCGGTCGCCTGGGTGGCCCCGGCCGTGATCTGGCTCGGGCTGAACGACAAGATGATGTACGCCGTGATCCTGCTGGGCGCCGTCCCCTCGGTCGCCAACGGGCTGGTCTCCGGCGTCGACCAGGTGCCGCCGCTGTTCCTCAGGGCGGGGCGTACGCTGGGCGCGACCGGGCTGCGCGGGACCTGGCACATCATCCTTCCGGCCGCACTGCCCGGCTATCTGGCAGGTCTGAAGCAGGGCTGGGCGTTCTCCTGGCGCTCGCTGATGGCTGCCGAGATCATCGCCTCCTCCCCCGATCTCGGCCTGGGACTCGGTCAGTTGCTGGAGAACGGCCGTAACAACGCGGACATGCCCGGCGTCTTCCTCGCGATCCTCCTGATCCTGTTCGTCGGCATCGCGATCGACCTGCTGATCTTCAGTCCGCTGGAGCGGTGGGTGCTGCGCAGCCGCGGTCTCCTCGTGAAGAGCTGAGCCCCGCCATGTCCGAACCGGTCCTCCTCGTCATCGCCCATGGCAGCCGCGACCCGCGGCACGCGGCGACCGTGCACGCGCTCACCGCGCGGGTACGGTCGCTGCGGCCGGGGCTGCGCGTGGAGACCGGTTTCCTGGACTTCAACGCTCCGTCGGTGCCGCGTGTGCTGGAGCGTCTGGCGACCGAGGGCGCGGAGGAGGTCATCGCGCTGCCCCTGCTGCTCACCCGGGCCTTCCACGCCAAGTCCGACATCCCGACGGTGCTGCGCGAGGCCCGGACCGGCCTGCCCCGGCTGCGTGTGCGGCAGGCCGAGGTGCTCGGTCCGTCGTCCCTGCTGAACTCGGCGCTGGAGCGGCGGCTGTACGAAGCCGGCGTCCGTCCCGGCGACCGCGGCTCGACCGGGCTCGTCCTGGCCTCGGCGGGCTCCACAGACCCGGAGGCGATCGCAGTGATCGCTGAAATCGCGCGGGAGCTGCGGCACACCGGTTGGTGCGCCGTGCGGCCTGCGTTCGCCTCCGCCGCCTCCCCCGCGGGGTTCCCGCACACCGAGGACGCCGTACGGGCCCTGCGGGCCGAGGGGGTGCGACGGGTGGCGGTGGCCCCGTACGTCATCGCACCCGGCCGGCTCCCGGACCGTATCGCCGCGGGCGCCGCCGGGGCGGACGTACTGGCCGATGTCCTGGGCGCCTCGGCGGAGTTGGCACGACTGCTGCTGATCCGCTACGACGAGGCCCGCGTCCGGGCCGCGGGACCGGTACCGCTCAGCGCTTAGGGCGGGGCTGTCACGGGGAGGGGCAGGGCCGCGTCCGCGACGTGCCGCCGGGCCCCTCCTTCTCAGCCCACATCCAGGCTGCCCGTGCGGGTCCGCTTGAGTTCGAAGAGGTCGGGATGGCCGGCGAGGACCCGGAAGCTGTCGAAGATCTGCGCCGCTTCCTCGCCGCGCGGTACGGCCCGCAGGACCGGACCGAACCAGACCGCGCCGTCGACATGGATCGTGGGCGTGCCCACGTAGGCGTCCGCCTCCGGGTCCTTGCCGGCGTCGTGGCTGCGGCGCAGTGCCTCGTCATACGTCTCCGTGTGCGCGGCGCCGCCCAGCTCGGCGGGGAGTCCGAGTTCGGCGAGGGACTGGGCGATGACCTCGTCGAAGTCCTCGTTCTTCTGCTGGTGGATGCGGCTGCCCAGCGCGGTGTAGAGGTCGCGGAGCACCGCTTCACCGTGACCGGCGGCCGCCGCGACCGCGACCCGCACCGGGCCGATCGACCGGTCGACCAGGTCCCGGTACCAGTCGGGGAGTTCGTTGCCGATGTTGTGCAGGTAGAGGCTCATGACGTGGAAGCGGAGCTCGATGTCGCGCCGCTGTTCCACTTCGAGCAGCCACCGGGAGGTGATCCAGGCGAACGGACAGGCCGGGTCGAAGTAGAAGTCGACGGCGGTCCTGCCCGTGTCCGGGGTGGGGTGAGAGGTCATGCGCCGAGCCTAGGCGGGCATTGGCTCACCGTCCCGGGCCATTCAGCGTCCAATCAGCTGGGCCACTTTCAGCCTCTGGTCCAGTGCGGGTCACGTCCGCTGCGGGCCAGCGCCCGCTCGAACACCGAGTCCGTGGCGGGCAGCGCGACCTCGTCGGCGAAGCCGTCGTACTGCCGGTAGAGGGCGGCGTTTCCGTCCACGGCGTCGAGGACGTGGGCCGCTGCCGCGTCGGAGAGCCGGACCTGCTCGCCGATGGCGCGGGCCACGTCCCAGGTGTGCAGGGCCGTCTCCTCGATGAGCATCGTGGCGATCGCGGAGGCGGGGGTGGTCGAACCCCCGAGGTCGACCTCCCCCTCCCAGACCGCCGGGTCCGACCAGGCGGCGACGGCCCGGTCCAGTTGGTCCGCGTACTTCCGCGCCCAGTCGGCGTCGGCGGTGAAGTCCCGGGTGGTGAGCGCGTCCGGGAGGTCCTTGCGCAGGGCGCGGTGTTCCAGGCCGTGTGAGGTGTAGAGCACCCAGTGGTTGACGAGTCCGCGCAGGTCCCAGTCGTCGCAGGGGGTGGTGAGGCCGAGTTGTCCGGTGCTGACGGAGCGGGCGATACGGGCCGCCTCGGCAGCGCATTCGGTCATGTGAGCGTGCTCGTTCTTCATGCACGGCACGCTAGGACACGTCCCCGCTGCCGGGATTGAAGAAAGGCGACGGCCACCCGGTCCACGCGGCTCAGGAGACGGCACCCGGTCCGCGCCGCTCAGGAGACGGCGTCCGCCAAAGCGGTGAGTTCGGCGACGGACATCGAGCCGGGCTCCCGGCGCTCGCGCGCGAAGGTGTTCGCGGTGTGCCGCAGAACGTCGTTGACCGGTGTCGGTACGCCGTGCAGCCGGCCGAGGAGCACGATCTCACCGTTGAGGTAGTCCGCCTCGATGGTGCCCGTGCCCCGGCTGAGGCTCTGCCAGGAGGAACCGCCGCCGCGCGGGGAGCCGTCGAACGGCTCGAAGCGGATCCTGTCGGCCCGCGCCTCGGCCTGTTCCTCTCGGCCGGCCGGTTCGATCCCGGCAGCCGCGAGTACGGCCCGACCCTCGGTGAGCGCCCGCTCGAACAGGGCGAACGCGTCCGGCTCGGCGAGGGGGCCGGTGACGGCCTCGATCGCGTTGGCGAGGTTGGAGAGCAGCTTGCCGTACTTCCAGCGCATCACGTCCGGCACGACCGGCGCGAGCATCGTCGACTTCTCCAGGTCGGCGGCGATCAGCCGGGCCGTCCCGTCGGTCCCCGCGGGGTAGCGGCCCAGATGCAGGATGCCGGTGAGCGGTGTTCCGGCGGCGGAGACCTCGCCGGGTTCGACGAAGGTGGCGGGCAGCCACACGCACATGCCGTAGACGTGCCGGAAGCGGCGCAGCGCGAGGCGTTCGCCCTCCACCCCGTTCTGCGCGCAGACCAGGGGCAGCCGTTCGCCCGCCGTGGAGCCGCCCGCGACGGGCCGGACGCTCCAGGCGTCGAGTGCGTCGGTGCTGTCCTGCGTCTTCACGGCGAGCACGAGCACGTCGTCCGCGGTCAGGTCGAGCGCCTCGGGCCGGTCGACGACGGGCAGGGTGTGGGTGCGGGGTCCGTCCGGTGTGACGAGGCGCAGCCCGCGGGTGCGCAGCGCCTCGTACTGCGCACCGCGTGCGACGAGCACGACGTCGTGGCCGGCCTGTGCCAGCCGTCCCCCTATGGCGCAGCCGACAGCACCCGCCCCGACGATGATGTAGCGCATGGAGACTTCCTCCGGTGCGGTCGCGGGAAGGGACCTTGCCGACCCCGGAGGGGGGTCGGCAAGGTGCCAGCATAGGCCAGTGGGGAGTTGCCCTCCGGTGAGAGGAGGTGTCGTGCGACGGCGGCGGGGCCGGGTCGTTCCGTGGGTCGGACCCGTCCGAGAAGCCGTCTGACATCCTGCCGCCTCACATCCTCACGGTCAGTCCTCGCCGAGGTACGCCTTGCGGACGCTCTCGTCGTGCAGGAGTTGCTTGCCCGGACCGGAGAGCACGACGCGGCCGGTCTCCATGACGTATCCGTGGTCGGCGAGGGCGAGGGCGGCGCGGGCGTTCTGCTCGACGAGCAGGATGGTGGTGCCGGTGGACCGCAGTTCCGCGACGGTCTCCATGATCTTCTGCATCATGATCGGCGACAGTCCCATGGACGGTTCGTCGAGCATCAGCAACCGGGGCCGGCACATCAGGGCGCGGCCCATGGCCAGCATCTGCTGCTCGCCACCGGAGAGTGTGCCCGCCGGCTGGGAGCGGCGTTCGCGCAGGCGCGGGAAGAGCGTGTACGCCCGTTCCACGTCGTCCGCCACCGCCGGGTCGTCCTTGCGCAGGTAGGCGCCGAGCAGCAGGTTCTCCTCGACGGTGAGCCGGGGGAAGATGTGCCGTCCCTCGGGGGAGTGCGCGAGTCCGAGGGCGACGACCTCGTGGGCCGGAACACCTGCCAGGTCCTGTCCGCGGAAGGACACCCGGCCCGCGGCCGGTTTCAGCAGTCCGCTGAGTGTCCGCAGGGTGGTGGTCTTGCCGGCCCCGTTGGTACCGATGAGGGTGACGACCTGCCCCTCCTCGACGCGGAAGGAGATGCCCTTGACGGCCTCCACCTTCCCGTACGCGACCCGCAGGTCCCGTACGTCCAGCAGCGTGCTCATGTGTTTTCCTCCTGCGGTGTGCCGAGGTAGGCCTCGACGACCCGCGGGTCTGCCTGTACGTCGGAAGGGATGCCCTCGGTCAGTCTCCGGCCCTGTACCAGGACCGTGACCCGGTGGCAGAGGTTCATGATGAAGCGCATGTCGTGCTCGATCACGAGGACGGCGATGCCCTGGTCGCGGACGGCGAGGACCAGTGCCTCGGTCTCGCGGGTCTCCTGCGGGTTCATGCCCGCGGTCGGTTCGTCGAGGAGCAGCAGGGCGGGATCGGTGGCCAGCGCGCGGGCGATCTCCAGCCGTCGCTGGGCGCCGTACGAGAGGTTGCGCGCGAGCGTTCCCGCGCCGGCGCCGAGTCCGACGAAGTCGAGGAGTTCGCGCCCGCGTTCCCGCGACTGGCGCTCCTCGCGGCGGTAGCGCGGTCCCCGGCCGATGGCCGAGAGGAGGCCGGCGCCGGTGCGGGTGTGCCGGCCCACCATCACGTTCTCCAGCGTCGACATGTTGGGGAAGAGCCGGATGTTCTGGAAGGTGCGGGCGACGCCTGCGCGGGTCACCTGCGCGGGCCTGGACGGCAGCACCTGGCCCCGGAAGCGGACTTCGCCGTCGGTGGGGGTGTACAGACCGGTGAGGCAGTTGAAGAAGGTGGTCTTCCCGGCCCCGTTGGGACCGATGAGACCGACGATCTCGCCCCGGCCGACGGTCAGGTCCACCGCGTCGACGGCGGTGAGGCCGCCGAAACGCATCGTGACGCGCCGGGCCTCCAGCAGGGGCGCGGGAGCGGATCCGGGTGTGGGTTCCGGGTCCGGTGCGGAGAGGGTCACGCGGTGGCCTCCGTGGCTTGTGGGTGGTGCCCGGGTTCCTCTTCGTGGAACTCCAGTTGGTGCTTGCGGTCCGGTACGAGGCCCTCGGGCCGGAACCGCATCATGAGGATCAGCGCCAGGCCGAACAGCAGCATCTGGTACTTGCTGAAGAACTCGAACTTCGCGGGGATCAGATAGAGCAGTGCCGCGCCGACCAGCGGTCCCGAGATGGTCCCCATGCCGCCCAGGACCACGGCGGCCAGCAGGAAGGCCGAGTTGGGCGGCGCGGTGTCGGCGAACTTGTAGTTGTCCGGTACGGCGTTGGTCTGGAGGTGGGCCATGACGGATCCGGCGAGTCCGGCGAGCGACGCTCCGAGGCCGAAGGCGAGCAGCTTGTACCGGAATCCCTCGATGCCCATGGCCGTCGCGGCCTTCTCGTCCTCGCGCAACGCGATCCAGGCGCGTCCGACGCGGGAGTCACCGGCCCGTGCGTACACGAACACGACCAGGGCGGTCACGGCGAGCAGGAGCACGTAGTAGTTGGCGAACCGGCCGAACTCGACGCCGAGCACGGTGTGCGGCCGGCCGAAGTCGAAGCCGAACAGCGAGATGTTCGGCACGGAGTTGATGCCGTTGGGTCCGTTGGTGAGGGACGGGCCGGAGGTGCCGTCGAGGTTGTTGACCGTGATCCGGAAGATTTCGCCGAAGCCGAGGGTGACGATGGCCAGGTAGTCGCCGTGCAGCCGAAGGGTGGGGGCGCCGATGACGACGCCGGCCACCAGCGAGACGGCCATGCTGAGCAGCGCCGCCGCCCAGAAGGGCAGCGGCTCCATGTGGAAGGTGGAGAAGGTGGAACCGGAGACCAGTGCCGCGGTGTACGCGCCGGTGCCGAGGAAGGCGACATAGCCGAGGTCGAGCAGGCCGACCAGTCCCACGACGATGTTGAGGCCGAGGGCCACCGTCGCGAAGACGAGGATGTTGGCGGCGATGGCGGTGTACTGGTCGCCGGTCTGGGTGAAGGGGAAGACGAGTGCGGCGGCCAGTCCGGCGGCCGCGACCGCGATCCGGTTGCGGCGGTTGATCTCACTGAGCCGCCGGCCGAGTCCGCTCACGACGAGCGCGCGCATGCCGAGTCCGGCGGCGGGCAGGAAGGCGAGGAAGTCCTGGGCCGACTCGGTGGTGATGCCGTAGGTGAGGATGAACATCGCGGCGAGGAACACCGCGGTGATGAGGGCGACTTCGGCCGCGCGCGGCAGGCCGCGCCGGCCCGTGGGCCGGTCGGGCACGGCGTCGTCGGGCAGGGTGTGCGCACCGGCGGCGAGCAGCACGGCACCGGCGGCGGCGAGGAACCCGCCCGGTTCGATGTTGATCGCTCCGCCGAGCGTGATCGCGATGGCCACGACCGTGATCAGGGTGGTCGTGAGTGCCGCGAGGGACGCGGCACGCAGGGCCCGTACCGCGCCGGCGGGGGCGAGAAGCGCCGTCCGGTCGCCGCCGAGCGCCGCGACCGCGAAGTAGGCGGCGAGCAGGCCGGTGACGAGGGTGACGAGCTGGCTGCCGCCCGGATATCCGGCGAGGGTGAGGTTGCCGGGGTAGGTCGTGGACTGTGTCCACGGGAGGAACGGGGAGAGGAGGGTGAGGGCGAGGCCGGTGACGGTGAGGATCCGGGCCGCGCGGGGGTGGAGGTGAATCACGACGGTCACGCCCTGTCCGCGATGCGTTCGCCGAGCAGGCCCTGTGGCCTGATCAGCAGCACGACGATGAGAATCACGAAGGCCCACACGTCCTTCCACACCGAGCCGCCGAACATGTGGAAGGCGGGGATGTGCGGCAGGATGCCGGAGGCGACGGACTCGGCGACGCCGAGCACCACCCCGCCGAGCATCGCTCCGTGGATGTTGCCGATGCCCCCGAGCACGGCGGCGGTGAAGCCCTTGAGGCCGGCGATGAAGCCCATGTTGTACGAGATGGAGCCGAGCCGGAGTCCCTGGGCGACGCAGGCGACGGCGGCCAGGACCGCGCCGATCGCGAAGGCGATGACGATGATGCGGTCGGTGTCGATCCCCATGAGCCGGGCGGTGTCGGGGTCCTGCGAGGTGGCCTGCATGGCGCGGCCGGTACGGGTGCGTTTGACGAAGTAGGCCAGCCCGGTCATGGCGACGGCCGCGACGACGAGAGTGATGACCGCGGCGTACTGGAGGCTGATGCCCGCCACGTGGATCGGCTTGCCCGGGAGTTGGGGGAAGGTGACCGGGGCGGTCACCCCCATGTTCCGGCCGGGGAGGGTGAAGAAGTTGAAGACGACCTGTTGCAGGAAGAGCGAGAGGCCGATGGCGGTGATCAGCGGGGCCAGACGCGGGGCGCGGCGCAGTGGGCGGTAGGTGAGGCGTTCCGCGGCGACCGCCGCGGTGACGGAGACGAGGACGGCGGCGAGCAGCATGACCGGCAGCGCGGCCCACAGGGAGATGGTGTGCAGGCCGGGCACCCAGGCGTAGACGAAGAGTGCGCCGAAACCGCCGAGCATGAAGATCTCGCCGTGTGCGAAGTTGATGAGCTGCAGAATGCCGTAGACCATCGTGTATCCGACGGCTATCAGCCCGTACATGGCGCCGAGGACCAGGCCGTCGGCGAGAAGTTGCGTGATGTCGTTGAGGGTCAACCCGGGGTCCTTCGATGGTGCCTGAGTGGCCGGAGGGCAGGTCGCGTGTGCCGTCCGGCGATGAGGAGCGGGGGCCGGGCCGGAAGCCCGGGGCGGCCGGGGCCGAAAGCCCGGGGCGGCCGGGCCGGCCCCGGCCTGCCGGTCGGCTCTCAGCCGACGGTCACGACCTTGAGACCGTCGGACCAGGCACCGTTCTTGACGCCGTTGACGCTGATCACCTGGTTGACGCTGTCGCCGAACTCGTCGAACCCGATCTGTCCGGTGGCGCCGGTGAAGGTGACCTTCTGCATCGCCTCGACCACGTCGGGCCGCAGGTCCTTGACCGCGCCCGGCTTGCCGCCCTTCGCCTCGACGGCGGCGGCCACGGCCTTGATCAGCGCGGTGGTCGCGTCGTACGTGTAGGCGCCGAAGACGCCGTAGGGCTCGGAGTAGCCGGCCTTCTCGTAGTCGGAGATGAAGGTCTTCGCGGAGTCGAGCGTCTCGATCGGCGCGCCGTCGGAGGTGGTGTAGACGCCGTCCGCGGCCGTCTTGCCCGCGAGCTCGACGAGCTTGTCGTCCTTGACGGCGTCGCCGCCGCCCATCGGCCCGTCGAAGCCGGCCGCGACGAGCTGCTTCTTCAGCGGACCTGCCTGCGGGTACTCGCCGCCGTAGAAGACGGCCTCGGCGCCGGAGGACTTCACACTGCCGACGACCGCGGCGTAGTCGCTCTCGTCGGGGTTGATCGACTGGTGGATGGTGACCTTGCCGCCGAGCTTCTTGAACTCTTCCGTGAAGTTGTCGACGATGCCGACGCCGTAGATCTTCTTGTCGTCGACCGTCGCGATCTTCTTGATCTTGAGGTCCTTGTAGAAGTACTCGGCCATCACCGGGGCGGCGACGGCGTCGGTGGTTATGGTGCGGAAGTAGTTGTCGTAGTCCCTCTTCGGCGCCGTCTCGTAGTCGGCTCCCTGGGTGAGCGTCGGGTTGGTGTTCGCTCCGGACACCTGCACCATGCGGGCGTCGCGCAACGTCGACTGCATCGCTGCGGAGACCGAGGAGTTGTACGCGCCGACCACTCCGATCACGGAGGTGTCGGACGTGAACGCGGCGGCGTTCTGCTGGCCGATGTTCGGCGTGGCCTGGTCGTCCTTGGCGACCAGCTTGAACGTGACTCCGGGCACCACCTTGTCGGTATTGGCCTTCTTGACCGCAAGCTCGGCGGCGTTCTTCATGCCCAGGCCGACAGCGGCCAGGTCCTTCGAGAGCGGGGCGTCGAAGCCGATGGACACCGTGGTCGCGGCGGAGCCGCCCGATGTGCCGCCGTTGCCTTCGTCCCGGCTGCCGCACGCGGTCAGGGCGAGTGCCCCGGCCACGAGCGGTACTCCACAGGTGAACAGACGGGTATGACGCATGATTTCCTCCCCAGGCCGGCTCGCGGAACCGCGGCCGTGTGCACCGCTGCTCGGGATTTGCGCGGTGGCTGAAACCTAGGTGAGCGGAAGGAGACCGCACGCTGTCCATCGGGATGACATCCGGGCCCTCCCGTTGTCGGGACGGACAACGGCGGAATCAGTCCTTCCGCCGGACCGTCCCCGCACGGCTCCGTATCCGGCCCCGGTGCGGGGATTCAGCGCACGGCGAGGTGACCGGCGACTTCCCGCCTCCGGACCGGGCCGTTCATCCGGCTCCCTCGCCGAGACGGAGTTGGAGCATGGCGGCAAGCCGGTGCTCGGGGTCGTCCAGGTCCAGTCCGGTCAGCGACGCCGCCTTGCGTATGCGGTAGCGCAGGGTGTTGGGGTGCACGTTCAGGGACTTCGCCACGCGGGCGACGTCGCCGAAGGCGTCCAGGTAGAGGAGCAGCGAGCGGGCGAACTCGGTGCCGTGTTCCGCGTCCCTGTCGACCAGGGCCTGGAGGGCGGGGTGGCGGACCTCGTCGTGCCGCTCCAGCAGTTCCAGCAGGTCACGCACCATCAGCGAGGCCGTGAGCCGGCCGTGCGTGTCCACGGCCAGCTCGGGGGTGCGTGCCATCACCTCCAGGGCGTGGTGGCCGCGCCGCTTCACGGTGGGCACGTCGTCGAGCCGCTGGGCGGTTCCGGCGACCGCGGCCTGGACCGGTGTCTTCAGGTGCCGGCGCAATGTGGCCACCAGGTCGGTGACCCAGCGGACGAGTGAGGGGTCGTCGGAGGCGGTACCCGCTCCCTGGGCGGGGGCGGGCTCGGGCAGCATGGTGTAGATCTGCCCGCAGGCCTCGGCGACGAGTGCGTTCCTCCGGTACGAGGCCGCGTGCACCGACACGATCTCGGCGGCCTCGGCACGCCGCGCGTCCTGCCAGGCGGTGTCCCGTTCCGGACGGTCGCGGAGGTCGAGGGCGACCACGGTCGTCGCCGCGGACGGGGTGATCCCGAGATGGAGCGCGAGAGCGGCGGAGTTGAAGCGTCCGGTGAGCAGGCCGTGCGAGAGTTCGGCGCGGGAGAACAGCCGGGTGGCGGAGTCGCCCTGGTAGTAGTGGTCGACGAGTTGTGAGACGGCGAGCCTCGATGCCCCCTGCATGACCTGGTCCGCGTGCTCGGCGAGCGGCCGGTGGCCTTCCTGCACCCAGATCGTGCCCAGGGGCCGGGGCCCTGCGTTGATACCGATCACCAACCGGCGCCGGATGCCCATGCCGGGCTGCTCCTCGACCTCGACCACTTCCTCGCCTGCGCGCACCCGCCGGTACACACCCCACCGGCGGAGCAGGGAGAGGTAGGGCTCGGGGCAGTTCCGGCCGAGGATGGACTGGCGGCGCAGCTCGTCCGCTTCGTCGCCCGCCCCGGCATACGCCATGACGCGGTGCGCGCTGTCCTCGATGCTGACGACACCGTGGGTGAGGGTCGCCACGGTGTGGGCGAGGGAGAACAGGTCGCCGCGCTGCTGGGGGGCGGGTGCGGCGGTCGCGCGCTCCAGCACCCCGCGCGCCTCCGCCTCGGCCTTGTCCCATCGGACACCGTTCGGGATGCCCATCAGGGCGACGCGCGCCGTCTCGGCGGCCTCGCGCATCGGCTCGGGTACTCCGTCGCCACCGATCCTGACCATGACGGCGGCGGCGCCCGCCCGGCCCGCCGCGGTCACGAAGGCCACCGCTGCGGCACCGCGTGCGCCGATGGCGAGGACGAGGGCGCCGGACGCCTCCGCGAGGTCGTCCCCGGGCTCCGCGATGAGTACGTCACCGAACTCGGTGTCGCTCCGGCCTGCCCAGGCCACGCCGACGCCGAGCACAGTGGCGAGCCGTCCCAGTGAGGTGCCGGAATCGTCTGCACCTCTGCTGTCAGCCAGATTCATCACAGCAGGGTAAGGGCAGTTCCTGAGACATGGCTGTGAGAGGACGAACCCGCTGCGGACCGTGCGACGGCGGGCCCGGGGGCCTTGGACCGGACCGCCCACCGGTTGCTCCTGATATCGGACTATTGTTCCCGTCATGACCTCAGCACTTCCTTCGCGCGATGATTCCTTCCTGCTCGGCGGTGAGCTGCCCGTACGACGTCTCGGTTACGGCACCGCTCAGCTGACCGGCCCCGGGTACTGGGGGCCGCGCGGTGAGCGGCGGGACGCCGTGGCCGTGCTGCGGGCTGCCGTCGAGCGGGGTGTCACGCTCCTCGACACCGCCGACAACTACGGTCCCGGGCTCGCCGAGGAACTGGTCGCCGAGGCCCTCCACCCGTATCGCGAGGATCTGGTGATCGCGACCAAGGGCGGTGTCGTGCGTACCGGTGACAGCGCCTGGCACGTCGCGGGCCGCCCCGAGCAGCTGCGGTCGATGTGCGAGGCGAGTCTGCGGCGCCTTCGGACGGACCGGATCGACCTCTACCAGTTGCACCGGCTCGACCCGGACGTGCCCATGGCGGACCAGCTGGGCACGCTGGATGCGCTGAGGCAGGAGGGTAAGATCCGGTTCATCGGTCTGGACACCCTCACCGCCGACCAGTTGGAGCAGGCCCTCTCCCTGACCGGGATCGCCTCGGTGCAGAACCGCTTCAATCTCCTGGACCGTTCGTCGGACCCGGTGCTGAAGGTGTGCGAGGCCCACGGCCTGGCTTTTCTGCCCTGGTTCCCGCTGGCCAACGGCGCACTGACCGGTGAGGCCGCCGCGGCGCTCGCCGGCGTCGCCGATCGGCACGGTGCCACCCGCGGGCAGATCGCCCTCGCCTGGCTGCTGCACCGCTCCCCCGTGCTGTGCCCGACCCCGGGCACCGGTTCGCCCGTCCATCTGGAGGAGAACCTGGGGGCGCGGGAGATCCGGCTGTCCGCCGAGGACATGAGCCGCCTGGAGGCGCTCGTACCCGCATGAAGGAGGAGCACGTGACCACTGCCCGCACCGCTGCCGCCGTCCCCGTCCCTGTCCCGGCCGCCGCTCCTGTTCCCGGCCCCGGTGTGCCCGCCGTCCCGGTGATCCGGGCCGACGGTGTCTCACTCGTACGGGACGGCAACGTCCTGCTGGACTCGGTCTCGCTGACCGTGCGCAGCGGCGAGCACTGGGCCCTGCTCGGCGCGAACGGGGCCGGGAAGAGCACGCTGCTGAAGCTGCTCGGCGCGGTCAACCACCCCACCAGTGGCTCGGTCGAGGTGTTGGGGCGGACGCTCGGCCGGGTCGATCTGCGGGAGCTGCGGACCCTGCTCGGGCATGTCGATCCCCGTCATCCGCTGCGTTCGCCGCTGTCGGTGCGCGAGGTGGTGCTGACCGGTCTGACCAACTCGGTCGAGCCGGTGCCACGCTGGTCGGCGAGTGCGGAGCAGCGGGCGCAGGCGGAGCGGTTGCTGGCGATGCTCGGCATGGGCGGCAAGACCGCGTCACGCTGGCCCGCGCTGTCGCAGGGTGAGCGGGGCCGTACGCTCATCGCCCGCGCCCTGATGCCGCAGCCGCGGCTGCTGCTGCTCGACGAGCCCGCCACGGGTCTTGATCTGGCCGCCCGTGAGCAGTTGCTCGACAGTCTGGACACGTTGCGCGAGGAGCATCCGGAGCTGGCGACGATCCTGGTCACGCACCATCTGGAGGAGCTGCCCGCGTCGACCACGCACGCGATGCTGTTGCGGGGCGGCGTGTGTGCGGCGTCGGGCCCGGCGGACGAGGTGCTGACCACCGATCTGGTCAGCGACTGCTTCGGGCATCCGGTGCGGATCTCCCGTACGGACGGCCGGTGGACGGCTCGGGCACAGCGCGTCACCCGTCGCTGACCGGGTTCGGCGGCCGGATCCGGGTGCCGGTGCCGGCCGTCGGCGCCCGGGACCGGCGTTCCCCGCCCCTCGCCGGGTTCGGCGACAAGGGCTCAGCCGTCGGCGTCGGGACCGGCGTGGCCGAAGGGCGTGGCCTGGTGGAAGTAGAGCAGCCAGCCCGCGTCGGTCAGTCGCCACAGCGAACTGCGGTGGGAGCGGTCTCCCTTCGTCTCGGCGTCGTAGACGAGGTGGACGAGTTCGTCGGCCAGTTGCACTCCGCGCATCCCGGACACGGTGAGCGGGCCGGGGCGCGGGGCGTCCGCGGCGGTGAGCGAGGCGATCATCGCGTCGCGGTCCCAGACCCGGCCCGTGGAGTCGATCTCGCGGTACTCGGAGTGCAGCACCCGGGAGAGGCGTTCGGCGTGGGCGCGTACCAGCGGGTCCAGGAGGCGCAGCTCGCCCTCCACCGCCGCGGCCACGCCGGCGGGCGTCTCGGTCATGCGGGGGCTCCGTCGTGTGCGGTCCCGGTCCGCGCGGTCATCTCCACCAGCTTGACCACGGTGTTCCAGTTGCGCGTGGTGGCCACGACGCCCGGGGCGAGAGCGGGCCGGGACAGGGCGGCGGCGAGCCGGGAACGGCCCAGTCCGTCGGGGGCGTAGAGGTACAGGGCGCGGTCGCCGAGGCGGAACTCCTCGGGAAGGTGGGCCGCCGGGTCGATCGCGTCGAAGCGTGCGGTGTCGACGGGCCGCCCGTAGTAGGTGACGTGCAGCTGTCTGCCTTCGAGTGCGGCGGCCGGGAACGGGCAGGCGTCGGCGACCGCCGCGAGGTAGGCGCCGTCCCGGACCAGGCAGGGGACCGGGAAGCCGAACCGCTTCTCGATGGCCCGCTCCAGCTCGGCGGCGAGCGCTTCCCCGTCGTCCGATGTGCTGCTGAAGAAGGCGTTGCCGCTCTGCAGGTGGGTACGGACGTCCCCGTGGCCGAGTTCGGTGAGCAGCACGCGGAGTTCGGCCATCGGGATCTTCTTGTGGCCGCTCACATTGATCCCGCGCAGCAGCGCCGCGTACATCGTCATGGGCACACCATAGGACGATCCGTCCACGCGGTGCGGCCGCCGCGCCCCGTGGGGGAGGGCACGGCGGCCGCCGCTTCTGTGGTGCCGGGCGTCTGCTGCCCGGTCACGGCTGCGCGGGGTCGGTTACTCGACGACCTTCAGCAGCTTGTTGGGCGTGTCCTCGCTCGCGTCGGAGATCGCGTCGGGAGTGGCGCCTTCGGTCAGGGCCGTGGCGACCTCTTCCGGGGTGGCGTCCGGGTGGCCGGAGAGGTAGACGGCGGCGGCGCCGACGACGTGCGGGGTCGCCATGGAGGTGCCGGAGATGGTGTTGGAGCCGTCGTCGCTGTCGTTCCAGGCCGAGGTGATGTCCGATCCGGGGGCGTAGATGTCCACGATCGGGCCGTAGTTGGAGAACGACGACTGCTCGTCGTCCACCGTCGACGAGGCGACCGTGATGGCTTCCGGGACGCGGGCCGGGGAGCTCTCGCTCGCGTCGGTGGACTCGTTTCCGGCGGCCACCGCGAAGGTGACACCGGAGGCGATGGCCTTCTGGACCGCGGTGTCGAGCGCCTCGTCCGCGCCGCCGCCGAGGCTCATGTTGGCGACGGAGGGGCCCTCGTGGTGGGCGGTGACCCAGTCGATGCCCGCGACGACCTGCTCGGTGGTGCCGGAGCCGGAGTCGTCGAGGACCCGGACGGCGACGATCTTCGCGTTCTTGGCGACCCCGTAGGTCGCCCCGGCGATGGTGCCCGCCACGTGGGTGCCGTGGCCGTTGCCGTCGTCGGCGCTGTCGTCGTCGTCCACGGCGTCGTAGCCCGAACTGGCCCGGCCCTCGAACTCCTCGTGCGTGGTGCGGACGCCGGTGTCGATGACGTACGCGGTGACGCCCTCGCCGGCGCTGTCCGGGTAGGTGTAGGCGTCGTCGCCGGCCGTCTCGGTCTGGTCGATCCGGTCCAGCCCCCAGGACGGCGGGTTCTCCTGGGTGGCGTCGATGTGGAACTTCTTGTTCTGGACCACCTTGGAGACGGCCGGATCGGCCGCCAGACGCTTGGCGTCGGCCAGGGAGAGGCCGCTGGCGGAGAAGCCGTTGATCGCGGAGCTGTAGTTCCGCGTGAGCGTGCCGCCGTACTCCTTGGCGAGCTTCGCCTTGTCGGCCTTCTGGTCCAGCATCACGATGTAGCTGCCCGAGACGGCGGTCGCCGCGTCCGTACCGTAGACGGTGCCGGTGGCGGGTGCGGCTCCGGCGGTGGGGGCGCCGAGCAGGGCTACTCCGGCCGCTGCGGCCACGGCGGTTATCGCCGCGGTCAGCTTCATCCGGTGTGCGCGCTTGTGAATTGCCATGAAGAGGGGTCTCCTCGTCATTCTTTGTGGGGGGATTGACCCCCGGCCGGAAGATCTCCGGGGGTTGGCTCGAAACCCTCGCTGATTGACGCGCCCAGTTCAAGACCTTCAGGCAGCTGTGACTTACACAACAAGGTTTCTTAATAAGATTTCGGCCAACCACACTCAAGCCGGGCGCCGTTGCCCCGGAATCCGCCGCGCACCCCGGGCCCGCCGGTCTCGTCACGGCGATCCGTACACTTCGCACCAGGGAACTCGGGTCTCTCATGCACCACCGGGCGGACGCGGATCCGGCTTGATTCCACCCCCGCCACTCAGCGGGGGTGTTCGCCTTCGACGAGGTTGGCCGCGCACCACGCGCCGCCCCTCCCCATCCCCCGCCGCCATCCGTTCGCCCACGGCAGCGGCCCTCTCCGTCGGTTCCGGGCGGCCTCAGCGCTGGTAGCGGGCCAGCACCCGGTTGCCGTCCTCGACCAGACGTTTCGTCAGCTCCTCGGCGTCGATCGCCCCGCTGTAGTACTCCTGGAGGGCCGGGGTGGCGACCTTGTCCTTCCACTCCGGGTAGCCGCGCACCGACTGGGCGGGCGCGGGCCGGAGCGCCTTCGCCACGGCGACACCGGTCGACCAGCCGTTCCTGTCGGTGTGCAGGGCCGGGTCCGCGAGGGCCGCGGTGCCGGTCGGGAGCATCCAGTCGCCCTTGGCGAGGCGCACCATGTTCCGCGGCCGGAGCAGGAAGTCGATGAACTGCGCGGCCTCCTTCTTGTGCGGGCTCGCCTCCGACACGGACAGGGTCTGCGGGCTCACCCCCTGGGCCAGTCCTCCGCTGCCGGCCGGGGCGGGCAGCACCGTCCACTCGAAGCCCTCGGGAGCCTGTTCCACGACCTGTTGGCGGTACGAGAAGCCCAGCGGGACCATCGCGTACTTGCCGCCGAAGAATCCGGGAAGGGTGTCCGATCCGCCCATGCCGAGCGCGGTGCGGGCGGCACTGTGGTCGGTCTCGACCTGGTCGTGGATGATGCCGGGGACGATGTGGTCGCCCGCGTCCGCACGGATGGTCACCTTGCCGTCGGCGCCGGGGTGGAAGAGCCGGCCACCGGCGGAGAGGCCGAGGTTGAGGGTGACGGAGACCGGCTCCTTGAGGGGCCAGGCGACGCCGTATCTTCCCTTGCCGGTCAGCTCCTTGGTGATCTGCCGGAACTCGGTCCAGCTCCAGGGGTGTTCGGGGGTGGGGATACGGACGCCCGACTCCCGGAGGATCTCGGTGTTGGCGATCAGGACGCGGGGCTCCTGGAGGAACGGCACTCCGTAGACCCCGTCGCCGAAGGTGGTCGTCTGCCAGCTCTGCTGCGGGATGTCGGCGGTCAGCCGGTCCGGGAGAAGCGTCCGCAGATCGGCGAGGTAGCCGCCGTACGCGAAGTCGGCGAGGTCGTCGGAGGCGTCGTGGATGATGTCCGGCGCCTCGTCCCCCTCGAACGAGGTGAGCAACTGGTCGTGGACGGTGTCCCAGCTGCCCTGGACATAGGTGACATGGATGCCGGGGTGGGCCTCGTTCCACTCCTTCACCAGCTGCTTGTTGGCGTCGACGGACTCCTTCTGCCAGGCCAGCGACTGGAAGCTGAGCTCGGTCCGCCCGCTGTCGTCCCCGCCGCCCGTCCCCGCGCAGCCGGTGAGCAGCAGGGCCAGCGCGGTGGCCACGGCGACGGCCGCCGTCCGTAGGGGTGCGCGCATCAGCTCTTCACCGCCCCGGCCAGTACGGAGCCGGTGATCCGCCGCTGGATGACGGCGAAGACGACCAGCGAGGGAAGGGTCGCGAGGAACGCGGCGGCGGCGAGCGGCCCGAGATCGACCGCGCCCCCGGCGCCGATGAAGTGGGTCAGCACGACCGGCAACGTCTGCTTCTCCGGTGTCTTGAGCAGGACGAGCGCGAAGAAGAACTCGTTCCATGCGGTGATGAAGGCGAAGAGTGCGGTGGCGACGATGCCGGGGGCCAGCAGCGGGGCGGTGACCGAGACGAGGGTCCGCAGCCGGCCCGCGCCGTCGACCGCGGCGGCCTCTTCGAGCTCGACGGGCACGGCCCGGACGT
Source organism: Streptomyces sp. NPDC058051 (assembly GCF_042885475.1). NCBI lineage: Bacteria > Bacillati > Actinomycetota > Actinomycetes > Kitasatosporales > Streptomycetaceae > Streptomyces > Streptomyces sp. NPDC058051. The sequence continues at coordinate 249,762 of NZ_JBHVRW010000006.1, forward strand.
ATCCCACCAGCATCCACAGCGCGAACGGCAGCGCCCAGACGACGTACACCATGATCAGCCCCCACAGAGTGTTGATCAGATGGAGGTTCTTCAGGATCAGGAAGAGCGGAATGATCAGCAGGACGAAGGGGAACGCCTGGCTGACCACGACCCAGCCGGTGGCGGCCTTCGAGAGTCTGGAGCGGTGGCGGGCCATCGCATAGGCCATGGGCGTGGCGATGAGGACCGCGATGGCCGCGGCGCAGAGCGCGGTGGTCAGTGAATTGGCGGCGGCCCGGAGCAGCGGCTGTTCGTCGAACGCCGTGCGGAAGTTGTCCAGCGTCGGGTGCTCGGGGATCCAGGTCGGGTGCAGGGAGCCCAGTTCGCGCGCCGGTTTGAAGGCGGTGGAGATCAGCCACAGGAACGGGAACGCCAGGAAGACGAGATAGCCGAGCAGGGCCACGTACTGTCCGGCCCGTGCGGATCTGCTGCTGCGCAGGCTCACCGTTCCTCACCTCCCCCGAGTCGGCCGGCAAGACGCACCGCGAGGATCACGGAGATCACCGCGACCATCACACAGCCCATCGCCGCGGCGTAGCCGAACTGCCCGTAGCGGAAGGCTTCTTCGTACGCGAAGAGCATCGGCAGCCGGGTACGGCCGCCGGGCCCGCCGTTGGTCAGCACGTACACCAGGGCGAAGGAGTTGAAGTTCCAGATGAAGTTGAGCGCGGTGATGGAGAGCGCGACGGGTCTGAGCACGGGCCAGGTGACGGTACGGAAGCGGCGCCAGGCACCTGCTCCGTCCAGCGCGGCGGCCTCGTGGAGTTCGTGCGGGGTGTTCTGCAGTCCGGCCAGGAGGGCGACGGTGGTCTGGGGCATGCCGGCCCAGACGCCCACGACGATCACGGCGGGCAGGGCGGTGGCGAGTCCGGTGAGCCAGTCCCGGCCGTCGCCGAGGCCGAGATCACGGATGGTCTCGTTGAGGACGCCCGCGTCCGGATGGTAGACGAGCCGCCACATGATGCCGACGACCACCTCGGGCATCGCCCACGGGATGATCGCCAGCGCCCGTGCCAGCCAGCGCATCCGCAGGTTCTGGTTGAGCAGCAGGGCGAGGCCGAGCGCCAGGACGAACTGCGGGACGGTGACACCGACCGCCCAGAGCAGACCGATCCGGAACGAGTCCCAGAAGAGGGTGTCATGGAGCAGGTCCTGGAAATTCAGCCCGCCGATCCACTGCGTGGAGCGGGTGCGGCCGGACTGGGCGTCGGTGAAGGCCAGCGCGATGCCGTAGAGGAGCGGGCCGACGCTGAGGATCAGGATCGGGATCAGCGCGGGCAGGACCAGGAACCAGGTGCCGGCGCTCCGGTCAATCGGCCGGGCGCGCGCGTCACGCGGACTACCAGGCGGCCCGTTCCTCCCGGAACGTACGGTTGCACTCGCCAATGTCATGAATTCGCCCCCTTGCGTTATTCCACCGGTTTCGTACCGTTCTGGCCGCTCAGGTAGCCCTCGCCATCGTGCTGACGGACCGTGGGTTCGTCAAGCCAACCTGCACAGATGCGAAAATCGGAGCATGAATGAGATGCGTGCGCGCGAGGTGCTGACCGCTGCGGGATTCCCCGGCGGTGCGAAGCTGCTCGCGCTGGGTGAGAACGCGGTGTTCGCCGTGGACGACCTGGTGGTCAAGGTCGGGCGGAACGCCGTGCAGAACCCGGAACTGCGGGACCGGGCCGAGCGCGAAGTGGCCGTCGCTCAGTGGCTGGCCGCCTCCGGTGTCCCCGCCGTACGGGCGGCCGAGCCGGGCGCGCGGCTGGTCGAGGGCCACCCGGTGACACTCTGGCACCGGCTGCCCGATGCCGTACGCCGCGCCGAGCCGCAGGATCTGGCGCCGCTCCTCACCCTGGTCCACGCGCTGCCCGCCCCGGACGGATTCACGCTGCCGCGCCGTGAACTGCTGGGCGGCGTCGAACGCTGGCTGCGGCTCGCCGGCGATGCGATCGACCCGGCCGACGCCGCCTATCTGCGTGAGCGCCGCGACGGCTTCGCCGCAGCCGCGGCGGCACTGGTCCCGCATCTGCCGCCCGGGCCGATCCATGGTGACGCCCTCCCCCGCAACGTCCATGTCGGCCCCGACGGGCCGGTGCTGGTCGACCTGGAGACCTTCTCCGCGGATCTGCGCGAACACGACCTGGTGGTGCTCGCGCTGTCGAGGGACCGGTACGGTCTCCCGGCCGAGGCGTACGACGCCTTCACCGCCGCCTACGGCTGGGACGTGCGCGCCTGGGACGGCTGCGCGGTGCTGCGCGGCGCGCGTGAGACAGCCAGCTGTGCGTGGGTCTCCCAGCACGCGCCGACCGACCCGAAGGCACTCACGGAGTTCCGCCGCCGGGTGGCATCGCTCCGCGACGGGGACACGACGGTGCGGTGGTATCCGTTCTAGTCCCGGTGACTGGCAAACATCGCCGGGAGGGGCATCGGTGCCGCGGCCGGAAGGACTCGCCGCCTCGCGCAGCCCGACACGGCACGGCACCAGGTGCGCTGGCACTCCGGTCGGCCCACCCATCAGGGCCGCGGGATGCCGAGGTCCTCGGGCGCCGGACGTCGGACCGCTCAGCGACCGCAACGAACCGCCGGGCTCCGGGCGCCGGTGACGGCCTCATGCCCCACGGGCGTATGCGCTCCGTCCGGCGCCGCCGCGGATCCGCGCGCCGGACGGGCCCGGGGAACTCAGGCGAAGCGATCGCGTTACTCGCATCGATCGCCGCTGATCGATGCGGCCTGATGCGGCCTGATGCGGCACGCTATCCCCCTTGCAGAAGGTGATCTCGATGGCCATCCTCGAAGGCGGCGATGCGCCGGCCCCCGCCCTACGCTCCCGATCACGAGATCGGCCGCTGAGCGGGCATCGTCAACAACCACGGGGAGCAACGTGCCGCCTTTCGTCCACCGGATCACCAAGTACGACCCTGCCGACCGCGACGAGCACGACAGCTACATCGGCGCTGAGGACTCGACCAGCGACCACGGACCGGTCGAGGCTGCATATCTGCAAGCAATAGCCGCCTTCGCCGAAGACACCGGCATCGACCATCTGGCCATTCGTGAGCCGGGGATCTCCGGCCTTGCCCACTTCGGCTTGGAGCCGGCGATCGACGGCCACGGTCTTGCCGGGCTCTTCCCACCCGATCTCAGCGGGTTCCACGACGGTGCCGAGGTGTCCCTCTCCCTCGGCCTGGAGCTGGTCAGGGTCATGCTCCGCGACAACGGTGCCTGGTGCCGTCTGGCGGTGGAGGACAGGTTCACCGTGCAGGTCGGATGGGACCAGTACGTCTACGTCAGCAGCGACCAGCCCTGCGAGCGCGCCGTTGCCCGCACCCGGGATCTCGGTCTCTTCCCGGAGCCGCTGGACGCCTCGCCCTACGACAAGGACTTCGACGAGCCCGGCGTACAGCGTCCCGCCGACGAGGACTTCTGGGCCCGTCTGCGCTGGTCCGTCGCCATGCGGCACGCAGCGATATTGGAGGAGGGGTACCTCCACAATGCCTCCCGCTGGCATCGCCTCACCGACGGCACCCTCGACTCGGTACGCGCCCGGCTCGCCCCTCGTGCCCAGTTGACCGTCTGGCCGGACCTGTCCACCGATGTCGCAGCGGTCCTCGCCTCGCTTCCCGATGAAGGTCCGGTCGAGTTCCTATGGGAGGACGAGAACGGGACCATCTCCAGCACGACGGCCGACGAGCCCGAGTACAGCGAACTGGCCGCCCAGGTGGCAGGCGCCCGTGCCGCTATGGCCCTGTCCTTGACCCTCGATGAACGCCACCCGCTGTTCACTGCGGTCCTGCCCGACAGCGACGGTGTCCTGCGCGCGCGGTGGAGGACCGAGCCGACGCCGAGCGACCGGAACTGGGCCTTCCTGAAGACTCTCCAGCCTGGGCAGATCTGCACGGGCACGGTCACGGAGATCGCCAGCTTCGGCGTGACCTTCGTGGACATCGGCGGTTTCACCGCGGTGATCAACATTCCCGAACTGTCCTGGCGCCGCATCAATCACCCCTCCGACATCGTCACCGTCGGCCAGGAAATCTCGGCCGAGATCCTCGACGTCGACCTGGTGCGCGAGCATGTGCCGCTGTCCCTGAAGGCATTGCAAGAGGACCCGATGCCGCCATTCGTACAGCAGGTCGGCCAGACGGTGACCGGCGTCGTGACCAAACTTGTACCGTTCGGCGCCTTCGTCCGTATCGAAGACAGAGAGGACGGCCTCGAAGGCCTGGTGCACCTCACCGAGCTGGCCGAAGGACACATGGTTCGGCCCGAGGACGTGGTCCAGGTCGGAGACACCCTCACGGTGAAAATCGTGGACGTCGACCTTCCACGGCGCCGGATCGTCCTCTCCCACCTGCAAGCTCTCGCGCCCGGAGGGGGCTGACCCAACGCGGTCATCGCCTCCGGGGAACGAGCGGCCAGGCCGGCTCGACGACTGCCGACGGATCCGCGGTACGCCGCAGATAGGCCTGCAAAGAGACCGACTGTTCAGCCGCCGCACGCACCTGAAGGTCATGCAGATCCGCCAACGGCATCAGGCCGACGGGTTGATGCTTCTCACCCATGCGTCGCACCACGCGGGCGGCGGCCACGGCATCGGCCCTCGCATTGTGCGCGTCATCGAGCGACACCCCGTAGTGAGCACACAACGCATGGAGGGCCCGCTTGCCCTTCCGGTACTTGTCGATGTGCTTGTCGATCACCAGCGGATCGATGACGGGCGAAGGCACACTGCCCAGCCGCTCGCTGATTGACTCGACCTCGTGCCGCCGACACTCACGGTCCAGCAGTGACAGGTCGTAGCGTGCGTTCATCACCACCAGGGGCGTACCAAGACGCAGCCCCTCGGCGACGGTCTGCGCGATCTCCTCGATGGCGGAAGCAGCCGGCACTCCGTGCTCGCGAGCATGTTCTGTCGAGATGCCGTGGATCGCCGACGCCTGCTCAGGTATCGCCACCCCGGGATTCAGCAGCCAGGTCCGTTCAGCCGAGACGGCCCCTGCCGCATCCAGGCGCACGACCGCGGCCGTCACGATGCGGTCGGTCTCGACGTCGGTGCCCGTCGTCTCCAGGTCGAAGCCGACCAGCGGCTCCAGGTGCCAGCTCATCCCGTACCTCCTTCGTGGTGCCCTCCCCCAGGTGATGACCACCCTCGCACGCACCACTGACAACGGACGGCCGCCCCCTCGGGAACGGCCTTCGCTGAACCGACCCCCGGCACCACCTCAGGAGACGGGCCGTGAATCCGTCCACACGGACTCGAATTCCTCACGGTATGTCTCGAAAAGCCCGTGTTCGTTGTCCTGTCCCGCCCGGACCACCGCGCGCCCGCCGCCCCGCAGGACCAGCACGGGTGCCTCCATGCCGCGTGCGCGCCGCAGATACGGCTGGACGACCCCGACCGCGTCCGTCCCGTCGCCGTCGACCAGGTAGGCCGTGAAGCGCGGCGTCTCGTCGAAGACATGGATCTCGAAGGCGCCCGGATCACGGAGCTTGGAGCGGACCCGGCGCATATGGAGGATGTTCATCTCCACCGACCGGCTCAGCTCGCCCTTCTTGAGACCCAGCTCCCGCTCCCGGCGCTTGACCGCGCTGCTGGCCGGGTTGATGAAGAGCAGGCGGACCCGGCAGCCCGACTCGGCGAGCCGGATCAGTCTGCGGCCGGAGAAGTTCTGCACCAGCAGGTTGAGCCCTATGCCGATGGCGTCGAGACGGCGCGAACCGCCGAAGAGGTCCTCGGCGGGCAGTTGCCGCTGGAGCCGTACCCGGTCGGAATGGACGGAGACCACATCCGCGTACCGGTCGCCGACAAGCTCCTCGACGGCGTCGACCGGGAGCCGGTCGGCCGACGGGACCGCGGCGCCGCTGCCCAGGATCTCCAGGAGCCGGGCCGAGGCGCGCTCGGCCTGGGCGAGGACCGCCTCGTTCAGGGCGCGGTTGCGGGAGACCACATTGCGGGCGACCTCCAGTTCGTCGAGCGCCAGCTCGACCTCGCGGCGTTCGTCGAAGTACGGCTCGAAGCAGGGCCAGTGCTGGACCATCAGCTCACGCAGCTGCGGCAGCGTGAGGAAGCTGAGGACGTTGTCGTCGGCCGGGTCCAGCAGGTAGCCCTTGCGACGGGAGACCTCGCGTACGGCGACGGCGCGCTGCACCCACTCCTGCCCGGCGGGTCCGGCGGCGGCCACCACCCAGTCCTCGCCGTGGACGGGGCCGTAGATGGGCCGGAGCACCGCGGCGACGACGGCGCGCAGCCGCTGCTCCACGAGATTCAGCCAGATGTAGGCGCGCCCGGCGCGCTGGGCGCGTGTGCGCACCTCGCTCCAGGCGTCCGCTCCCCAGTCCAGTTCAGCGCCGATCTCCATGGGTTGCGCCAGCGAGACCGCCCCGGGCGGGGCATCGGTTGAGTCCCCCTCGTGACCTGTGTCACCCGGGGGCAGCTCGAACCCTCCCGAGCTCACCCGCGCACCGCCTTCCACTCCCCCACCAACGATCAAGGAAGGGTACTCCGGGAGCGGGAGCCGGTGCAGCCGGATGCACAGGCTCCTTCCTCAACTCCCGCAGAACACAAGCATGTTCCGGACGGCAAGATCTGCCGTAGTGAGCGGATTCATAGGGATTGACCACCCCGTCCAGGGCTTCATACGGGGCGTATGTCCGGCTCGGGTCACCGGATCGCGGTTCCGGGCGACACGGAGAGGCCCGATGTTGACCGGACCGCGCGACGTCCTAGGTAGCCGCACCTCTTTCGGGGAAGATCTGGCTCAAGCAGCCCGCAAGCCCCAGGCACCCGGATCAGAAGTGGAAGAGTCAACCTATGCAGGTCTGGCCGGGACAGGCGTATCCCCTCGGCGCCACGTACGACGGCGCCGGGACCAACTTCGCGGTCTTCTCGGAGGCCGCCAACCGAATCGAGTTGTGCCTGCTGCACGACGACGGTTCCGAGACGGCGGTGGAGCTGAGAGAGACCGACGCGTTTGTCCGCCATGCCTATCTGCCCGGCGTGATGCCCGGTCAGCGGTACGGATTCCGGGTCCACGGACCGTACGAGCCGGACCGCGGCGCCCGCTGCAATTCGGCGAAGCTGCTGCTCGATCCGTACGCCAGGGCCGTCGCCGGGCAGATCCAATGGGGCGAGGCGGTGTACGGCTATCCGTTCGGCCGGCCCGACGCGCGCAACGATCTCGACTCGGCACCGCACACCATGTCCTCGGTCGTGGTCAATCCGTACTTCGACTGGGGGGACGACCGACGCCCCCGTACGGACTACCACCGCACGGTGATCTACGAGGCCCATGTGAAGGGCCTGACGATGCTCCATCCGGGGCTGCCGAAAGAGCTGCGCGGCACCTACGCGGGCCTGGCCCACCCGGAGGTGATCGCCCATCTGACGGAACTGGGCGTCACCGCGATCGAGCTGATGCCCGTTCACCAGTTCGTCCAGGACCACCGGCTGGTGGACGCGGGTCTGGCCAATTACTGGGGTTACAACACCATCGGATTCTTCGCCCCGCACAACGCGTACGCCTCCTGGGGGGACCGCGGTGAGCAGGTGCTGGAGTTCAAGCAGGCCGTGCGCGCGCTGCATCAGGCCGGAGTCGAGGTGATCCTCGACGTGGTCTACAACCACACCGCGGAGGGCAATCACCTGGGCCCGACGCTCTCCTTCCGTGGCCTGGACAACGCCTCGTACTACCGGCTCGCGGACGACCAGCGGTACTACATGGACACCACGGGGACCGGGAACTCCCTGCTGATGCGGTCGCCGCACGTACTCCAGCTGATCATGGACTCGCTGCGGTACTGGGTCACGGAGATGCATGTGGACGGCTTCCGCTTCGATCTGGCGGCCACTCTGGCGCGGCAGTTCCACGAGGTGGACCGGCTGTCGTCGTTCTTCGACCTGGTGCAGCAGGACCCGGTCGTCAGCCAGGTGAAGCTGATCGCCGAGCCGTGGGACGTGGGTGAGGGCGGTTACCAGGTGGGGAACTTCCCGCCGCTGTGGACGGAGTGGAACGGCAAGTACCGGGACACCGTGCGGGACCTGTGGCGGGGCGAGCCGCGGACCCTCGCCGAGTTCGCCGGACGGCTGACCGGATCGTCGGACCTGTACCAGGACGACGGACGGCGACCGCTCGCCTCGATCAACTTCACGACCTGCCACGACGGATTCACGCTGCACGACCTGGTCTCGTACAACGACAAGCGCAACGAGGCGAACGGCGAGGGCAACCGGGACGGCGAGAGCCACAACCGGTCCTGGAACTGCGGCGCGGAGGGCGAGACGGACCAGCCGGAGATCCTGGACCTGCGCGAGCGCCAGATGCGGAACTTCATCGCCACCCTGATGGTGTCGCAGGGCGTGCCGATGCTGAGCCACGGCGACGAGTTCGCGCGTACGCAGCGGGGCAACAACAACGCGTACTGCCAGGACAACGAGTTGTCGTGGGTGCACTGGCCCGACCCCGACCCCGACAAGGGCGGTGCGGACGGTGCGGGCGGGAACGATCCGGCGGACGGCGACGATCCGCGCAGCGGTCTGCTGGAGTTCACCCGGGCCATGGTCTGGCTCCGCCGCGACCATCCGGTCTTCCGGCGCCGCCGGTTCTTTCACGGCCGCCCGGTCGAGGGCACGCACGACGAGCTCTCGGACATCGCGTGGTTCACGCCCGAGGGCGGCGAGATGAAGCAACGGGACTGGCAGGCCGCGCACGCCAAGGCGCTGACGGTCTTTCTCAACGGCCATGCGATCTCGGAACCGGGGCCGCGCGGCGAACGCATCTCCGACGACTCGTTCCTGCTGATGTTCAACGCCAGCGCCGACACGCTGGAATTCTCCGTTCCGGTGAATCACGGCCGGCAGTGGAGGGTGGTGGTGGACACGGCGCATCCCACCGGGGTCTTCCCCGGCTCGGGGCCGAAGGTGTCGGGTGGCGAACGGGTGACGCTGGTCGGCCGGAGCATGGTGGTGCTCCAGCGGCCCGCGTAGCCCACGGCGCGGGCCCTTCGGGACCGAACGTGTGGGTCCGTGGTGTCCCGGCGGCGCGGGACGGGGCGCGGGGACTCGTCGTACGGCGGTCCGCGACACCGCCGGTCGAGCCGTTTGCGTCGTTCGGTGACACAGGAGGCCGCAGGCTGGGTACGAACCGGGCATGACGCCCACCGCCACCTACCGGCTCCAGCTCCAGCCGGACTTCCCGTTCTCGGCCGCCGGACAGGCCGTGCCGTACCTCGCCGCGCTCGGCGTCTCCCATCTGCATCTGTCCCCGGTGCTGGAGGCCGTGCCCGGCTCCCGGCACGGGTACGACGTCGTCGACCACGGCCGGGTACGCGCCGAGCTCGGCGGCGAGGACGGACTGCGGGAGCTGGCCCGCACGGCGCGTGCGCACGGTCTCGGGCTGGTCGTGGACATCGTGCCGAACCACATGGCCGCCGACCCCCGCCACAACCACGCGTTGCGGGAGGTGCTGCGCGAGGGCGCCGGCTCCCCGTACGCCCGCTGGTTCGACATCGACTGGGCGGCGGGCGACGGCAAGGTGCTGCTGCCGGTCCTGGCCGGACGGATCGGCGACGAGATCGGCAGGCTCCGGGTCGACGGCCGGGTGCTGCGCTACGGCGAGCAGGAGTTCCCGCTCCGCACGGGCACCGCCCACCTGCCGCTGCCCGAGCTGCTGGACGCCCAGCACTACCGGCTCGGCTGGTGGCGCCTGGCCCGCACCGAACTGAACTACCGGCGGTTCTTCACCATCTCGGATCTCGTCGGAGTGCGGGTCGAGGACCCCGAGGTCTTCGCCGCCACCCACGGCAAGATCATCGAACTGGTCCGGGACGGGGTGGTGGACGGGCTGCGCGTCGACCACCCCGACGGACTCGCCGAACCGGCGGCCTATCTGGAACGGCTCTCGGCGGCGACGGAGGGGCGGTGGACGGTGGTGGAGAAGATCCTCGGCCGCACCGAGCCTCTGCCCGCGGACTGGGCCGTGGCGGGGACGACGGGGTACGACGCGCTGCATCGGATCGACGGCCTCTTCGTCGATCCGATGGGCGCCGCGGAGCTGGTCGGCCGTTACCGGGAGTTCGCCGGGCCCGCCGGGGACCGCGGTGGTGACTGGCCGTCGACCGTCCGCCGGGCCGCGTACCGGGTGGTGACGCATGAGCTGGCCGCCGAGACCGGGCTGCTGACCCGGCTCGCCGTTCGCATCTGTGCCGAGGACCCCGCCCTGCGCGACCACGCGCCGTGGACGCTGCACACCGCTGTGCGGGAGCTGCTCGTACGCCTGCCCGTCTACCGCCCGTACACGACAGCCGGCGGGCCCTGCACGCAGGCGGCCCGAGCGGCGCTGCCGGATTCGGCCGTACGGGACGCGAAGGCGATGTTCTCCGTTCCGGAGGAGGCGTCGGCCGTCGACGTCGTGCGGGATCTGGCGCTCGGCCTGCTGGGGGAAGGGCCCGACCGGTCGGCGTTCTGCGTGCGGTTCGCCCAGACCGCGTCGGCGTTGCGCGCCAAGTCGGTCGAGGACACGGCGTACTACCGGTACGTACCGCTGATCTCGGCGAACGAGGTGGGCGGCGATCCCGGGCAGCCGGGGGTGGCGCCGGAGGAGTTCCACGCGTTCGCGGCCCGGCTGGCGCGCGACTGGCCGGCCACCGGCACGGCGCTGACCACCCACGACACCAAGCGGAGCGCCGACGTGCGGGCCCGGATCGCGGTGCTGACCGAGTGTCCGGAGCAGTGGTCCTGGCTGCTGGTGGAGCTGGGGCGGGTGACTCCCGCCACCGCACCCGATCCGCAGCTCGCCTGGCAGGCCTGGCAGACGGCCGTCGGCTGCGCGGCGCTGCCGGTCCGGGAGATGGCGGCCCGGCTGGAGCCCGCGCTGCTGAAAGCGGTCCGCGAGTCGGCGCTCTTCACCGGCTGGACCGAGCCCGACCCCGCGTACGAGCGAGCGGTGACGGACTTCGTCGCCGCGGGGCCGGCCGCCGGCGAGGGTCCGGTGCGCGAGGCGCTGGAACGCTTCGCGAGCTCACTCGCCCCGTACGTACGGGCCAATGTCCTCGGCGCGGCGCTGGTGCAGCTGACGATGCCGGGCGTGCCCGATCTGTACCAGGGCACGGAACGGGAGTACGCGGCGCTGGTGGACCCGGACAACCGGCGGCCGTTCCGTACCCCGGACAAGGACGCGGCCCGCGGTGAGAAGGAGCGGCTCACCGCGGTGGCGCTGCGGCTGCGGCGCGAACGGCCGGAGGTGTTCGGTGAGTCGGGCACGTACACCCCGCTGAGTGCCCACGGCCCGGCGGCCGCGCACTGCCTGGCGTTCTGCCGCTCCGGCGAAGTGGTCACGGCGGTGACGAGGCTGTCGCTGCGGCTGGCCGAGTCGGGCGGCTGGCACGGGACGGAGCTGACGCTGCCGGACGACGGACCGTGGACCGATCTGCTGTCGCCCGGCCGGAAGTTCACCGACACCGTGGTCCCGCTCGTCGAGCTCTTCGCCGAGCGTCCGGTGGCACTCCTCGGCCGGGCCGGACGAGAAGGGCCCACGGACCGTGTGTGAGCAGCCCGGTGCCGACCGGGCGGAGTCCCGTCCGCCCGGCGGAGCCGGCGCGTGGCGTCGGGCGGGGCACGCCGCGTGCGGGCCCGGCCCGAAGCTCTGGAGCCGGTGACGGATTGCCGGACAGTCCGGGGACGGCCCGGGGCAGCGCTTACGGCCAGGTCGCTTCGAGCAGGTCCGTGAACGCCGCGGCGGCACCCGTCAGCTCGACGCGGGAGAAGACGGCCAGCCGACGCCGCCAGGGCGGGTCGACGCCGAGGATCGCACAGTCCTCGCCGACCGCGCCCCGGACGACATGGGCGGGGGCCGTGGCGACTCCGACGCCGGCCGCGGCCATCCGCACCGCCGTCGACGTGTGCTCGGTGCGCACCGCCGTCCGGGGGGTGAATCCGGCCTGGCCGCAGGCCCAGTCGAGGAAGGGCTGTCCCTGCACGGAGGGTTCCATCGCGCAGCGCACCCAGGGCCGGTCGGCCAGTTCCCTGAGCCGGACGGAGGTACGTCCGGCGAGCCGGTCGTCGAACGGGACCACGAGCACGATCTCCTCCTCACCTACCGGGACGACGGGCCCCTGCCAGTGCGCCGGCGGCGGGCCGACGGCCAGGTCGGCGATGCCGCGTTCGAGCTGTTCCTCCAGGGCCTGTGTGGTGGCGTACTCGTGCAGGACGAGTGCGACCCCGGGGTGCGCCCGGCGCCAGCGCGCGAAGACGTCCGGGAGGATCCCGACGGCCACCGCGTGCACCGTCGCGATGTGCAGCTCGCCGCCCTCCGCCCCGGCCGCCGCCCGGGCCGCGCGCGCGGCCTGGGCGGCGCTGCGTACGGAACGCTCGGCGTGCGGCAGGAAGGCCCGGCCCATCGGGGTCAGGCGCACGCCGCGCGGCAGCCGTTCGAGCAGGGCGCCGCCGACGGTCTTCTCCAGGGCCTTGATCTGGTGGGACAGCGCGGGCTGGGTGACGTGGAGGAGTTCGGCTGCCCGGGTGAAGGACGCCTCCTCCACGACCGTGACGAAGTACTCCATCTGCCGCAGACTCACCGCGCCGCCCTCCCGTGAACCGTTGCCGCGAAGGCGCCCGTGGACCGTTGCCACGGACGCCCCACGGACCCTTGCCCGGACGCCTCGTGGACCGTGGCCGTCGAACGTCCTGCGGACCGTTGCCATGAAGATTGTGCATCGGATCCACAGAAACATTGCCTTGGACTCATGACGAGGCCGGGCGGAGGCTGGGCTCATGACACAGCCCCAGGAAGAGAAAGAGAACCGGACCGAGACGGACGTGCTGGTGATCGGTGGTGGCACCGGCGGGTACTCCACGGCGTTGCGGGCCGCGGCCCTCGGTCTGCGGGTGGTACTTGCGGAACGTGACGCGGTCGGCGGTACCTGTCTGCACCGCGGCTGCATCCCGAGCAAGGCGATGCTCCACGCGGCCGAACTCGTGGACGGCATCGCGGAAGCCGGGCAGCGGTGGGGGGTGAAGGCCACGCTGGACTCGGTGGACTGGCCCGCGCTGGTCGCCACCCGGGACGACATCGTGGCGCGCAACCACCGGGGTGTCGTGGGGCATCTGGGGCACGCGGCGGTCGACGTGGTGTACGGGAGCGCCGAGTTGACCGGTCCGCGCAGTGCCCGGGTCACCGGCCGCGGTGAGATCGTCGCCCGCCGCGGCATCGTCCTCGCCACCGGGTCGCGGCCGCGCACGCTGCCGGGCCTGCCGGCCGACGGGCGCCGGGTCGTCACCAGTGACGACGCGCTGTTCGCGCCGGGGCTCCCGAAATCCGTCCTGGTGCTGGGCGGAGGGGCGATCGGTGTCGAGTACGCCTCGTTCCACCGGTCGATGGGCGCGGACGTCACCCTGGTGGAGGCCGCCGACCGGCTCGTGCCGCTGGAGGACGTCGACGTGTCGCGCCATCTGACCCGCGGTCTGAAGAAGCGCGGGATCGATGTGCTGTCGGGGGCACGGCTCTCGGACGCGGCGGTGCTGGGCGACGGAGTGCTCGCGACGGTCCGCACCGCGCGCGGCGAGACGCGCACGGTGCGGACCGAGCGGCTGCTCGTCGCGGTGGGGCGGGAGCCGGTGACGGACGGGCTCGGTCTCGCGGCGGCCGGTCTGGCCGCCGACGACCGCGGTCATGTGGCGCCCGCCGACTGGTCCCGGTTCGAGACGTGCGTGCCGGGCATCCACGTGGTGGGCGATCTGCTGCCGCCGCCCTCCCTCGGGCTGGCCCACGCCTCCTTCGCCGAGGGCCTGTCGGTCGCCGAGACGCTGGCCGGTCTCCGACCGCCCGCAGTGGACTACACGGCCGTTCCCCGGGTGACGTACTCGTCCCCGCAGACCGCCGCGGTGGGCCTGACCGAGGCGGAGGCGCGTAACGCCGGGCACGATGTCACCGTCGGGACCACGCCGCTGACCGCCGTGGCCAAGGGCATGGTGCACGGTCAGGGCGGCATGGTGAAGGTCGTCGCCGAGCGGGGTGGCCGCGTGCTGGGGGTGCACCTCGTCGGCCCGCACGTCTCCGAGATGATCGCCCAGAGCCAGCTGATCGTCGGGTGGGACGCCGAACCGGCCGATGTGGCTCATCACATCCACGCCCACCCGACACTGTCCGAGGCGGTCGGTGAGGTCTTTCTCGCTCTCGCCGGCCGTGGTCTCCATCAGCGGTCCTGAGGGGACCGGCGAGGAGGAATCCCGAGCCTGGCCTCGCCCCGGGCGCGGGATGCGGGGACGGGCTCGTCCCAGGCACGGGATACGGGACGGGCCGTCTCAGACACGGGATACGGGACGGGCCGTCTCAGGCACGGGATACGGGACGGGCCGTCTCAGGCAGGAGGTCCCGGGACGGGCGCGGAGAGCCGGAAGCTCATCCATCCGAAGCTCACCTGGTCGCCGTCGCGGACCTGGACCGTGCCGATGACGCGCTGCCCGTTGACGCACGTGCCGTTGGTCGAGCCGAGGTCGCGCAGCAGCCAGAGGTCGCCCTGCGCGGTGAGTTCCGCGTGGAGCCGGGAGACCGTCTCGTGGTTGAGCCGCAGCCCGTTGCCCGGATCGCGGCCGATCAGCAGGGGGTGCGGACTCGGGGCGGGCAGCAGGAGCTTCGGGAGCCGTTCCGTCTGCCAGACCCGGCGCACCCGGCCGGGAAAGCCGGACACCCCGCCGACGACCCGGAGTATCCGTCGTGACCAGCGGCCCTCACCCTCCAGGTCGGCGGTGAGCGCCTCCAGCTCCTCCGAGCGGCGGGCGGTGAGGGCCAGTTCCATCCGCCGCATGAAGGTGTCGTGGGACAGCTTGCCCTGGGCCGCGCCGTCTCTGAGCACGCCGAGGACACGGTCGCGCTCGGCGTCCGAAAGCCGCGCGGGGTACGTGTGGAACTCGAAGGGAGACGTCACGCGGTCAATTGTCGTGCCGGGCGCCCCGGGGTGTCCAGAACAACCCCGCTTCCGTCCCCTTCCCTGACCTGCGCGGAACCACCGCCGCGGAATTCACGGGCGGCTCCGGGAGGAGGTTGCTACCGTCTCCCGCTGCGGGCGGTGCGCCGATCGGCGGCCGCCCTCTGTATGCCTCAAGGAGAATTTGTGACCCGTGCACCACAGGAATTGACCATCCGTCCCCTCACCGGTCCGCAGGAGCTAGGACTGTTCCGTCAGCTGTCGTACGTGCTCGATCACGAGCTCGCCGAGGACCTGGAGAGCGGGCGTCGCCGTCCGGAGTGGATGTGGGTGGCGCTGCGCGGCGAGCATGTGGTGGCGCGAGTCGCCTGGTGGAGCCGGGACGGCGACGCACCTATGTTGCTCGACTTCTTCGACCTCGACGACACCCTGCCCGAGCCCGAACGCGGCGAGGCCGGGCTGCGGCTGCTGGAGGCCGCGACGTCAGCGGTCGTGCCCGCCGGGGCACCGCGCCCCGAGTACGGACGCTTCGTCCCGCCCGACTGGCGCGAGGACCCGGCGGCCCGCGATGTCGTCGAGGCCCGGATCCGGGTCATGGAGCGCTCCGGTGCGCGGATGCTGGTCGAGCGGCTGCGCCTGGAGTGGCGGGCCGGTACGCCGGTCCCGACGGACAGCGGCCGGCTGCGCTTCCGCCCCGTCGACGGCCGGGAGGACCTCCTCCCGCTGATGACACCGGTGATGGAAGGCACGCTCGACGCCCACGGCCGCGCCGACCTGGCGTCCGGTCTCAGCGCCCGCGAAGCGGCCGAGAAGCACTACGACGAGGAGCTGGCGGAGTACACGACTCCGCGGGAGTGGTGGCGCGTCGCCGAACTCCCCGACGGCGAACCGGTCGGGTTCGTGATCCCGGCACGCAACAGCTACAACCCGATCATCGCCTACCTCGGTGTGCTGCCTGCCCATCGCGGTCACGGCTACATCGACGACATCCTCGCCGAGGGCACCCGGGTGCTGGCCGCGCAGGACGGCATCGTCAGGATCCGGGCCGCGACCGATCTCGGCAACGTCCCGATGGCCAGGTCCTTCGAACGCCTCGGGTATGTGAACTTCGAGCGCGCCTTCGACATGGTCTGGGACGCTCCCCAGGGCTGAGGCCGCCGCGGTACGACATGGTTTCCCCGGTCGGCGGCGGCGTTCCGCTGCGGCTCTCCGCAGCGGAACGCCGCCCGCCGCCACGCGTCGGCGCCGACCCGCCCCGCACGGTCTCTCGCCCCGTCCCGCACCGACCGGCGCGTCAGCCGGGTACGCGTGCGTCCGGGGCGCGGTCGCGGGTGAGTTCCGCCAGCCAGTCCAGGCGGAGCCGCTGCTCGGCGGGGATCGTCGCGTCCTCGCCGCGCGGTCCCACGTTGAGCAGCAGGTTGCCGCCCTCGGACGCCGTCTCGCGGACCAGCGAGTCCAGCGCGTCGCGGCCGAGGAACGCCTCGGGCGGGGAGTTGCGGTTGTAGCCGAAGCTGTGGTCGATGCCACGGGTGATCTCGTACGGGTCGGGGCCGGTGTAGCGGGCGAATTCGGGTGTGCGGAAGTCGTAGTACGGGGGTTGGCGCGGCACGAAGCCCTCGCCCTGGGCGATGGTGCGGCGCTCCCAGCGGTCGTACAGGGCCTTGGCACCCGGCAGTCGCAGTGCGCGCCACATCGGTGCGTACGGGAACAGCCGGTCGTTGACGACGCCGTGCGGGACGGTGAAGCGGTAGTACTCGACGAGCCGCTGGATGTCGGTGAGGGAGCCGGGCCAGGCGATGTCGTTCCAGAGGATGTCGGGGCGGTAGCGGCGGATCAGTTCGCGCATCTGGGCGCCCGCGTACGCGGGATAGCCGCCGCGGGGCACGGCCGAGACGGTGTCCGCGCCGGTGCCGATGGGACGGTCGTCGAAGGTCCAGTCGAGACCGCCGGAGTAGTAGACGCCGAAGCGCAGCCCCTCGGCCCGTACGGCATCGGCGAATTCTCCGACCACGTCGCGCGAGGTGTGCCAGCCGGCGCGGTGCGGGTTGGTGATCCCGGAGGGCCAGAGGCAGAAGCCGTCGTGGTGTTTGGTGACGAGGACGGCGTAACCGGCGCCCGCGGCGCGGAAGCTGCGGGCCCAGGCGGTCGGATCCCAGGTGTCCAGGGCGTCGTTGAAGTCGCCCCCGAACGCGGTGTACGGGCGGGTGCCGTAGGTCGCGCGGTGGTGGGCGGAGACCGGGCTGCCGGGGAAGCGGAGCGCGTTCTCGTACCACTCGGCGTACGACGTCCAGCCGAGCGGCGAGCGGCGGCCCGCCAGGGGCAGCTCGTCCGGGGGAACGTACGGCGGGGCCCAGCCCGGTACGGAGGCGGGCGTCCAGTGCACAAAGATCCCCAGTCGGGCCCGGGACCACCAAGAAGCAACCATGGCGCGAAGTATTGATCACACCGGGGGCTGTTCGTAAGGTCCCCTCTCCGGGCGCGGTGCCTGACCCTGCGCCGACGGCCGGCGGCCGGTGCTCCCCCAGGGTGCGGTGCGGCGGATCGGGTCAGCGGGCCGAGCCCCCGGTACCGGCCTTCTGCGTACGGATCAGGTCGCGGTACCAGGCGTAGGAGTCCTTGGGCGTCCGGCGCAGTGTCTCGTAGTCGATGTGGACCAGGCCGAACCGTTTGCTGACGCCCTCGGTCCATTCGACGTTGTCCGTGAGCGACCAGGTGAAGTAACCGCGGACGTCGACGCCCGCGTCCATGGCCGACCGCAGGGCCCGGAGGTGCCCTTCGAGATAGGCGATCCGGCGCGTGTCCCGGGCCGGCTCGTCGACGGCGCAGCCGTTCTCGGTGATGAAGAGCGGGGGGAGCCGGTCGCCGAAGCGGTGGTGGAGCTGGACGAGGGTTTCGCGCAGGCCGTCGGGGACGACGGGCCAGCCGAAGTCCGTCTTCTCGTATCCCTGTATCTCGCGGATGCCGAAGGGGAGTTCGGCGGGCATCCCGAAGCCGGAGAAGGAGCCCAGGGCGTTCGCGTCGGGCGCGCCGACGAGGGTCGGGTTGTAGTAGTTGACGCCGTACCAGTCGAGCGGGGTGGAGATGGTCGCCAGGTCGTCCTCGACCGGGCCCGGCATCAGCGCGGCGAAGTTCTCGTCGGGGTAGCGGCCGGTGAGGATCGGGTCGGCGAACATCCAGTTGGTGATCGTGTCGTACAGGTCCGCGCCCAGGCGGTCCTCCTCGGAGTCCCCGGCGGTCCAGACGGGGGTGTGCGAGACGGCGACGCCGATGGCGTCGGCGCCCGCGCCGCGCAGCGCGCGCACGGCCAGGCCGTGCGCGAGGAGCTGGTGGTGGGCGGCGGGCAGGGCGTCGAAGAGGAGAGTGCGGCCCGGTGCGTGCTCGCCGAGTGCGTAGCCGAGCAGCGTCACCTCGGCCGGTTCGTTGATGGTGATCCACATCGGGACGCGGTCGGCGAGCCGTTCGGCGACGATGCCCGCGTACTCGGCGAAGCGGTAGGCCGTGTCCCGGTTGAGCCAGCCGCCCGCCTCGTCCAGCGGCAGCGGGGTGTCCCAGTGGTAGAGGGTGGGGGCCGGTGTGATGCCGTGGGCGCAGAGTTCGTCGACGAGGCGGTCGTAGAAGTCGAGTCCCTGCGGGTTGACGGATCCGCTGCCGCCGGGCACCACGCGCGGCCAGCTGATGGAGAACCGGAAGGCGTCGGCGCCGAGGCCGGCCAGGAGCGCGACGTCTTCGCGGTAGTGCTGGTGGAAGCCGGTCCCGCGGGTGGTGTCGGTGCCGTCCTTGATCCGTCCCGGCTGTGCGGCGAAGGCGTCCCAGCCGGAGGGCCCCTTCCCGTCGGTGTCCGTCGCCCCTTCGGTCTGGAACGCGGAGGCGGAGGCTCCCCAGAGGAAACCGGGCGGGAACGGCGGCACAGTCATCTCGGCCTCCACAGCCGTCAGAGGAAGGAAGTGTGAATCGGGGGGCACGCACGTGGTGGGGAGTGCGTCAGGGAGTACGTATCGAGGGGTGCGTATGGAGAAGTGCGTATTGAGCGGAACCTTGCCGGGCAATGATCAGAACCAGACCTTAATCGCCAGTAACGGGCTCGATCCAGTGTCGCGAGTCAGTCGTCGCGGCTGATGCCGACCATGGGGCACGGGGGCGAGGAGACGAGGAGCGTTGCATGCTGTTCGAGGTATGGGCACCGGATGCGGACTCGGTCGAACTGCGGCTGGCGGGTGTGCCCCGGGCCATGGGGCCCGATCCCGTACGGGCCGGGTGGTGGACGGCCGAGGCGGAGGCTTCGGACGGGGACCGGTACGGCTTCGCGCTGAACGGGGGCGAGGGTCGCGGGACCGGGGACGGGACAGGCGGGGGCGAAGGGGCCGGGACCGGTGGGGCCGTGCTGCCCGATCCGCGCTCGCGCCGTCAGCCTGACGGACCGGACGGTGAGAGTGCCGTCGTCGACCACTCGGCGTACGTCTGGCGCGACGACTGGGCGGGCCGGGGGCTGCCGGGCGCGGTCCTGTACGAGCTGCACATCGGCACGTACACCCCCGAGGGCACCTTCGACGCCGCGGCGGCCCGTCTCGGCCACCTCGCCGAACTGGGCATCACCCACGTGTCGCTGATGCCGGTCTGTCCCTTCCCCGGCAGAAACGGGTGGGGGTACGAGGGGGTGTCGCTCTGGGCCGTCCACGAGCCGTACGGCGGCCCGGAAGGGCTCAAGCGATTTGTCGATACAGCGCACGGTCTCGGGCTGGCGGTCGTCCTGGACGTGGTGCACAACCACCTGGGCCCGTCCGGCAACCATCTCCCGTCCTTCGGACCGTACTTCACCGAGACCCATCACACGCCGTGGGGTGCGGCGGTCAATCTCGACGCCCCCGGTTCGGACGAGGTGCGGGCGTATCTGCTGGGCAGCGCGCTCGCCTGGCTGCGCGACTACCGGCTGGACGGGCTGCGGCTGGACGCGATCCACGCCCTGGCCGACACGCGGGCGCTGACCTTCCTGGAGGAGCTGTCCACGGCGACCGACGCACTCGCCGCGGAACTCGGCCGTCCGCTTTCGCTGATCGCCGAGTCCGACCTCTGCGACCCGCGGACGACGACACCGCGCGACTCCGGCGGCATCGGCCTGCACGCCCAGTGGAACGACGACTTCCACCACGCCCTGCACTGCGCGCTGACCGGTGAGTCCCAGGGCTATTACGCGGATTTCGCCGCCGCGCCGCTGGCCGCCGTCGCCAAGACCGTGACGAGTGCCTTCTTCCACAACGGTACGTACTCCAGCTTCCGCGGCCGTACCCACGGCCGGCCCGTCGACATCGCCCGCACGCCCGCCCACCGGTTCGTGGGCTACGCCCAGACGCATGACCAGATCGGGAACCGGGCCCTGGGCGACCGGCTCGCCGCCACCCTCTCCCCCGGTCTGCTGGCCTGCGCCGCGGCCCTCGTGCTGACCGGGCCGTTCACCCCGATGCTGTTCATGGGCGAGGAGTGGGGCGCCCGCACCCCGTGGCAGTTCTTCACCGACCACACCGATCCGGCGCTCGCCGAGGCGGTCCGCAGGGGCAGACGGCGCGAGTTCGCGGCGCACGGCTGGGCGGCCGACGACATTCCCGACCCGCAGGACCCGGCCACCCGGGACCGCTCCTGTCTGGACTGGAGCGAACCGTCGCGGGAGCCGCACGCCCGCCTGCACGCCTGGTACCGCGAACTGATCGCGCTGCGCCGCACCCTGCCCGACCTCTCCGACCCGGATCTGGCATCGGTGCGCACCGCCCACGACGAGCGGGCGCGCTGGCTGGCGTACCGCAGGGGAGATCTGCGGATCGCGGTCAACCTGGACGAGAAACCGGCCGCGATCCCGCTGGGCGGCGGACGGCGCCGGGGAGCCGGGGGCCGGGTGGTGGCCGCGTGGGAGCCGGTGGAGGCCCCGGACGGCGACGGGCTGCTGCACCTGCCGCCGGAGTCGTGCGTGGTACTGGCCGACGACTGAGGGCCCGTCAGCCGTGGGGTGCGTCCAGCGCCGAGGGGTGCGGCGCGACCGGGCGGGGCGCACCTGCCGGGGCGCGCCCGGGCACGGCTACTCGACGATCGCCATCTCCCGTGCGGTGCTGTTGAGGCGCCGGCCGCCGTCCTCGGTCACGGTCACGATGTCCTCGATCCGGACACCGAACCGGCCCGGCAGATAGATGCCCGGCTCCACGGAGAAGCACATCCCGGGCACCAGCGGCTGCTCCTCGCCCTCGATCATGTACGGCGGTTCGTGGGTGGTGACGCCGATGCCGTGGCCGGTGCGGTGGATGAAGCGTTCGCCGTAGCCGAACTCGGTGATGACGGCTCGGGCCGCTCGGTCGATGTCCTGGCAGGCGACGCCGGGCCGGACCGCGTCGCAGCCCGCCCCCTGGGCCTCCCGCACGATGTCGTGGACCCGCTGCTCCTCGGCGGTGGGCTCGCCGACGTGGACGGTACGGGAGGTGTCGGAGCCGTAGCCGTGCTTGAGACCGCCGAAGTCGAGCACGACCATGTCGCCCCGCTCGATGGTGCGCTCGCCCGCCTCGTGGTGCGGATTGGCGCCGTTGGGACCGGAGCCGACGACGGTGAAATCGACCTGGGAGTGCCCGAACCGCTTCAGCAGATCGGCCAGGTCGGCGGCGATGTCGGTCTCCTTGCGGCCGGCGAACCGCACCTTGAGGATCTCGCCGTACGTGGCGTCGGCGGCGGCACCGGCGGCCGCGATCCGTTCCAGCTCGGCGGCGTCCTTCACCGCGCGCAGCATGGGCAGGGCCTCGGTGAGGGAGACGTACGAGGTGTCCGGGAGCGTCCGCTGGAGCCCGAGCAGATGCATCGCCCAGGCGTTGTCGCTGACGGCGAACCGGCCCCGGCCGTCGAGCAGTGGGGCGGTGACGGCGTACGGGTCCTTTCCGTCGGTCCAGTCCCGGAGGGTGAGAGCGGGCGCGCCGACGGCCTTCTCGGCGTCGGGGGCCTCCAGGGTCGGGACGACGAGGACCGGGTCCGCGCCCGGTGTGAGGACGAGGACGGTGAGGCGCTCGGTGTTCACGGGCTGGTAGCCGGTGAGGTGCACGAGATCGGGGCCGGGGGCGACCAGAACTCCTGCGAGCCCGGCCGCGGCGGCGCCCTCGGCGGCACGCGTCATCCGGGCCCGGTAGTCGTCGGCGGTGAACGGTGCGGGCTGGTTCGGGCTGGACATGCGGACCTCCTGGCGACGCGACACGGCATACAGCATCCTGCCCGTACGTGCCGGTCCACGCGAGCGGGGATCAGGTCCACGAGCGCAGCCTCACGACCAGACCGGCCCGGGAGCGACCGCGTTCCACCAGGCGTGCGTTCGGTTCGTCGGACTCGGCCACCCAATGCTCGGCGTACGTACGGGGCTTGCCGAACCGCACATGCCGGTCGACGAGCCGGCGCACCCGCAGGTCCGGTTCGAGCTCCAGGAACCACGTCTCGTCCAGCAGCTCGTGCACGGGCGCCCACGCCCCTTCGTCGTGCAGGAGGTAATTGCCCTCGGTGACGACGAGCGGAATGTCCGGAGGAACGGGCACGGCCCCGGCGATCGGCTCCTCCAGCGCACGGTCGAAGGCGGGGGCGTACACGGTGGTCCCCGGTTCCGGGAGGCGCAGGCGACGCAGCAGGGCCGCGTACCCGGCGGCGTCGAAGGTGTCGGGTGCTCCCTTGCGCCCGGCGCGGCCGAGCCGTTCCAACTCGGCCTGGGCCAGGTGGAAGCCGTCCATGGGGACGAGGACGGCACGTCCGCCGAGCGCGCCGACGAGCTGTGCGGCAAGGGTGGACTTCCCGGCGCCGGGCGCTCCCGCGATGCCGAGGATGCGCCGGCGGCCCGGGACGGCGAGGCGCCGGGCGCGGGCCGTCAGCCCGGTGAGGTCGCTGGTCTCCATGAGGCGCATTGTCCCGGTGCGTGCCCGCCGGATGCCACGACGGAGCGGCACGGTTCCCGCAGGGGTGGGTAGTGTTACGTATGACGTACGGGCTCGCCCCGCCGTGAGCCGCCCCTCTCCGCACGAGGATTCCCATGCCGCACATCGCCCTGGTCACCCTGGTCGTCCACGACTACGACGACGCCGTGGCCTTCTACACGAACGCCCTCGGCTTCGAACTGGTGGAGGACACCGACCGGGGCGACGGCTCGCGTTGGGTGGTCGTGCGTCCGCACGGCGCGGAGGGATCAGGACTGCTGCTGGCCCGTGCCGGGGACGAGGCGCAGCGGGGACGGGTCGGTGCCCAGACGGGCGGGCGGGTCGGCTTCTTCCTGCACACCGAGGACTTCGCGGGCGACCACGCGCGGATGCTGGCCGCCGGTGTGCGGTTCCTGGAGGAGCCGCGGCACGAGGCATACGGATCGGTGGCCGTCTTCGAGGACCTGTACGGCAACCGCTGGGATCTGCTCCAGCCCTCGCGCCCCTGAGCCATGGCGCCGCCCCGCTCCCCGTGCGCGCACTGGAGGCAGGGACGCGAACAGGAGGCGGGGAGCGGTGAGTTCGGATCGCGATGCCGTCGCCCCCTTCGGGGCGGGTCTCCTCGGTCAACACGACGGGTCTCCTCGGTCAACACGCCGAGACGGATGCGCTCACACCCTGCGCCGGGCACCCGGCAGCCCGGGGTTCTGTCCGTCCGGGACGGATTGAGGCGTCGGTAGCTCGTTGAAGAACGACTCGGCTTCATCACGACGAATACCCATGATCATGTCGATCAGTGCGCGTGTGTCGGCCTCTCTGCGCTCGGGGGAATACGGCTCATCCGCTGAACCGTGGCGCGCGAGCTTCCACTTCAGGTACGCATGACTGATCGCTATCTCCGTGTTGCGGAGCAGAATCCACGACTGGTCGAAGCGGTAGAAGGAGCGCAGAGCTGTGACTGTGGAGATGGTCACGCCGACGAGCGACAGGACCAGTTCCTTGTGGGCGAATTGAGAGGTGGCCAGCAGCGGAAGGAGCGCGCCGATGATGATCACAACGATGCCGCTGAACCGATGACCTCGTCTGTGCCAGCGTGCGCGGGCATCGTAGAAGTGCCGCAGCTCTTGGACATACAGCTCTACCGTGGAATCCAACTCGTCATCAGCAACATTCAGGAAATCGCGAAGGGACGGGGCACGGAGCCTTCGCACATGTGTCCTCACGGAACCTCCCTCATATCGTTGGCCTCTGATGGGCCGTTGGTAGATACCCGTCGAAGTAGAAGTTGTCGGCGACGCGTGCCGCGCGGGCTTCAGTCTCTGCTGAGGTGACAGTCCAGGCAAGAAGCGGGATGCCTCGCCGCTGCCAGAGCGCGGCATAGGAGGATGGCAGCATCTCAAGCTCGTATGCGATGAAATCCGGAGAGGTCACACAATTGGTGACCATGGTGCGGCCGATCAACGCGGTCGCCCGGTTCGCGGAACGCAATGCACCGGAGATCTGCCCGACGGGTCTGTCATTGATCAGACGACGCAGCCGGTACACGGCCAGCGGGTCGAAGGACTGCAGAGCGACAGGACCGTGGTAGTCCTGAATGCCCACTGCTACTGCTCTCTCCAGACGGGGGCTCAACTCCGAACCCCAGCGTCGCACGTCGACGACGACAGGGATCCGGCCGTCGATGACCTCCAAGGCCTGTTCGAGGGTGGGCACCGGTTCACCGGAGTCACCGAGACGCAGCCGGCCCAGGTCCGCACCGCACATCCGGGAGACATGCAGCGGTACGCCTGTCATCCGCTCCAGCGTGGCATCGTGCACCACGACGAGCGTGCCGTCATGGGCCAACTGGACATCGAGTTCGACCGGGATGCCCCGCTCCACTGCGCGGCGGAAGGCCGGCAGGGAGTTCTCGGGAATGCCGAGCGAGGTGTCGAAGAGTCCACGGTGCGCGATCGGCGCGGAGAGGAGCCAGTCGAAGTCCCGCACGGGCCCCCCTACGGTAGACACCCACCACCTTCACAGATATCCCCTCAGGAAGTCCGGGGAACCCGACTCCGCCGACTCCCGCACCGTGCGCTACGACCCCGCGGCCTGTCCCGCGCCGACACGTGTCACGACGAGGCCGGCAGCGGCAGCGCCGCTTCCCGTACCGCAGCCGAGGCCAACGCGTCGAGCACCGGCGCGATCAGCGGATGGTCTTCCGCCCCGTGCCGCACCGCGGCGAAGACCCGGCGGGTCGGGGCGCTGCCCTGCACCGGCCGCACCACGACCCCCGTCAGCTCCATCCCCCGCAACGCCGACCGCGGCACCAGCGCCACCCCGGCACCCGCACCGGCCAGCGCGACCACCGCGCGGAAGTCGTCCGAGGAGTGTTCCAGCCTCGGCTGGAACCCGGCGAACTCGCAGGCCAGGACCACCACGTCATGGCACGGGTTGCCGGGGTAGGGGCCGATCCACGGGTCCTTCTCCAGGTCGGCGATCGCCACCTGCTCCTGATCGGCCAGCCGGTGCCCCACCGGCAGGACCGCGTCGAACGGCTCCGAGTACAGCGGCACCCGGGTCAGCCGCAGGTCGTCCTCGCCCGGCGCGCCCCGGTACTCGACGGCGACCGCGACATCCGCCTGCCGGTCCAGCACCATCGGCACACTCGCGTCGCCCTCGGCATCCTGCACACGGACGCGGATGCCGGGCGCGGTGAGGGCCAGGGCGGCGATCGCGGGGGCGAGGACCAGGCCGATGCCGGTGGCGAACGCGGCGACCGTGACCGTGCCCGCGTCCCCCGCGTCGTACGCGGCGAGCTCCGCCTCGGCCCGCTCCAGCTGGGCGAGGACCGCGTTGGTGTGGGTCAGCAGGATCTCCCCGGCGGGGGTGAGCCGGGCGCCGCGCGCGTTGCGTTCGACCAGCCGGTGCCCGGTCTCCTGCTCCAGCGCGGCAAGCTGCTGGGAGACCGCGGAGGGCGTGAGATACAGCGCGGCGGCTGCGGCGGTCACCGTGCGGTGGTCAGCCACCGCACGGAGAATGCGCAGCCGTCGTGCATCGATCATGTGCCCCATTGTCCCAGGTCATGCAGGAAGCCCGGCCACCGCGGCGAGGCTCCCGGCGGTCGGCGAGGGCGCGAGTGCGGGGCGCGGGGCCCGGGGATGCCCCTACGAGTCGCGGGGCCCGGGGATGCCCCTACGAGTGTGGTCAATGCACTCGGACACGCGCACTGTCCCGATCGGACCCCACGCACCACGACCGTCCGGCGAGCGGGTCACCCCGTACGTCGCTCTCCGACCCTGCCGGCGATGATCCGCTACCCCCGCACGGCATCCACGGTCCAGGTGCTCAGCAGCACGGTGACCACCGTGGCGGCGAGCACACCGCCCCCATCACCGCGAGCACTACCGTCGGGTGTCAGGGCGTGACGATGGCGAAGTCGGGGGCCGGGTCGCTGAGGTGGGCGAGAAGTTCGGTGAATGTGCCCGTATCTCCCTGGATCGTGGCGAGGCCCTGGTCGGCGAGGTCACCGAGGCAGGTGGTGCCGAGGAGAAGGGCGCGAAGGTCCGGCTCGGCGAGGGTGATCTCGGTGTCGGGGTCGGCTGCTTCGGGTGTCGTTCCGGTGGTGTGGACGAGGACGCCGTTGCGCAGGCGCAAGGTGACCGGATCCGTGTCGCGCACGCGGAAGCGGATGGTGAGGTCGGCATGCCAGCTCCGGGGGCCGTCGATCCGGATGGCCAGGGAATCGAGGAGCTGGTCCAGAGTCAGGGCAGCCAGCAGGTCGGGGCCCGCCGTGGACGTGGGGGTGCCGACGGCTCCCTGGCGGAGTTCGAGGGCGCCGGTGAGGTAGAAGTTGCGCCAGGTGCCGTTCTCGCTGCCGTAACCGAGCTGCTCCAGCGCGTCGGCCTGCAGTGCGCGCGCCTCGTCATGGTGAGGGTCGGCGAACAGGACGTGGTTGACGACCTGGGCCACCCAGCGGAAGTCCCCGGCCGCGTAGGAGTCGCGGGCCCGGCGGACGATCTCGTCGGCGCCACCCATGAAGTCCACGTAACGCTGGGCCGCCTCGGCAGGCGGGTGTTCCCACAAGTGGGCGGGGTTGCCGTCGAACCAGCCCAGATAGTGCTGGTAGATCGCCTTGGTGTTGTGGCTGACCGAGCCGTAGTAGCCATGTGTGTGCCAGGCGCGCTCCAGCGTCGGCGGTAGCGTCATCTCTTCGGCGATCTCCAGCGCGGTCAGCCCCTGGTTGAGCATCCGCAGGGTCTGGTCGTGCAGGTACGCGTACAGGTCACGCTGCTCTGACAGGAACGCCAGGACGCGCTCGCGGCCCCGGACGGGCCAGTGGTGCGAGGCGAACGCCACGTCGACGGAGCCCGCGAACAGCGCGATGGCCTCAGTGAGGTAGTGGGCCCACACACGCGGGTTACGGACCTGGGCACCGCGCAGGGTCAGCAGGTTATGCAGGTTGTGGGTGGCGTTCTCGGCCATGCACAACGCCGCCCGGTCGGGGAAATGGATGTTCAGTTCAGCCGGCGCCTCGGTGCCGGGAGTGAGGTGGAAAACCATCACAATGCCGTCAATGGTCTCGCTCTGCCCGGTATGGGTGACGTCCAGGGTCGGGGGGATCAGACCGGCGGCACCGGTGGACGTCGTCTGACCGAGACCGGCACCGATCTGTCCGCGCTCACCCTTGGGCAGTGCCGCGCCGTACATGTAGGCGGCCCGGCGGCCCATGGCCGTCCCGGCGTAGACGTTCTCGCTGACTGCGTGCTCCAAGAAGCCCTCAGGGGCGATGACCGGCACCCCGCCATCGACGTCCCGTGGGTCGATCACGCCTCGGACACCACCGAAGTGGTCGATGTGGCTGTGCGTGTAGAGCACGGCGGTCACAGGTCGTTCGCCCCGATGCCGCCGGTACAGCGCGAGGGCGGCCGAGGCGGTCTCGGCACTGATGAGCGGGTCGATCACCAGCACGCCGCGGTCGCCCTCCACCAGGGTCATGTTCGACAGGTCGAACCCGCGCACCTGGTAGATGCCCTCGGCCACCTCATACAGACCGTGCTGGGCGACCAGGCGGCTCTGCCGCCACAAACTGGGGTTGGCGGTCTCGGGGCAGTCCTCTTCGAGGAACCCGTAGGCGTCCAGGTCCCACACAGCACCGCCGTCGCCGCCTCGCACCACGGTGTCCTCAGCCGTGCCCACAAAACCCCGCGCGGCGTCCTCGAAGTCCTGCGTGTCGTCGAAGGGGAAAGACTCACGCGCTGCGGCGTTGCCTGCGGCGACGCCCGGTTCGGCCGCCTTGGACTGGGTGGTCTCGGTGGACTGGGTGGTCTCGGTGGACTCGGCCATGGCGGTCTCCCTCACTGCGCGACGTGTCCAGCTCCTTGCGCCTGCCCTGCAGATCGCGGCCGCTGTCACGCTCCCGGAAGGGCAAGGCACGGGCCACCCGCGTGGGCCGTTCGGGGGACAGAGGTGTCATGTGCGGCCGTTGCGACGACGCACCAGAGGTGCCCCTCACAGGACGCCCCGCGCGAACACGGTGAGCCCGAAGGCGGCCCGCAGCCTGACCACACGACGCCAACGGATCGGGCCCTGGGAACCACCTCGGCGACGGAGGGCGACGGAGGGCGATGAACGGCACCAGGGCGCCGCCGGTGCGACCGGTGGCGCCCTGCCCTCTGCTCGGAGCAGGGTGCGGGACGGACAAGGTCTCGCCCTCTGCACCGCTGCTCCCCCGTGCGGCCCTCGGCGCCGCTACTCCCCCAGCGCGGCCCGCGCGTCGACGAACGCGTCGACGGCCCGGTTCACGTCCGCCGTGGAATGCGCGGCGGAGAGCTGGACGCGGATACGGGCCGCGCCCTGCGGGACCACCGGGTACGAGAACCCGATCACGTACACACCGCGCTCCAGGAGCAGCTCCGCCATCCGGCCTGCCTTCGCCGCGTCCCCGATCATGACGGGGGCGATGGCGTGGTCGCCGGGCAGGATGTCGAAGCCCTCCTCGGTCATCCGGTTACGGAAGAGCGCGGTGTTGGCATTCAGCTGCTCGCGCAGGTCGCCCGCGGCCTCCAGCAGGTCCAGGACCTTGAGGGAGGCCGCCGCGATGACGGGGGCGAGCGAGTTGGAGAAGAGGTACGGGCGGGAGCGCTGGCGCAGCAGGGCGACGATCTCGGCGCGGGCCGCGACGTAGCCGCCGGACGCACCGCCGAGCGCCTTGCCGAGGGTGCCGGTGATGATGTCGACGCGGTCCATCACGTCGTGCAGCTCGGGCGTGCCGCGTCCGCCGGGGCCGACGAAGCCGACGGCGTGCGAGTCGTCGACCATGACCATGGCGTCGTAGCGCTCGGCCAGGTCGCAGATCTCGCGCAGCGGGGCGACGTACCCGTCCATGGAGAAGACGCCGTCGGTGACGACGAGCCGGCGCCGGGCCCCGGACGCCTCCTTGAGCTGCGTCTCCAGGTCGGCCATGTCGCGGTTGGCGTAGCGGAAGCGCCTGGCCTTGGAGAGGCGGATGCCGTCGATGATGGAGGCGTGGTTGAGTGCGTCGGAGATGACGGCGTCGTCCGGGCCGAGGACGGTCTCGAAGACACCGCCGTTGGCGTCGAAGCAGGAGGAGTAGAGGATCGTGTCCTCCTGGCCGAGGAACGTGGAGATCCGCTGCTCCAGCTCCTTGTGGACCTCCTGGGTGCCGCAGATGAAGCGGACCGAGGCCATGCCGTAGCCCCAGCGGTCCAGAGCATCGTGGGCGGCGGCGATCACCTCGGGGTGGTCGGCGAGGCCCAGGTAGTTGTTGGCGCAGAAGTTGAGCACCTCACCGGGCCGGCCGCCCGCGGTGACGGCGACGCTCGCGGACTGCGGGGTGCCGATCACGCGCTCGGGCTTGTGGAGTCCGGCGGCCCGGATCTCGTCGAGGGTGATGCGCAGGTCGTCGCGTACGGAGTCGAACATGAGGGTGTCTCCCAGCTGGGTACGGAGGCGGTCGGAAGTCTCAGGCGGTCCAGTCGAGGATGACCTTGCCGCCGCGCCCGCTCGCCGCGTCGTCGAAGGCCGCCTCGAAGTCCCGGTAGCCGTACCGGCCGGTGATCACGGGGGCGAGGTCGAGGCCGCCCTCCAGCAGTACGGACATGGCGTACCAGGTCTCGTACATCTCGCGGCCGTAGATGCCCTTGACGGTGATCATCGAGGTGACGATGCGGGACCAGTCGACGGCGAACTCTTCGGAGGGCAGTCCGAGCATCGCGATCCGGCCACCGTGGGTCATGTTCGCGATCATGTCGCGCATTGCCTCGGGCCGGCCGGACATCTCCAGGCCGATGTCGAAGCCCTCGCGCAGTCCGAGGCGCTGCTGCCCTTCGGTGATGGTCTCCTCGGCGACGTTGAGGGCGAGGCTGACGCCGACCTTCCTGGCCAGTTCCAGCCGGGCCTCGCTGACGTCGGTGATGACGACGTGACGGGCCCCCGCGTGCCGGGCGACGGCGGCGGCCATGATGCCGATCGGGCCGGCGCCGGTGATCAGTACGTCCTCGCCGACCAGCGGGAACGACAGCGCGGTGTGCACGGCGTTGCCGAACGGGTCGAAGATCGCGGCGATGTCGAGGTCGACGGGAACCCGGTGCACCCAGACGTTGGACGCGGGCAGGGCGACGTACTCGGCGAACGCGCCGTCCCGGCCGACGCCGAGCCCGAGCGTGGAACGGCACAGGTGGCGGCGGCCGGCCAGGCAGTTGCGGCACTTCCCGCAGACCAGGTGGCCCTCGCCGCTGACCAGGTCGCCGACGCTGATGTCGACGACGTCGGCGCCCGTCTCCGCGACCTCACCGACGAACTCGTGCCCGAGGACGAGCGGGGTGCGTACGGCCTGCTGGGCCCAGCCGTCGTAGTTCCGGATGTGCAGATCGGTGCCGCAGATGCCGGTACGGAGCACCTTGATCAGTACGTCCGAGGGGCCGATCTCCGGCTCGGGCACGTCCATCAGCCAGAGTCCGGGCTCGGCCTTCTGCTTCACGAGTGCCTTCACGGCTGCGGCTCCCTGCGCTGGTACGGCGTTGAGTACCCCGGGCCGGGGCAGCCTTGAGCGAAGCCTGCGGCCCGGGGAAGAAGAGGGGGACGACGTGGCAGCGCGCGTCGATCGGCTGCCGCACACCATCCTCTGCCGTCACGGAGAAATCTGCCGCACCCCGCGCCACAGGTCCATCGAGGTTTTCTTAAGCGCGCCCGCAGCTCCGCTTCACGCCCTGTTCACGCCCCCCGTACGCCCGCGCCGAGTGCGCGCCCGGGCCGGGCGACCCGCCCCCGCACCCCGTCCGCCGCCGTCTCCGTCAACGGCCACACGGTTCACCGTGCGCGCCAGCCGCTCCAGCGCAGCACCGACACCTCGATCACCGGTCCGCCGGGGGGCTGCTCGGCGTACTGCGGGTATTTCGCCGTGAGCAGGTTGACGCGGCGGGCCGCCTCGGGCGACCGGTCCGGCGGCGGCAGCACCCTGGCTCTGCCGTCGGCCCGAACCCACCAGAGGCGGTCCCAGTCGTCCTCGTAGTGGTCGGCAAGCAGGCAGACCGACGGGTTGGCCGCCATGTTGGCCAGGCGTTTCAGCCGCGTCGTCCGCTTCGGCTTGTGGTCCACGACCAGCAGCACGGTGTCGCCGTCCAGGGCGAACACCACGGGTACCAGGTGCGGACGGCCCGCCGTGTCGGCCGTAGCCAGACGCGCGACACGCCCCCAGGCGAACCGCTCACGGGCCTCCGCATGTGTCAGATCGGGCATCGTGCCCCGCCCTTCCAGCAGTCGCGGCGTTACAGAGTTACAGAGTTACGGAGTGACGAGGACGGTGACGAGGCGCCTGCCCCGCACCGGGCAGTGGTCTCGGTGCCTCACCGGAACCGCGCGGTGATCTCGGTCAGCCGGTCCAGGTACTCCCTCGTTTCCCGTTCCGGCATCGTCGGCAGGTAGAACAGCACGCGTTCCACTCCCAGACCGCGATAGCCCTCGATCTGCTCGGGATCGTCGGGGATCCCGTACACCGTCACCGGCACCTCCCGGTCTGCCAGAGCGCGCAGCCGCTCGATCTGCGGGCCGAGCTCCTGCGGCGGCACGCCGTTGGCCAGCCACGCGTCCCCGAGCTGCGCCACCCTCCGGAACGCGCCCTCGCCACCCCCGACGTAGATCGGCGGATGGGGGCGCTGCACGGGCTTGGGCCAGGCGAAGGCCGGGTCGAAGTCCACGAACTCGCCGTGGAATTCGGCCTTCTCCTCGGTCCACAGCTCACGCATGGCCCGCAGCCGCTCGTCGGTGAGCCGGCCGCGCGTGGCGGGATCGGTGCCGTGGTCCCGCATCTCCTCACGATTCCAGCCGACACCGACACCGAAGATCACCCGACCGCCGGAGACCAGGTCGAGCGAGGCGACCTCTTTCGCCGTGATGATCGGGTCGCGCTGCGGGATCAGCGCGATGCCGGTGCCCAGCAGCAGCCGCTCGGTCACCACACCGATCGCCGTCAGAGCCACGAAGGGGTCGAGGGTGCGGTAGTAGATGTCCGGCAGTTCGCCCCCGCCCGGGTAGGGGGACCGGCGGTTCACCGGAATATGGCTGTGCTCGGCGATGAACAACGAGTCGAACGCCCGTTCCTCAAGAGCGGTTCCGAGCGAGATCGGGCTGATGCCCTGGTCGGTGATGAAGGTCGAGACTCCGAATTTCACGACGGCTCCTCAGCAGCGGCGGGTACGGGACATGCGCGGGAAAGAACGGACAGCAGCGCTTTCCTGACTACCCGCCCTGAGTGATCCCGCCCCGATGACCACCCGAGTGAACCCGTACGGCACCTTCCGCGCTTCTCCGCAGGCCGGAGGAACTGCGCGCGGAGGTGACCCGGCTGAAGAAGGAGGAACGTGAGCTGCGCCGGAAGCACGCCGCCGAAGCCGGGAACGGACCGAGGCGTTGTTCGCCCACCGGGACGGGGCGGCCACCAGCGCGAGGCCCTCGAACGTGGTGACCTGCTCACCACGGTGTAGCGGGAACACCCCCACAGCAGCCTTCCACCCAGACGCGGTGCGCGTGATGCTCAGTAGAGCAGGTCCAGCTCGGCACGGATCGTCTTGCCCGGCGGTACGCGGTCCAGTACCGCCCATCGGTCGGCCAGTGCCTCGACCAGGATCAGCCCGTGCCCGCCGTCGGATCCCGGAGGCGGCGGCACCAGCTCTCCCGGCCCCGGCGGGCGCCGCTCGCCCCGGGTGTCGCTGACCTCGATCCGCAGGAGGCCCAGTTCTTGCGCGTCGCCCGGCGCGTGGGTCAGCCGCACCTCGAAGTCGCGGCCCGGTACCCGGCCGTGGGTGACGGCGTTCGCGGCCAGCTCGGCGACGATCAGCGCCGCCGTCTCCGATGCGTCACTGCGGTACGGGATGCCCCAGTCGTGCATCACGTGCAGCGCGAGATGCCGGGCGAGCCTCGCTCCTCGTGGCGTGGAGCTGAAACGCTGCGCGAACACACGTACGGTGAACGGCGGTTGGGGGGTGACGAGTGCTTCCATGCGCCCACCCTGCGGACTCAGAGCCCATCGGACCAGCTCAGCGACTCGTACGCTCAGTCAGCGTACGGGTGCGGAGGGTAGACGGTACGCGTAACAATGCGTGAGCATGGGCGAGTTGCGGACCGGGGCAGGCACAGGGCACGGGAGGTGGCCGGACATGACGGACGGCGTCGGCGGTACGGGTGGAGCGACGGGCGCGAACGGGGAGCCGGAGCCCTCGGACAGCCTGAAGGCGTTCGGGGAGGTCGTCAAGGCCTTCCGTAAGCGGGCACTGCTGACACAGGAGCAGTTCGCACCAATGGTGGGGTACTCGGTGCCGACGGTCGCCTCGATCGAACAGGGACGGCGGTTCCCGCCCCTGGCCTTCGTCGAGCGGGCAAAAGTGGTGCTGGACGCGTTCGGGGTCATCAAGGCGGCGGCACGGCATCTCTCGCGACGACCGGGTTTGGCGAGCTGGTTCCGGCAGTGGGCGCAGTTGGAGGCGGAGGCGATCAGCCTCTACACGTACGAATGCCGGGTGGTGCCAGGCTTGTTGCAGACCGCAGCGTACGCCCGCTCTATCTCGTACTCCGTTCCACCGCTCCCTTCCGAGGAGGAGATCGAACAGCGCGTCGCCGCACGGATGGCCAGGAAGGAGTTGCTATCCACCAAGCGGAAGCCAGCCACTGACTTCAGCTTCATTTTGGAGCAGGCGGTGCTGATGCGGCACAGTGGCGGCGACGAGGTATCGCGAGAGTTGTTCGGCCATCTGATGGAGGTGGTTGACCGTCATCCGAACGTAGAATTGCAAATCATGCCTCTTCGGCAGCCTACGCATGCTGGACTGGACGGCCCTCTCCAGCTCTTGGAGACCCTGGACAACCGCTGGCTCGGGTACTCAGAAGGTCAGGACACAGGGCACTTCATTTCCGAGCCGAAGTCCATCAGCTTCCTCCACCAGCGATATGCCAAGATGCGCTCGCAGGCTCTCACCTCAGAGGACTCCTTGAGCCTGTTGAAGCAAATGCGAGGAGCGCTATGAGCACCACAGACCTGGCCTGGTTCAAGAGCAGCTACAGCGGATCTCAGGGCGACTCCTGCATAGAAGTCGCCCTCTCCTGGCACAAGTCCACCTACAGCAGCCCCTCTGGCGACTCCTGCGTAGAGGTCGCCGCCTGCCCCACCACCGTCCACGTCCGGGACTCCAAGGTCGAGGAGGGCCCCCAGCTCGCCCTCTCCCCCGCCGCCTGGACCGGCTTCGTCGCGTACGCCGTCAGCGGCTGACCGTACAGCGCCCCCACGGCACAGCACCGCGCCGTGCAACGAATCAACTCCGGTGCACGGCGCGGCGGGTGGCAGCTGCCAGGTATCAGGTATCAGGTATCAGGTGATGGCGTCAGAGACGCCGGGGCACGTCACACGGCGTCAGGACAGCGCCAGCTCGGTGACGTTGGTCGCCTCCAGGACCCACGTCGCGCTCAGGCCGCCCTCCTTGACCCGTGCGGCGCCGTCGCCCTTGAGGACGCCGATGCGCTTGCCCGACAGGGCGATCTGGATGGTGTGGGTGTACTCGTGGACCCACGTGGCGCTGAGGCCGCCCTCCTTCACGTACGCGTCACCGCTGTCCGTGAGGACGCCGATGCGGTTGCCGGACAGTTCGAGCTGGATGACGTCGTTGTGCTCCCGCACCCAGCCGGCGCTGAGGCCGCCCTCCTTCACCCAGGCGGTGCCGTCACTGGTGAGGACGCCGATGCGGTTGCCCGACAGGTCGAGACCGATGACGTTGCCGGACTCCTTGACCCAGGTGGCGCTGAGGCCGCCCTCCTTCACCCACGCGGCGCCGTTGCCCGTCACGATGCCGATGCGGTTGCCCGACAGTTCGAGCTCCTTGACCTTGTCGTGCTCCTTGACCCACGTCGCGCTCAGGCCGCCCTCCTTCACGTACGCGTCGCCGTTGTCCTTCAGGACGCCGATGCGGTTGCCCGAGAGCGCGATCTGCTTGACGTCGTCGGACTCCCTGACCCACCTCGCACTGAGGCCGCCCTCCTTCACCCAGGCGGTGCCGTCGCCCGTGAGAACGCCGATGCGGTTGCCGGTCAGCACGACCTGCTTGACGTTGCCGGACTCCTTGACCCAGTTCGCGCTGAGGCCGCCCTCCTTCACGTGCGCGTCACCGTTGGCGCGCAGCGTGCCGATGCGGTTGCCGCCGTTGCCGGAGACCGTGCCGGGCACCGCGTCGGCCGTGGATGCTCCGGTGAGTCCGGCCAGGGCCAGAACGGCGGTGACCGCGGAGAGAGTCTTGAGGTTCATCCGAGTAACTCCTTTACGGAGAGCGACCCTTGGGACCGTATGGCGGCGCCCGCGGGGGATTCATCAATCCGAAGACGACCAACGACCCGGAAGGCGCGTGGTACGTAGGCCATTGGAGTGATGGGGGCGCACTGAGCGATGCTCTGGCCATGCGCCCGCTGCGGGCGAAGCCACGACGGGCTGGCGGGTGGGGTCGGTGGTGCCGTCACCGAGTTGCGCGTCGGCGTTCGCGTTGGCACCCCAGGCGATCACGGAGCCGTCGTCGCAAAGAGCGCCCCATGGCCCCCCGTTCGCCCTCGACTACGAGAAGGGCCGGCAGCGGCGCAGCGGAGTTCAGTCCAGCAGGGTCGCGACGGCCGCGAAGTCCTCGTGGGCCTCGCCGAACTGCTTGGCGGCGAGGAGGAACATGGAACGGTCGGTCAGCGCCCTGGCCCGCGCGGACCGGCCGCTCTCACCGTCCAGGTCGGCCAGGCGGCAGGCGAGCGCCACGCCCTTGTCGAAGACCGGCCGGAGCGGCTTCAGGATGCGGTGGCTCTGCTTCTCCCGGAGGAGTGCCGTACGGATGGTCACCCTTCGGTGCAGGGCGATCAGTTCCGGCAGGGTGCCGTGCGGGTCGGTGTCGGCCGCCTCGGTCAGGCGTGCGGTCGCCTCTTCGAGGGCGGGGAGGGCATCGAAGTACGCCTGCCTGGTGTCGTGCGACCACTCTGTGGAACCGAAGGGCGGCACTGGCGCACGAGGAGACGCGGCGGGCTCGTCCGCCCTGCCGGACAGGCCGAGCAGCATGGTCCACCAGGAGAGGATGTTGCTCCAGTCCTTCCGCTCCCCGGTCCGGTCGAGTTCGGCCAGGACGTCGAGAGCCTCCTTCCGGGCCGCCGCGGCCCCGGTCCGGCGCCCGGCGGCGTCCAGCATCTGGGAGTAGCGGACCAGTTCCCACGTCAGGATGGCCAGGGGCGTGTTCCCCGTATCGGCTCCGCCACGGTCGGCGTCGATCAGGGCCGCGAAGGCGTCCAGGGCCTCGTCGGGGCGTCCGGCCGCGTCCAGTTCGGCCGCCCATTCGACCGTGTGCCAGAAGGCGCCGCGGGCAACGCCTTCCGCGCGTGCGGACCGCAAGAACTGCCCGCAGATGTCCGCGGCCTCCTGGTGGCGCCCCTCCTCCGCCAGTACGGCAGCCAGCCGCCCGTGCCCGTATACGGGGCTCCCCACCTGCCCCCGTTCGAAGCCCTGTCGTCCGGCTTCGGCCATCTCCTCGCATATCGCGAAACCCTCCGCCCGCCGGCCGGAGGCGTACAACTGGTGTTGGTAGGCGGTCAGCGCACGGCAGAGCAGCTCTGTCCGCTTCGGCTCACCCGCGCCGATCCGCCGGGCGACGGCCACCGCCTCGCCGTACAGGGTCAGTTGTACGTCCGGGCGCTCCCGGAACTCCGCCGCGTAACCGAACGAGACCAGCGCCTCGGCCAGTTTCGGCAGATAGCTCAGGGGGCTCACTTCCGCCAGCACCCGGTATGCCTCGATCCTCTGCTCGGCGCTCACCCCACCGGATCCGAGCAGCATCGTCCGTGCTCGCAGCACCGCGTCCTGATCGACGTTCTCGGAGTGATTCATGACGGTGATTCTGAGAGTCGCGGGCAAGCCGTCACAAGGCTTCTGAGCTGTGCCGTCGGTCCTACGAAAAGGGGCGCCGAACTGTCATGATGGAGGTGGTTCACCCCTCGGCGGCCCGGGGCGACGGTCACCGGCGCGAGCGGCCGGACGCGGGGCCCGCTCCACCGCACCCACCCTGCGGGCGCTGTGCACCGTCCCGCCGGACCGAGCGCCCCGGCCGGGTTGCCCCGGTGACCTTTCGGCAGGGTGCGGAGCGGAGCGCCGCGCCTTGATAGCGTCGCTCCCGCGATCGCGGACCGCTCCCCGCCGGGGTCGTCGCCGCGCCCGGACAGCCCTGCCCTCGACGCACGGCCGACGGAGCGGGCGTGCTGACGGTACGGGGACGTTCGCGGCAAGGACGAAGAGGGCCGACGCATGAGCCTCGCGCAGTTGCATTACACCTCTGCCTCTGCGGGGGACGACGGGGGCGGCGCGCGGTTCACCGCGGTCAGCGCCGGGATACCCACGCCGGTGCTGGCCGAGGCCGAGCAGCTTCTCGGCTACGAGCCGCCGACCGGCGCCCCGTACCACCCGACAACCACCGAACTCCGTTCCTTTCCCGAGGCGTTCAGCTACAGCGCACTGTCCGACGGCAGCCATCTGCTGAGCCGCACCGTGGCGCTCGGCGGCCCCGGCGCCGGCCGTTTCCACGCGCACGCGGTGCACCTTCCGGCCGGCACCCGGCTGCCGGGCGACGCGCCGCCGATCACGGCGTGGCGGTCGCCGAACTGGGCCTCCACTCCCCCGCACGGCTCCGCACCCGGCCGCATGGACTCCCTGCCCGCCTCCGCCGCCTTCGGCCCGGAGACGCTGAACGACTTCGCGGTCTCCCGCAGCCCCTGGCTGGCTGCGGTCTTCGCCGACCTGCGGCGGGTGAACGAGGATCCGTCGGCGGCGCGGGTCGTCCTCGTGGAGCGGCAGAGCGCCGACGTGGCCCGGTGGATCGCCCTGGCCACCGCCGTACTCCCGCCGGACAACGCACAGCGGCTGACGTTCACGACCTACACCCGACGGCCGGAGAGCTCCCCTCACCAGGTCGTCGGGGTGCTGCCGGGTGACGCGACGGCAGCGGACGGCCCCGGCGACGGAGGCGGACTCCGGGTGCACGACTGCGCGGGGCCGCGCCCGGAGAAGGCCGTGGACGACGCCTGGGCGGAGACCTGTGCCCGGATCTGGCGGAATCGGTCTCCCGAGCTGTTCCGGGCGGCGGCGGAGCTGCCCGGCGAACCCTTCGCCGCGGGGCCGCTCGCCGTCACGGCACTGTGCGCGGGCATCGGGCTCGGCTCCGTCGAGCGTGCCGCGGCGGCCGACTGGGCGGCCGAGCGGCCGTACGCGCTGGACGAGGAGCGGACGCGACGGCTGACCGACGCGCTGACCGCCACCGGTATCGACCGCACGAGCACCGAACTGTCCGCCGTGGCACGCCTGTTGACCGCCCTCGACGGACGCGCCCCCGCTGCCACGACCGCGTCGCTCGCTGCTCTGCTGGTGACGGAGGCGGTCCGTGGTGGCGATGCCACCCTTGAACCGCCCGCGCGTTCGGTCTTCGCCGCACCGGCCGGGGAGCGCGTCGCCGCCGCCCTCGTCACGGCCCTGGGCGACGACCTCCGTACCGAACTCGCCACCGGCGCGCCCGCCGTGCCGGGCCGCAGTGTGGCGCGCACGGTGCAACTCCTGCGGATCGCGCGGCTGCTCGACGTGGACTGCGCGGACCTGCTTCCCGATGTCGTACGCCGCTTGGCCCGGTCCCTGCTGGACGAAGGGGCGGCCGACTGCGCACCGCTGCTGCTCGACCTCCTGGACGAGCAGTTCGACGTCCGTACCGCGCTGCTGGGCGAGCTGGACCGGATCGCGCCGGACGATCCGGCGGCGACGGAGCGGCTGCTGACCGGTGTCGCCCTGCCGTTCACCGGCACTCAGGCGCTGCCGCATCTGCGGATGTGCGCGGCGGCGCCGGACATCGGGGCGGGCGGCGACCGGGTGAAGGCGCTGCAGGCGGTGCTCCGCACCGGCGGCATGTCCCCCTTCACCGAACCGCTGGTGCTGCGCACGGCAGTGGGACTGGTCTGGGGCGAGGGAACGCCCACGGCGGGCGAGGCCCGGCAGTTGCTGGGCAGTACCACCTCCGACGCGCACCGCACGGCCGGTACCTGGTCCACTCTCGTCGCGGCGGCGCTCGGCGCACCCGCGGACGACGAGGAAGCTCCCGAACTCGCCCATGACCTGTTGCGCGGCTTCCCGCAGGAGATCGACGCGCGGGTGCGCGGCGCCCTGCTGCTCCTGGAGTTCGCGCGGGACGTCCGGTCGGGGGCGGCGGAACCCGGATGGGCCGAACGGGCCCGGACGCTGTGCGCCGGGGCAAGGCCGGTGGAGCCGGGCGTGCGCGATCAGGCGTTCGGCGCCCTGGCCGAAAGGCTGCTCGCACCGGACCGGCCGGAGGCCGAGCTGTACGCGTTCGTCCACAGCGACGACGCGGACCTCATCGCGGCCTACGGCAGGGCCGCCCGCCGCGACACGGTCCTCGCCCGGCTGCGTTCCGAGCCCGCGTACGTGGCCGACTGCTTCACCGTCTGGAGCTCCCACCCGCACGCGGGCCGCGCTTGGAGCGAGACCCGGGCGGCGCTGCTGGAGGAGGTGCTGCGGCCGGTGGTGCGGGGCCTGCCCGCCGACGCGGTGGCCGCCGTCGAGAAGGCGGCCGAACGCACGGGCAGCAGCCGCACGGCGGAGGCGTTCCGGGCGTGGAACCGGCCGGGCGGCTTCGGCCGGCGGCTGGGCAGCAGGCTGACGGCACGGGTCCGGCGGTCGTAGGGGTCGGTCATGGGGCCGGCGGCTGTAGGGCCGTCGGTCGTAAGGGACGGCGGTCGTGGGG
Organism: Streptomyces sp. NPDC058051; assembly: GCF_042885475.1. NCBI lineage: Bacteria > Bacillati > Actinomycetota > Actinomycetes > Kitasatosporales > Streptomycetaceae > Streptomyces > Streptomyces sp. NPDC058051. The sequence goes on from NZ_JBHVRW010000006.1 coordinate 289,924, forward strand.
GACAGCCGGGGGCCATCGGTCGCGCGGACGGCGGTCGTGGGACCGGCGAAGGCCGGAGATGCGGCGACCCGTCCCACCGGACGCTTCGGGCGTCAGGGCGGGTCCGAACCTCTGGCCCCGCCCTGACGCCCGCTGCCGTGTCAGCCGATGCCGATGCGTGTCTTCCAGTAACTCGCGGCGCCGATGATCTCTGTGCCGGATCCGGACAGCACGGTCCGGCCGCCCGCGTAGAACCGCACCGATCCGTCCGAGCGGACGGTCCAGATGTCGGGTATCGCGTCCCCGTTGGCATCCGGTGTGCCGATCAGGTGCGGGATGTTCGTGCTGGACCAGCCGGAGGCGCCGTACTCGGTGTCCACTCCGCCCGCCGAGTTGACCGCGGCGGCAAGGGAGTTGAGGTCCACGCCTCCGCCGGAGGCCGCGATCCCCTTGCGGAGCAGCAGTCTGCCGGTGACATCGGTGCGGTAGACGAGGTCGGTGATGCCATCGCCCGAGATGTCCTGGACCGTGACGATGTCGCGTTCGGTCCAGGGGGACGAGGACAGTCGGACGGCCTTGTCGATGGAGGCGCCGTTGTAGCCGGTGAAGGCCCACAGCGCGTCGCCGACGGTGGCGAAGAAGTCGGTCCGGCCGTCTCCGGTGGCGTCGCCCGCTGCCACGATCTGGGTGAGATCGGCGGGGCTGGGCGCGCCGGCGGGCAGCAGGATCTCCCGGCGTTTGTCGATGTTGACGGCGCCGTAGCCGTCTCCGGGGTAGACCCAGAGCTTTCCACCGACCCGGACCACCAGGTCCTGGAGTCCGTCACCGCCGTAGATGTCTCCGTTGTGCGTGATCAGGGCACCCTTGAAGTGCCCCGAAGGAGGGCCGATGAAGGGCGGCAGATCGTCTCCCTGCGGATCCTTGTCCGGGTTGCTCCGGTAGGCGCCGGACATGGAGTAGTCCAGGTCGCCGCTGCCCTTGGCGAGGTCGTTGGTGGCCTGCGAGGGATAGAGCGAGAGATTGCCGCCCTCCGTGATCACCATGAGGTCGGGGAGCTTGTCGCCGGTGAAGTCCCCCGGCGCGTCGGCCTGGTCGCGGGGCGAGACGTAGAAGAAGTACTTGGTCGGCTCCGAGACGTTCCCCGCGCCGTCGACGGCGCGGACGTACAGCACGTTGGGGCCGGCGGTCGGCGGCTTGGCGTTGCTGATCGTGGCGCTCACGGTGGTGGCCGTCCCGGCCGTGCGGGCCAGCGAGAACGGATAGCTGGCGGAATTGAAGCCGTATTCGTAGCGGACCGTGTCGCTGCTCAGTGCGCGCACGGTGAACGAGCCGGGCGTGCCGAATTTCTTGGTGCTCCAATTCGCGTCCTCGGCGCCGTTGCCGAAGCCGTTCTCGCTTCCGTCGGCGTTCGGGAAGTCCGTGGAGCTGACCTTCGGCGGCTTGGGCGCCGCGGTGTCCAGGACGAAGCGGCACGGTGTGTTCGCCGGGGAGTAGGCGGAACTCGCGCCGGCGTCGTCGACGGCCCTCACCCGCCACGAGTAGGTGGTGCCGTTGGTGAGTTTGCTGGTCGGGAAGGCGGAGGTGGTGCGCAGCGCGGTGCCGGTGTCACCTCCGACGGAGACCTTGCCCGTGGACCCGAGCAGATCACCGGAGGTGGACAGCTTGCCGGTCGGCCAGAGGTCGAAGTCGAAGTAGTCCAGGTTCTTGTCCTTGTCCGACGCCTTTGCCGTGAAGGTGAGGCTGCCGGACCCCATGCGGACGTACGGCTGGGTGGTGGTGCATTTGGCGTCCGGCCCGAGATCGAGCGAGGTGGGTGCACTCGGCTTGCGGTTGTACACCAGTTCCAGGACCGGGGCGTTGTCCCCGTCGGCCTGGAACTTCTTCCAGGCGTACTGGGACTTCTCGTCCCGGGCGCGCATCCCGAAGGTGATGCTGTCCTTGCCCTGGTCGGCCTGCTTCTGGGCGGCCTTGCGCACGTCGAAGGTCTCGTAGGCGTCGCGGCAGCCGGACTTGTACCCGTGGGCGAAGCTCTTGGCGGCGAACTCGTTGCCCTCGTGCAGCTTGGGCGCGTTCTTCCAGTTGGTGTGCGAGTTGACCGGTCCGGTGAGGTGCACGCTCATCGACCGGGCGCTGCAGGACCAGGCGTAGGTCTCCAGCACGCGCAGTTTCGCGCTGGTGATCTGGGCGCCCTTGAGGTCTTTGTCGAAGGCGATGTTGAAGTAGGACCGCGAGGTGCCCCAGGTGTCGGATTCGAAGCCGACGCGTGCCTCGTGGGTGCCTCCCTTGTTGAAACCCTTGCCGTTGTAGAAGGTGGCGTTGGGGTGGCGGCTGTACGCGGTGGTCCAGTTCTGCGTGTGCTTCTTGACCGACGGGTCGATGAAGACGGGGTACTGGGTCGCCGGGTCCGTGAGGAAGTCCTGGTCGGGGCTGATGGTCCAGTTCGCGCCCGACAGGTCGGCGTCGACGAGCTCACCGCGCGTGTCGGGTGAGGGCCCGTCGATGGAGGGCAGGCTGAGGGTCGCCGCCGAGCCGGACTGCGAGGGTGCGGGGGTCGGCTCCGGCGGTGCGGACGGCAGGGGCGACTCGGACGGTGCGACATAGGGGTCGTCGGAGGCGGACGGCAGCACCTCGGCGTACGGGTCGGTCTGCTCGTCCGCCTCGACGGGTGCTTCTTCGGACGGGCTCTGGCTCTCCTCCCCCGTGGATGTGGGGGTGGGGCCGGGTGTCTCCGACGCGGTCGGCTGGGCGCTGGCTCCCACCGTGCTGTCGGTGACCGCCGGAACTCCGCTGCTGTCCCACATCAGGGGTGTCGAAGAGGACGCGATCTCGTCGCCGTAGGCACTCTCGGCGGTGACGACGTCGGAGACCGGGTCGAGGCGGAAGGTGAGGTCGGGCGAGGTGATGCCGTACGACAGCGCCTTGACGCGCGGGTCGGCCGCGGCCTGCCGGTTCTTCAACACGATGAGCTGCGCGAATCCGTCGTCGTCGGCGGTGAGGACCAGGTCCGCGCCGGGGAAGATCTCCGGGTACAGGGCGCGCGAGCCGTCGATGACGGGTGCGGGGACGGGGCCGGGCCAGGTGAGCTGGATGGTGTACCCGTCGACGTAGAGGGTCACCAGAGGTGTCGGTGTCTCCGCCGCCGCGGCAGCCCCTTCCACAAGGGAGACGCGGCGCACCCCGCCTCGCGAGCTCCGGTCGCGGTCGCCGTCGCCCCGCTCCCCGGAACCGGCGGAGAAGACCATCCGGGTGTTGGTCGCCCTGGGTTCCCAGCCGTCGGCGGTGCGGTGCAGATCGGGGTCGATCGCCTTCCACACACCGTCCACCTCGGCCCGGACCGGAGAGGAGTACAGCTGCTTGGTCATGAGCCCGTCGGGCCGCGCCCACGTGGTGGAGCGGGGTGTTCGCAGGGAGGTCACTTCGACGGGATCACCCGTCTTCGCCGCTCGGGAGATCGCCTGGGACTCGGTGACCGTTGTGGTGTGCCGGTCGCGGCCTGTGCTGTTCCGTTCCGCCGAGTCCCGCGTGTCGAGACCTGCGTAGCCGATCGCGGTCGCCGCGAGAGCCACGGCGGCAACCGCCGCAGCTGCCCGACGGCTGGGCGCGCGGCGCCAATTGGGCGTCATGATGTGGCGGTTCCCCTTCCCCCCGGAACCGGCGCGCGCCGTCAGGGCGCCGCCGGAGATGCAGAACATGGCCGTGCGCGGTGGATCTCCCCGATCCGGACCGGGCACGGCGAAGCGAGCCGATGATGACCCATCAGGCCGGGTTCGTCACCCGTCGTGGACCGACCCGGACAGGCCGCGTCCTCCGGCTCGTTCGTCCCGCTGTTCGGGCTCCGGCCGCGAGCAGGACTGCGATAAAGGGCCGTCCTCGCAGGGCGTATGGAGAAAAAGCGTCCGAAACACCGGCGCAGGGAGGGGTTGTTCGACTGCTTTTCGCCGACTTGGCCACCTTCTGATGGCTCTGGCGAAGAATCACGTCGGGGAGCGCGATAGTCCGCATGCGCGCCGCCCGTACATGAACGCCCCGGTACGGGGCGTGTCGATCATCACATCGAGTCGTGGACAGTGGCGCAGCTTCACAGGCCCCCCACAGAATCTCCGCTATCTGATACGCCATCACGCGAGGTCCGCTTCGGTCCCGCTCTGAGTGGTCCGGGGGGACCTCGTGTTGTTCGGTCGACTTTCCCGTGCCCGCGTTCTTCGAACGCGGCTCCTCGTTGTACCCGCCGTGGGGGCGGCCCTGCTGGTGGGTCTGCTCCCCAGCCAGTCGCTGGCCCTCCCGCCCGACCCCGCTGCTGCGGAGCAGGGCCGCCAGACCCTGGAGCTGGAGCCCCTGGAGAAGGATCTTCCGGTCGACGGCAGTGCCTTCGACAGAAGCCTTGAGTCCCTGAAGGTCGATGTTCCCGACGACCGGGAACAGCCCCCCGCGGGTACGACCGCAGCGCCTGCCGCGGGCTCCGGGACGGTCACTTTCAACCCCCCGCTGAGCCCGGCCTCCACACGCACCGCCGCCCGACGCGTGGCGCTCACGCCGGTGGACGACCTGCCGGTCAGCCTCGGCCAGGCACCGGACCAGCCCGCACCGACGGGGACGTGGGAGGTCTCCGTCACCGACCGCACCGCGTCCGCCGGGCAAGGGGTGGACGGCGCCGTCGTCACGGTGAAGGCGCCGGAGAACGGCTCCGTCCCCGTGTCCGTGAAACTGGACTACTCCGGGTTCAAGAACCTCTACGGCGCCGACTGGGCTTCCCGTCTCCGGTTCGTACAGTTCCCCGAGTGCTACCTGACGACGCCCGACGACGAGGCGTGCCAGCAGTACGTCGAGCTGGAAACGGCGAACGACACCGCGAGCGAGTCCATCACCGCGACCGTCGACACAGCCGCCGACGGGACGACCACCCCGGCCGCCGACTCCTCCCCCTCGACTTCCCGGTCCGGGCCTTCGGTCCAGCAGGTCGCCTACCGCACCTCGGCGTCCGCCGCCGCGGCCGGGGACAGCGCGGTCATCGGAGCCATCGATTCGGGCAGCAGCGCGGGCGGCTCGTTCAAGGCCACACCACTCGCCTCCAACGGCAAGTGGGAGGCCGGAGGTTCCTCCGGTGCCTTCAGCTGGTCCTATCCGCTCGCCGTGCCGCCGGCACCGGCCGGCCCGGCCCCCAAGGTCGTCTTCGCCTACAACTCCCAGAGCGTGGACGGCCGCACCGCCGTGTCGTCGCCGCAGGCGTCATGGATCGGCGAGGGATGGGACTACGACCCCGGCCACATCGAACGCCGCTACCGCAACTGCGAGGACGACCGCAAGACGCTCGATGCCGGGACGCCCAACAACACGGCCTCCAAGGACAAGACTCCCGACCTCTGCTGGGTGTCGTACAACGCCGTGATGTCGCTCGCGGGCTCCACCACCGAGTTGGTGAGGGTGGCCGGCAGCAATCCCGAGAGCGACACCGAGATCTACCGGCCGCAGCGCGACGACGGCACCCGCGTCGAGCACCGCGTGGGCGCCACCAACGGCGACAACAACGGCGAGTACTGGGTCGTCACCACCCCCGACGGAACCATGTACCACTTCGGCCTGAACAAGGTCGGCGGCGGTCACGCCGACACCGACTCCGTCTCCACCGTGCCCGTCTTCGGCAACCACCCCGGTGAGCCCTGCCACGCCGCGGCGTACGCCGATTCCCGCTGCGGCGCGGGCAAGCAGCAGGCCTGGCGCTGGGGACTGGACAAGGTCGTCGACGTGCACGGCAACGTGATGGTCGTCGACTGGCACCAGTCCGTGAACCACTACGCGGTGCGCAAGAAGTTCAAGTCGCCCGAGGCCTACGACCGGGCCGCCTACCCGGACTCCATCGAGTACGGCATGCGCGCCTCGGACCTGACGAAGCCGTCCGCGCGCGTCGACCTGATGGCCGCCCAGCGCTGCCTCGCGTCAGCCACGATCTGCGACGGCGCGAACTTCGACAAGACCGACGACCCGGGTGCCTACCGACCGTGGTGGGACAGTCCCGGCAACCTCAACTGCAAGGCCACCTCCAAGCTCTGCCCCTCCTTCCCCTCGTTCTGGACCCGGCTGCGACTGTCCGCCGTCACCACCTACGCCCAGCGCCCCGGTTCGACCACACTCCAGAAGGTCGACACCTACACCCTGAACCAGTCGTTCCCCGAGGACTGGTACGACACCTCGCCAGGGCTGTGGCTCAACTCCATCACCCGCACCGGATACGGTCCCGGCGACACCACCGGCACCGTCCAGTCCAAGGACGGCGTGAGCTTCGCCCACTACACCGTCGGCTCCTCCTCACCGCTGCGCGCACGCCTGAAGGACCGTCAACTACCCAACCTCGTCCCGACCGGCAGCGGTGACCAGCGCCCCGGCTTCACCCGGCCGCGCATTGGCACCGTCGCCACCGAGTACGGCGGTGCCATCGAGGTCGAGTACACCGGCGGCTGCGCCACCGAGCCCGCGGAGGACAAGGGCAGGGACAACACCACCTGCTTCCCGCTGCGCTGGTCCCCGGACGGCGAGGAGAAGAAACCCGCCAAGGCCTGGTTCAACAAGTACGTCGTCGCTTCGGTCACCGAGACCGACAACGTCACCTCGCACGGCAAGCCCATCCACACGACCTACGCGTACAAGGACCCGGCCTGGTCCAAGAGCGACGACGAATTCACCCGTGCCGCCCTGCGCACCCACAGCGACTGGCGCGGCTACCGGCAGGTGTCCGTCACCCGGGGCAGCAAGTCCACCTCCCAGATGGGGGATCCGCAGTCCCAGTCGTACGCCGTCACCCGCTACTTCCAGGGCGTCGGCGGCGCGGTGAAGGACTCGACCGGCACCTACACCCTGGTGGCGGACGACGCCCGCCAGTATTCCGGCCTCACCGCCGAGAGCATCGCCTATGCCAACTCCGACGGCCGGGTCGTCAAGCGCACGCTGAACTACCCGTGGTCCCAGCAGACCGCCTCGCGCGCCCGCGAAGGGGAGGACGGCAGCACGCTCACCCCACTCCTGGCCCACCGGGGAGGCATCAAACGCATCGACGCCATCCAGACGGTCGACACCAGCTGGCAGGCCGTGCGCACCCTGACCGAGGTCGACGACACCTACGGTATCCCCGTCCAGGTCGAGACCATGGTCGTCAAGCCCAACGGCACCGGTGAGAGCCTGTCCCAGTACAGCTGCAGCCGGACCAGCTACGTGCACAATCCCGCCGCTTGGCTGATCGGTCTCCCCAAGGAGCAACGGACCACCGCCACCAGCTGCGCGGCGTTCGACACCGCGAATCCCGCCACCGAGCTGAAGGGCTCACGGCACACCTCCTACGACAATCTGGGCTACGGCGCCGCGCCCACCAAGGGGCTCGCCACCGAAGCCGCCGAGAGCAACGGCACCGGCACCTCCCACTCCATCGTCACCAAGACCACCTACGACCCACTGGGCCGCGCGCGCACCGTCACCAAACCCGGTGTCGGAACCACCGAGACCCAGTACACCCCCGGTGACGCCGGAGGACCGGTCACCTCCACCAAGGTGATCAATGCCAAGGGGCACGCCACCACCACGACGTTCGACCCGGGCCGTGCTCTCGCACTCACCGTCACGGACGCCAACGGCCGTGTCTCACGCACCGATTACGACGGCCTCGGCAGGTTGATCAAGGGCTGGTCCGCGACGCGGTCGACAGCGTCCACGCCGGACGTGGAGTTCGGCTACCAGCCGGCCGTCGCCACGCCCGACAAGTCCCGGCCCGCCGCCGTCACGATGAAGACCCTCAAGGACGACGGCAGCTACGCCCTCCAGGTCACGATCTACGACGGCCTGATGCGCGAGGTCCAGAACCAGTCCGAGGCACACGGCCCCGGCCGCATCATCGTCGACACCACCTACAACGACCAAGGTCTGCTGTACGAGAAGACCGGTGGGTACCTCGCCAAGGGACAGCCGACGGGCGAGCTCTTCGAGCCCAGGTCGAACACCCTGATACCCAACTGGACCAAGACGCGCTACGACGGTCTCGGCCGCCAGGTCCGCCTGTCCACCTACCACGGCGCGGACTACAAGTACGCCGCGTACACCTACTACACCGACACGAGCACGTTCGTCGACCCGCCCGGCTCCACCGCCCCGTCGAGCAAGTCCTTCACCGACGCCCTGGGCCGTGTCACCTCCGTCCAGCAGTACACGGACGGCAACAACAGCGGGCGCCGGGTCACGTCGTACACCTACGACAAGCGCGGCAACCGCGAATCGGTCACGGACCCGGCCGGCAACGCCTGGTCGTACACCTACGACGCCCGCGGTCGCGTCACCGCCGCGACCGATCCGGACACCGGCACCACCAACACCGAGTACGACGACGCCGACCGCCCGGTCAAGGTCACCACCGCGCGCGGGCAGTCGACCTACACGGAGTACGACGAACTCAGCCGTGTGAAGGCCGTCCGCGAGGGATCCGCGACCGCTCCGCCGGTCAAGGAATTCACCTTTGACAGCCTGCCCGGCGCACTGGGGCAACCGGTCGCCGCCATCCAGCACGACGCCTCCGGCGACTACATCTCGCGCGTCACCAGCTACGACGCCGGATACCGGCCGACCGGGCGGGAAACCGTCATCCCCGCGAATTCCATGACCACCGGAATCTCGGGCACCTACGCCTACTCGTACGGTTACAGCCTCACCGGCCGCCCGCTGACGGTGACGATGCCGGCCACCGGCGGACTCGCGAGCGAGAAGGTCATCACGCGCTACGACGAGGACGGGCTGGCCGAGTCCACGTCCGGACTCTCCTGGTACACGTCGAGTGCCACGTACTCGCCCTACGGCGAGGTCCTGCGCACGGTTTCCGGAGCCCAGCCCTACCGGGTCTGGACGACCAACTTCGTCGACGCGCACACCGGCCGGCTGCAGCGCACGGTCACCGACCGGGAGACCGCCTCTCCGCACGCGATCAACGACAGCTACTACGCGTACGACACCTCCGGCACCATCACCTCCAACACCCGCAGGCTCAGCAGCGCCAGCGGCTCCGTCTGGGACAACCAGTGCTTCACCTATGACGTGTTGGGTGAGCTGGTGAGCGCCTGGACGTCCAGCATCGAGCCCACGGGCAACGGCACCGGGTGCAGGTCGACGAGCGGCGCCACCTGGGGGTACCGCACCGACGCGGCCCCCTCCTCCGGGCCGGTCGCCGACGCGCCCGACTCCGAGACCGACTCCGAAGCCCCCGACCCGGCGCTCTCGGCGTCCCTGACAGCGGCAGCGCCGGCAACGGGCACGGTGTCGACGGGCGCCACCGCCTACCGGCAGTCGTTCACCTTCGACTGGCTCGGCAATCGCGCCACCATGACCGAGCACAACACGGCCGACGCGACGAAGAACGTCGCCTACACCTACGGCTACGGAAAGACCGTCACGGGCAACGGGGTCGGCGAGCCGGTCACGACCCAGCCGCACACACTCGCCTGGGTCGGTTCGACACCGTCCGGCCAGGGAAGCGCCTACACCTACGACGCCACCGGCAACACCGAGGTACGGGATCTGCCGGCGACGACGCAGAGTCTGAAGTGGTCGCCCGACAACAAACTGGAGTCCCTCACCGACGACGGCAACAAGACGTCCTACATCTACGACGCGGCCGGCAACCGCCTCCTTGAGCACTCACCGACCGGTGCGACGCTCCACCTCGGCGAGACCGAGCTGACCACCGACACCACCGGAAAGATCACACGCGCCTCGCGGTCCTACTCCCACCCCGGGGCACCCACCGTCGTCCGCACGACCAGCAACGGTGCCACCACCGGTCACAAGCTCAGTGTCCTGATCGCCGATCATCTCGGCACGGCCGGTACCTCGGTCGAACTGTCCGGCAGCCAAGCGGTCACGCGCCGGGAGTTCAAGCCCTACGGCGAGGCCCGCGGCCCGAAGCCGACGAGCTGGCCCAACAAGCGCGGCTACCTCGGTGTCGGCATCGACGACAGCGCGACCGGACTGACGCACCTCGGCGCACGTGAGTACGACCAGAACGCCGGCCGTTTCCTGTCCGCGGACCCGGTGACCGACCTGGCCGACCCGCTGCAGATGAACGGATACGCCTACGGCAACAGCAGCCCCGTCAGCAAGAGCGACCCCACCGGACTGCTCTTCTGCATGTGCGCGTGGCTGGGCAACCTCGGCTCGGGCGGCGGCGGTGGCGGCGGCGGTGACACCGGCAGCGGCACCGGCGGCGGTGGCGGGGCACCCCCCGTCCAGCGGAACCAAGGAGTCACCAACCTCGGCAACTGCCTGTCCCGGCAGAACACGGCCCACGACGGAGCCGTCTGCGCCAGCGGGTTCGCGGCGGCCTCATGGGCGAAGAAGTACGGGATCGAGGGGTACGTCACCGTCGATGTCGGACGGGGTGGTCATGCCGCCAACGAGATTCCCGGTGCCAAGGCCGACGGGTCCGGGGCCGACGGCAGAGCCGATGTGATCTTCTGGTCCAACGGCACCGTGTACATCTGGGAAGTGAAGCCCACAGCTTCCAAGAAGCCGAAGCCCGGCGACCAGAAGGCGGCGAACAAGCACAAGTACGCCTTCGAGGACGGCCCCGATCAACTGACGCGCTACGTCGACAAGATGGAGGACCATCTGGACTCGAAGGGCGACACCAGAAGGGTCGCCCGAGGACCCGCACTCGCCACGGCGAGGTTCGCCTTCGGAAAGGACCGCACGGGAACGGTCTGGAGCGACAAGGACACCGCCTACGAAGGCATGCGCTACTACGGGGTCGATCCCAAGCGCAAGAGAACGCCGTCGCCGTCGCCCGGCCCCGGCCCGAGCCCGGACGCCTCGGCGACATCCCGCCCCTCGGCGCAGTCGTCGCCGGAGCCCACGCCTTCGGCCACGGGCATGGCGAATCCGCCCGTCCCCGGCCAGCCCTGGTGGAGTTCGGAGTGGGGCAAGGCGCTGATCGTCGTCGGAGGTCCCCTCGTTCTGCTGGGAGGGGCGAGCGGTGGCGGCGGAGTGGCCGTGGGCACGACGGTGACCGTCGGCGGCATCACGCTGTACTCGCTCGCGGCATAGCGCCGCCGGGCCCGTCGGCGGCCCGTGCCTGACAGTGGTTAGCCTGTTCAGCCTGTGCGGGAGATCGTTCCAGGAAGGAGCTCGGGAATGGGATTGCGGGCCATTGCCACGTTCGATGCCGTCACCAGTGGCGGGGTCGGAACCGGGCTTGCTTCCTGGTTCGGCGCCGCCCTCGCGGGACCGCTGCGGAGCCCGGTGGAGCAGGAGGGCCGGGGCGGTGCCTTCTTCTCGGCGAGTACGCGGTCCGACGAGCGGGCCCCGAGACGGGACCACCACCCGCTGTCGACGGGGTGGGAGGCCATGCGTCAGGAGCTGCTGCGGGAGCCCGAGACCGCGCATGTGCTCTTCATGCGGGAGTACTTGGGGAGGCCGCTCGTCCATGTGCGCAGCTCGACCATCCGGGTCCGCCGCCCGAACGCGGAGGCGCAGCTGCTGTTCGGCGAGGAGTGCGGCAGGCTCGACGACCCTGATTTCTGCTCCCGGGCCGTCGAGTTCCTCGTGGCCGCGCTGGACACGGTGAACCCGGCGTTCGCCTGGGTCGGTGCCGACGCGCCGGCCGGTGAGGAGACCAACCTCGACTGGGTACTCAACCGTCGGGTACGCGCCTCCGTACGGGAGGCAAGGAAGCTGCTCCGGGGCTACTCCTGGACGACCGTGTGCCCCGAGGAGCTGTCCCAGCGGCTGGGCGGGCCCGCCGCCCTCGCCGCGACGGGGGCGTTCCACCGCGTGTTCCCGCTCGCGGCCGGCGGGGTCGTGCTCCAGGCGACCGGAACGGCGGCGGAGTACTCGGACGACGCCGTGCGGGGGGTCTTCGAGGCTCTGCACCCCGTCCTGCCGCCCGGGCTGCCCCAGTTCGACCCGGCCCACCCGGAACTGCGCTACTTCCCTGCGGACGCATCCCGCTTCGGCGGGTAGACGCCGTTCCGCCGGCCGTTCCGCCGGCCGTTCCGCCGCCGGGTGGATCCGCTGATGCAGCCGGGCAGCGGTCCCGCCCGGTGGAGCACCGCCCGGCGCACGGTCGGCTACAGGCTCTCAGCCCTCGTCGGGCGTCAGCCGCAGTGAGATGGAGTTGATGCAGTACCGCTGGTCCGTCGGGGTCGGATAGCCCTCGCCCTCGAAGACGTGGCCGAGGTGCGACCCGCAGCGGGCGCAGCGGACCTCGATGCGGACCATGCCGTGGCTGCGGTCCTGGAGGAGTTCGACCGCGTCCGTGTCCTTCGGGTCGTAGAAGGACGGCCAGCCGCAGTGCGATTCGAACTTGGTGTCGGAGCGGAACAGCTCCGCGCCGCAGGCGCGGCAGGAGTAGACGCCTGTGGCCTTGGTGTCGGTGTACTCGCCGACGAAGGCGGGTTCGGTGCCTGCCTGACGCAGAACCGCGTACTCCGCGGGGGTCAGCTCGGCCCGCCACTCCTCGTCCGGCTTCTCGATGTCGTACGGCACGTCGCTCCCTCAGCTCGACAGGTGGTCCAGGATCCGCGGGCCGAGGTCCGTGACGTCGCCCGCTCCCATGGTGAGAACGAGATCGCCGGGCTTCGCCATTCCCGCGACGGCCTCCGGGACCGCCGCATGGTCGTGGACGGCGGTGACGTCGGCGCCCGCGGCCCGCGCGGCGTCGATGATCAGGTCGCTGGTGATCCCGGGGATCGGGTCCTCGCGGGCCGGATAGATGTCCAGGACCACGGAGGCGTCGGCCAGCGCGAGGGCCTGGCCCATCTCGGTACCCAGCTCCTGGGTGCGGGAGAAGAGGTGGGGCTGGAAGACGACCAGGAGGCGGGCGTCGGACGCGGCGCCGCGCATCGCTTCGAGGTCCGCGGTCATCTCGGTGGGGTGGTGCGCGTAGGAATCGATGACCTGCACGCCCGCGGCTTCGCCCTTGAGCTGGAGGCGGCGCTTGACCCCGGTGTACTTGCCGAGGGCCGAGGCGAGGTTGTGGGCCGGGATGCCGAGGGCGACACCGGCTGTGAGGGCCGCGACGGCGTTGAGGGCGTAGTGGCGGCCGGGCACGGAGACCGTGAACGTGAGGTACTTGCCGTTCAGGACGACCGTGACCTCGCTGGTCAGGCCGCGCGGGGTGACCTTGTGGACGCGTACGTCGGCCGTCTGTGCCTCTCCGTAGGTGACGACCTTCACCGAGGACCGGGCCCGCACCCGCTCGGTCAGCTCGACGGCGCCGGGCTGGTCGGCGGAGATCACCAGCGTGCCGTCGGGGACGATCTTGCCGGCGAACGTCTCGAAGGACTCGTAGATCTCGTCGATCGAGGCATAGTTCGCGTGGTGGTCCAGCTCGACGTTGAGGACGATCGCGACCTCGGGGTCGTACTTCTGGAAGCTGCGGTCGCTCTCGTCCGCCTCGGCGACGAAGATCGGGCCCTCGCCGTGCGTCGCGTTGGTGCCGGGGCCCGCGAGGTCGCCGCCGATGGCGTACGAAGGGTCGAGGTTCAGTTCCGACAGGGCGACGGCCAGCATCGAGGTGGTGGTCGTCTTGCCGTGCGTACCGGCCACCGCGATCGCGCGCAGGCCGCCCATCAGGGAGGCGAGTGCGTCGGAGCGGTGCACGACGGGGATCGACAGCTCGGCGGCGCGCACCAGCTCCGGGTTGTCGGAGCGGATGGCGCTGGAGACGACCACGCACGAGGCGTCGTCCGCCAGATGTGCGGCGGCGTGCCCGATGTGGACGGTCGCCCCCAGCGCCCGCAGTGCCTCGGCCGTTCCCGACTCCTTGGCGTCACTGCCCGCGACCTTCGCACCGCGCTGGGTGAGGATCTTCGCGATGCCCGACATTCCGGCGCCGCCGATGCCGATGAAGTGCGGCCGTTCCATGGCGGCAGGAATACCGGGTGCCATGCGTGTGTCTCCCCAGGAGTCGAAACGAGTACCCGCCCAGCCTATTCGCTGTGCGCGAAGAGCTTCAGCACCGGTACGCCGACCTTGTGCCGGGCCCTGGACGCCCAGTCCCGGTGGAAGAACTCTTCCACGTAGTGCGGCGCGGTCAGCACGATGACCTCGTCCGCCTCCGCGTCGTCGACCACGGACTTCAGCTTGTCCAGCGGGTGGTCCTCGACCACCTGTCCGACCGCTTGGGAGCCTGCCTGCCGCAGAGCCTCCAGTGACACTTCGAGCGCCAGTTCGGCCGACTGTCTGGCGTCCTTGCCCTCCGGCACGTCCCCCTCCCGGGCGGCTTCCTTCAGTTCGCCCATTGCCAGGTCGTCGATGGCCCGCAACAGCACATCGGCCTGGTCGCCGCGCGGCTGCATGAGTACGACGAAGGAGATCTGCTCCTCCCCGTGCAGGGTGGTGACGAATTCGACGTCCTCGGAAGTGAGGGGCTTCTCGATCATCAAGACGCTGGTGAACACCACAGGTGCCCTTCTGCTTCGGTAACCGTCGCCAGTCTCTGCTGAAACCATCCTTCCCCGTGCTCGCACGGGGTCTGCGAGACTAATTGTGCCCACCGAACGCTAACCGGAACGGGAAATTCCGCTCATTGTCGGATCCGACGGTACCGAGTGAAGAGGAACCCGGCCTCTTCCAGCATCGATGTCAGGGTGAATCGTTCCGGCACGGCCACCGCGGGACCGGCGGCGATCCGCTGCGCGTCCCCGGCGGTCAGCATCGGCGCCAGCGTCAGACAGAGCTCGTCCAGCACCCCGGCCGCCACGAACTGGCCCAGCATCCTGGGGCCGCCCTCGGTCAGCAGCCGCGGGAGCCCGCGGTCCGCCAGCTCCCGCACGGCCCGGGCGGGATCCACCCGGCCGCCCTCCCCCGCGATCACCACCTCGGCGCCCGCCCGCCGCGCCGCCTCGATCCGTTCCGCGGGGGCTCCGGCCCCGGTCAGCACCAGGGTCGGAACGAGCGGCGAGACGAAGAGCGGCAACGAGAAGTCCAGGTCCAGGCTGCCGGTCACCACGGCGATCGCCGGTGCGGGGCCCTGCCCGGCTGCGGCCCGGCGGGCGGCGAAGGCCTCACGGGCCCTGGCGGGCCGGTAGCCCTCCAGCCGTACGGTCTCCGCCCCCACCACCACCGCGTCCGCCAGGGCCCGCAGCGTGCCGAAGATCCGCATGTCGCTCTCGCTGGAGATCGGCTGCGAACGCCCCTCGTGCTGGGCGGCGCCGTCGAGCGTCGACACCATGTTGGCGCGGAGCCAGAGGCCGTCCCCTTCGGGGTACGCGTACGCGTCGGCCAGATCGTCCAGACTCCATTCCTCCCTGTCGGCAGCCGGTGTCAGGTCGTCATCCGCCGGTGTCAGGTCCGTCACAGGGAAGAGGCGTCGCATGCCCCGCAGTCTGGCACGGCGCTCACGGCCTCCCCCACGACAGGGAGTGGATCAGCGAGCGGCGTCGTGCGGCTTCGATCGCAGGGGCGGAGGAGGAAGACGGATGGGGTCTCCCCTGCGTGAGCGAAGCCGAGAGCTCGCGGAAGGCACGTCGTTGCCCGACGACAACGCGGCGAACGGGGTCGCAGGGCGTCGTTGACCGACGACAACGCCGCGAACGGGGTCGCAGGGCGTCGGGAGCCCGCTCCCCGGCCTGGGAGAGGCCGTTACAGTGGATGGTTGTGTCGTCCTCCACCGCCGTGCCTGGGCAGAGCCCCATAGCCGAAACGGCCCCGCTGTCCCTGTGCGCCCGTGAGCCGCACGTCCCCGCCGACCGCCTGGTCGCCGAGATGGTGCCGCCGCCGCGCTTCGACTCCGTGCGCTTCGATACGTACGCCCCCGACCCCGACCAGCCCAGCCAGATAGAAGCGGTCAAGGTGCTCAGCGAGTTCGCGTCCGGGCTCGGCGGGGCGCACGCCACCGGCTCCGGCAAGCGCAAACTGTTCGGCAGGAGGCCGGCGCCGCGGGCCCGCCTCGGGGTCTACCTCGACGGCGGCTACGGCGTCGGCAAGACGCACCTGCTGGCCTCCCTCTGGCACGCCACGCCCGCCGCGCCCTCACTGAAGGCGTTCGGCACGTTCGTCGAGCTGACGAACCTCGTCGGCGCACTGGGCTTCCAGCAGGCCGTGCGGACACTGAGCGGGCACCGGCTCCTGTGCATCGACGAGTTCGAGCTGGACGACCCGGGCGACACGGTGCTGGTGTCGTCGCTGCTCAGCCGTCTCGTCGAGGCGGGGGTCGCGCTCGCCGCCACCTCGAACACGCTGCCCGGCAAGCTCGGTGAGGGCCGGTTCGCCTCCGCCGACTTCCTGCGGGAGATCCAGGGGCTGTCGGCGCACTTCCGTCCGCTGCGGATCGACGGCGAGGACTACCGCCACCGCGGGCTGCCCGAGGCCCCCGCGCCGTACTCCGCCGAGCGGGTCACCAGGGCCGCGTACGCCACCCAGGGCGCCAGCCTGGACGACTTCCCCTCGCTCCTCGACCATCTCTCCCGGGTCCATCCGAGCCGCTACGGCGCGCTGACGGACGATCTGCGGGCGGTCTGCCTCACCGAGGTCCAGCCGGTCCCCGACCAGTCGACCGCGCTGCGGCTGGTCGTCCTGGCCGACCGGCTGTACGACCGGGAGATCCCGGTGCTCGCCTCCGGAGTCCCGTTCGACCGCCTGTTCAGCGAGGAGATGCTGAACGGCGGGTACCGGAAGAAGTACTTCCGGGCAATCTCCCGGCTCACCGCACTGGCCCGCGACGCGAAGGGGCTGGTGGCGCAGTAGGTTCGGGGACGTACAGCCCGAAGCCTCGCCGAAGCGGGTTCGGGCGGTACGCCGAGGTGCCCCGGGGCGCCTCGTATCTCCCGTATGAACCGCGCAATCCGTTTGAAGGGATCCAGCATGGCTACCACGCGTCAGGCGCACACGGTCTGGGAAGGCAACCTGATCGAGGGCAAGGGCGTCGTCACCTTCGACTCCTCCGGCATCGGCGACTACGAGGTCTCCTGGCCCTCCCGCGCGGAGAAGGCGAACGGCAGGACCAGCCCCGAGGAGCTCATCGCGGCGGCCCACTCCAGCTGCTTCTCGATGGCGCTGTCCAACGGCCTGGCCACGGCCGGCACCCCGCCTACCCGGCTCAACACCCAGGCCGAGGTCACCTTCCAGCCCGGTACCGGCATCACCGGCATCCACCTCACCGTCCAGGGCGAGGTGCCGGGTCTCGACGAGGCGGGCTTCGTCAAGGCCGCCGAGGACGCCAAGGCCAACTGCCCGGTCAGCCAGGCGCTCACGGGCACGACGATCACGCTCAGCGCGTCCCTGGTCTGACATCGCGGGCCCCTGCGGGCCCGTGACACGCAGGAGACCCGGTGGCCCGCGTGGTTCCCGCGCGGCAATACGCGTGGTACACACATGCGGGTCACTTCTCCTGTCCGCCAGCAGGGAGTTGCCTCATGTCATCAGCAGCAGCACCACGACGCGCAACACGACGAAAGGTCCTGGCCGGCAGCGGCGCGGCCGTTGCCTCGATCGCCTTCGCCGGGGCGTTCTCCGAACTCTTCGCGGGCGCCGCCACCGCGCGCGGGTACAGCGGCTACGGTCCGCTCGTGCCCGACCCGGACGGCCTGCTCGACCTCCCGAAGGGCTTCCGCTACCGGGTCCTGTCGCGAGAGGGCGACCCGCTCCGCTCCGGCGAGGGCCAGGTCCCCAGCAATCACGACGGCATGGCCGCCTTCGCGGGCCGAAACGGGCACGTCCGCCTCGTGCGCAACCACGAGAACCGCGTGACCGCGACGATCCCGGTCCCGGCCGTCGAGGGTCTCACCTACGATCCGATGGGCAAGGGCGGCTGTACGGCCCTGGAGCTGGACGGCCGCAACAACGTCCTCGGCGAACGCGTCGCCATCGCCGGCACGGCGGTGAACTGCGCGGGCGGCCGCACCCCTTGGAACACCTGGCTGACCTGCGAGGAGACCGAGGACAAGGCCGGCACCAACGGCTACACCAAGGACCACGGCTTCATCTTCGAGGTGGACGGCGCCGATCCGCGCCGCACCGGCGCCGTACCGCTCACCGCGATGGGCCGCTTCCAGCACGAGGCCATCGCGATCGACCCGAAGACCGGGGTCGTGTACGAGACGGAGGACGCGTTCGACAAACCGTTCGGGCTCTTCTACCGCTTCCTGCCGAACAAGCCGCTCGGCGGGACGGGCTCGCTGCGGGCCGGCGGTCACCTGGAGGCCATGAGGGTGCCGGGAGTCCCCGACCTCTCCGCGATCCAGGAGACCGGTGCGAGGTTCGAGGGCGTCGAGTGGGTTCCCGTACCGGATCCACTGGCTGCCGAGACCCCGATCCGCTTCCAGGACTTCGGCGCGAAAGGCATCACCCACGCGCAGAAGCTGGAGGGCTGCTACTGGGGCGGGTCGGCGGTCTACTTCGTCTCCAGCTTCGCGCACAGCTCGCAGGGTTCGGCGGGCGACCACTACGGCCAGGTGTGGCGGTACGAGCCGGAACGGCGCCGTCTCACCCTGGTGATCGTCTTCGGCCCCGGGACGGACGTCCAGCTGCCGGGCGAGTCCCCCGACAACATCTGCCTCGCCTCCGACGGCGGGCTCATGGTGTGCGAGGACGGCGACGGCGCCCAGCACGTGTTCGGCCTGACCCGGAAGGGCGAGGTGTACCCCATGGCGCGGGGCCGGCAGAACATCGGCACGCCCGAGGAACCGGCGTGGGGCGAGTTCGCCGGGGTCACATTCGCTCCGGACGGCGGGACGATGTACGTCAACTGCTACACACCCGGGACGACGTTCGCGGTGACAGGGCCGTGGCGCTGACGCGCCGGGGACGACGTTCGCGGTGAGGTGACGGGACCGTGGCCCTGATGCGCCGGGGACGACGTTCGCGGTGACGGCGCCCGTGGCGCTGACGCGCCGGGGTCGCGATACGGCGGAGGACTCGGCGTACGGAGGCGCTGGGCCGGCCGGGGGTAGCGGTGTGACGATCCGCCTCCGGCCGGAGTGCCGCCGCCGTCGGTGTTCGACCTCTGGACATGCAGCATGAACGCCGCGCAACTGAGCTCACGCCATCGACGCGTGAAGGGCGCGAGTGGCGCGAATGGCGCGAGTCACATGATCGTCCGCCCCTGCTTCAAACCGTCTTTCCCGCCTGGCCGCCGAAGGCTAGTGTTCGGGTTCGGGTTCGGGTTCGGCGAGTGACCCACGAGGAGCAAAGAGATGCCCGGTCGTCCGAGCGCGCGTTGACGTTGTAGGCCGTGATCGGTCTGTCATCGCGTGCTGCCCTTGATGGTGCGGCACAGCGAGCCTTCCCCTGCCTGAGCCATCGATGCGCCTGTTGTGCGCCGGTGAACGGGCCTCGTTGTCGGCAATCCAAGGAATCCCCGTGCCGTCCGCTTCCTCCGCTGTATCCGATTCCCGTCGGCCTGTCCTTTCAAGCCTGTGGCGGGATGGCGACTTCCGTAGACTCTGGGCAGGTCAGACAGCCTCCCAACTCGGTGAACACGCAAGCCTGTTGGTGTTGCCGCTCTTCGCTGTCCTGACACTCGACGCCGGTGCCGGCCAGCTGGGCGCCCTCCGTGCGGTGGGGCAGGCGCCGATCCTGTTGCTCTCGCTTTTCGTCGGCGCGTGGGTGGACAGATGGCGGACCCGCACGGTGATGGTGCTGACGGACGTCGGCCGGACCGTGGCACTGGGCGGCGCCGCGTTGGCCGGCCTCCTCGGTTGGCTCGGCCTGCCCGCGCTGCTCGTGGTCGCCTTCGCCGTCGGGGCCCTGTCCGTGTTCTTCGACGTCGCATACCAGGCGTCTCTCGTGCGGCTGGTGAGACGCGATCAGTTGGTGAGGGGCAACAGCGCACTTGAGGGCAGCCGGTCCGCGGCACAGATCGGCGGTCCCGCCCTCGGCGGTGCGTTGGTGTCACTCCTGTCGGCGCCGATCGCCGCCGCCTCCAGCGCGCTGTTCTTCGCGCTGTCGTTCCTGTCGATCCGACGGATCCGTCACCGCGAAGCGATCCCGGAGCGCGCGGAACGTCCCCCTCGGGTCTGGCGGCGGATTCATGAGGGCCTCCGTTTCGTCCTCAGCGATACCTCGCTGCGGGCCGTGTGCCTCGCCTCGGCCGCCTTCCAGTTCTCCTTCGCGGCCGTGATGACCGTCTATCTGCTCTTCCTGCCGCGGGAACTGCACCTGTCGGGCGCCGCCGTCGGGCTGGCGCTTGCGGCGACGGGGCCGGGCGCGCTCCTCGGCTCGGTGCTGGCCGCCCGCCTGCCGATCCGCTTCGGCCATGGTCCGGTGCTCGTGTCCGCGGCGGCACTCGGCGACGGCGCGTTCCTGTGTGTGCCCGCGCTGCACGGCTCCTCCGCGGTGACGTTTCCCGTGCTCCTTGCGGTCAGCTTCGTGTTCGGGACCGGCGGCCAGTTGGTGAATGTCACGGTCATGGCCGTCCGGCAGGCGGTCACCCCGGACGGGATGCAGGGCCGCGCGGCCGCGACGATCACGTTTGTCGGCATGGGGCTGACCCCGCTCGGCTCGCTGCTCGGCGGCTTCCTCGCGCAGGAGTGGGGGTTGCGCACCAGCCTCCTGGTGACGGCCGCAGGCATGACACTGTCCCCCGCGCTGATGGCCCTGTCCCCGCTCGCACGCCTGGGACGGGCGCTTCCGGCCCCCGCAGAACGCGCCGCCGACCCGCGATCTCCCTGATTCCCACGCGACCGGCCGCCGTGACGGCCGGTCCGGAACAGGCAGGCAGGCAGGCAGCGAAAATCTCGCCGGAGCCACCCACCGAAGTACGCCGACACACGGTGTCACGAGCGGATGCGGAGAAATCGACGGGTGCCGCCCGGGGAATCGACGCGCTCGCCCCGGGCGAAGCTCGCCCATACGGCGCGGAGTAGGCGGCCGTCTTCATGAACATCGCTCCACGAAGACCCCTTGATCAGCGCTGCCTTCTCCCAGGCCGCTTCGTCACCGAAGAGAAGCGGAAGGTCGATGGTGTGAGCTGCGCCGAGGGGGTTGCCGGCCGCAGACCAGGAGAGGACGTACCTGCTCACCCGTCCGCCTGCCCGGCGGTGACGTCGAGCGAACCCGCGAGCCCCCCGCGAATACACCGCCCAGGTGCAGAAGGCCGCGACGCCGCGTTCGAGGATGCGGCCGAGGAGAGGCATCCGGAACCAGCGCGCCATTCCGGGGAGAGCCGGGAGGAACAGTCGCGCTTCTTCGGAGGTGCTGCCGATGAGCACGTCGATGCGGGGAGCCGTCTTCCGCCATTCGGCGTCGACATCCTGCTCCGCCGGGAGAGGCGGGTATCCGTACTGCGGAGCGATGGGCATCCCTCCCTTGAGGCCGAACGGCGCGCCCGCCCGGATGACGTCGGCCTGCACGTCTGCAACCGCCGCGATCGGTGTCGTGGCCCGGATCGCGTTCGCGCGCCGGGAGAGGGCACGGTTGAGCTTCTCGCGGCCACGCATGATGCCGAGAGGGGCGCTCTGGATGATGGCTCGCGTGAAGAGGGAAGCCGCGTCATCCGTCGCCATGAGATCCACCAGGGCAGCGGCTCCGGCCGACTGTCCGAACGCGGTGACGTTGTGCGGATCGCCTCCGAACGCGGAGATGTTCCGCCGGATCCAGCGGAACGCCTCCCTCTGATCGAGCAGGCCGAGGTTCGCCTTCGGGCCGCTTTCCGACTGGATGAACCCGAGAAGCCCCAGGCGGTAGGTGACCGTGACGACGACGACATTCTGCTCGGCGACCAGGGATGCCGGGTCCATCACCGCGAGATCGCCGGCTCCCGTGACAAAGCCGCCCCCGTGGATCCAGACCATGACCGGAAGCAGGGTCGCACTCGACTGGGCCGGCATCGTGATCGACAGATGCTGGCAGTGTTCGTCGGTGGGCAGAGCGCGCGGGTCGACCCCGAACATCGTGTCGGCGATGGCATCCGCGGGCTGGGGGCACATCGGCGACCAGCCTCGTGCACTGAACGGCTCGGCGCGGTCGTCGACGGGGCGGGGTGCTTCGAAACGCTCCGCAGTGGCGTAGGGGATGCCCGTGGCGCGAACGACGGCGCCGTCGCGCCATCCGATGACCGGACCGCTCGGAGGCTGGAAGCGGGGCTCGGTGACCGACTGCTGCGGCCTCTGGCCGGCGCTCATCGCACCGCTCGCACGCGGCAGATGATGAAGCCGCCGCCGACGGCGACGGCAGCGGCGACGACGTAGAGAACGGAGTACGACTGCGCGGCGATCGCGAGAATGAACGGCGCGATGGCCGGAGCGAGCGCTTGAGGCAGGGTCGACGCCGTATTGAAGATGGCGAGATCGTTCGCGGCATCGTCGGGGTTCGGAAGAACGTCGGTCGCCAGCGCCAGGTCCACGGCGGTGTAGCCGCCGTAGCCGATGCCGCCGAGAACCAGCCCGACGTAGAACAAGGTCAGGTCGTTCGCGCCCGCGATGACGAGGAGGGCACCCGCAGTGATGAACGACGCGGTGATCACGAAGACCTTCCTCCGTGCCAGCTTGTCGGAGAGCCGCCCGGCCACGACGCTCGAAATGATCGTGGCGACCCCCAGGAGAAGGGTTCCCGTCAACACCTTCCCCGGCACATCGTCAGCCGCTGTCCCCAGGTGACTGATCAGGTAGAACGCCTGGTAAGTCGTCAGGAACGCGTAGGCCAGCTGGAGCAGGAAGCGGCTGAGGTAGGCCCAGCCGAAATCGGGGTAGCGGCGGGGGCTCACCCAGAAGGTGGAGACCACCATGGCGACGGTCACCTTCGGAAGCGGGCCGTCGTTCGATGAAGGCCGGTCGTTCATCAATGCCGCGAAGAGCGCGAGGAGGATGACGCCGATGATGGCCGGCACGACGAACATGCCGCCCGAATTGCTCGGGAGGAGGGCCACGATCACCGAGCCGACCACCAAGGCAGCGACCGTTCCGAGCCCCAGGAACGCCGACACCAGACCGCGCTGCCGAACCGGCACGCGGTCCGACATCACGGCCAGCAGGGCCGCGACGCACGAGCTGCCCGACACCGACACGACGGCGTAGCCGATCGCCAGGCCGATGATGCTCGGCACCAGCGCCATGACGAGGGCTCCGACCAGCAGGCCGATCGACCCGAGAACGATCCAGGGGCGACGCCGCCCGAACCTCGAACGGGTGCGGTCACTGAGGCGCCCGATGATGGGGAGGGCCAGCACTTGAAGGATGAGGCCGATGGCCAGAACGGTTCCGAGCACGCCCGGGGCCTCGTCTACGGGCACGGACGCGTTGATCCGCAGCGCGAGGCTCTCCAGAGACGGCGTGAGCAGTACCAGGAGTGCGCCGAACGACGCCAAGGCGTAGACGAGGATGAACCCCGCGCTCACCGTCGACGTCGCGCTGGGCCGCTGTGCGTCGTCGGTCGCGCTCCGACCGCTCGGGGAGTGCGGCCTCCCCGCGGGCGGGACAACGAGTTGCAGCTGGCTTTCATCGAGGTGATTCATGGCTCTCTCGTCGTCGGGGAGCAGGCCGCTGATACGTATAAGCACGATATAAGCAGCTCACAGATCGCTGATACGTATAAGCACGGTACAAGCCGCTCCCCGTGCGGGCAACTCCGCTCGGTAGGATCGGTCTGAGAACCGCATCCGATGACAAGGTGCTGCATGGGAACTGCTCGAGTTACGGCACGGCAGGTGGCAAAGGCGGCCCAGGTGTCGCAGGCCACCGTCAGCTATGTGCTGAACAACAAATCGCTGACGCGGATCCCCGAAGAGACCCGGCGCCGTGTTCTCGAAGCTGCCCGTGAGCTGAACTACACCCCCTCCGCGGCCGCCCGCGCGCTGCGTCTCGGGCGGTCGGACATCGTGCTGATCGTGCTCCCCGACTGGCCTCTGGGGTACGCGATGTCGGGATTCGTGGACGGCCTCACCGAGAAGCTCGAACAGCTGAACCTCCAGCCGGTCATCCGCCGGCTGAAACGGGGGATACCCGTCGGCGATCTGTGGCGGGCGATCATGCCGGCGGCCGTCCTGCTCTTGGACGACGTGGGCAAGGGCGAGCGGTCATCGATGGAGAGCACCGGCATCTTCGTCGCCCGGGGGCTCCTGTGGGACGAGGAACACACCGACAACCCGGTGCTCGCGCGCGGCAGCCTCGTGGGCGCGCTCCAAGTGGAGCATCTGGCCGCACGGGGGCACCGGAGAATCGGATTCCTCGCGCCCAGGGCCGAGCACGACGAGCTCTTCCGCCGGTTGCGGATCGAGGGGGCCGAGGCGGCGTGTCTCGACCTCGGTCTCGACCGGCCGCACGTCGAGAGCACCGACCTCACGCCGAAAGGCGTCGCGGCCGCGCTCCGGCGCTGGTGGGACGTCGCTCCCGACGATCGCGTGACCGCCGTGTGCGTCTACAGCGACGATTACGCCTTCGCTCTCCTGAGCGCCATGCGCCACCTCGGCATCTCGGCGCCGGAGGACCTCGCCGTGATCGGAGCCGACAACATCCCGATCTGCTCGTTCGCCGACCCGCCACTGACGACCATCGATCACAACCAGGACGTGCTCGTCGGCCACCTCGCCCGTGTCATCGTGTGCGGCATCCACGGCGACGCGCCACCGGCCACGCCCCCGCTGCATCCCACCCTCATCATCCGGGAGAGCGCCTGACGGAACCGCTCCGGCGGCGTTGACACGCGATCCTGCCCGCCTCGCGGGGAACAGAGGGGAACAGAGGGGAACAGAGCTGTCTCCGACCGCTCTCGGGGTTCAGCCAAGGTACGTGCAAAAGGGGCCATGACTTGATCTTGAAGCCCTGATCCGACCCGCCCGACATCTACCACCGCCGACTGCCGTCTGTCCTGGGTATCGGGTTTTCGATCTTCGGTCGGCAGCCGGAGCGTGAGCATGCCCGCGCGGGCGGGGGTCGCCCGCGTCGGTTTCGGGTTGTCGGGTTGTCGGGCTTCGGGATGACCTCGATCGAGCGGACCGCGTATCCGCGGTTCAAGCGGCTGATCACCGCGCGTGAGCTGCACCTGTTCTTCTCTCCGAGTCGGGAGGAGGTGGAGTGGACGGTGGTCCGGACGGACTCGGACGGGCACCAGCTCGGGCTGCTGGTGCTGCTGGTGCTGCTGGTGCTGCTGAAGTCCTACCAGCGAATGGGGTGCTTCCCGCGGTGGGAGGAGGTCCCGGAGACGGTGGTCGACTTCGTGCGGCGGGCCGTGGAGCTGCCGGAAGGCGTGGTGGCCGGCTACGGCCCGGAGAAGACCGCGAAGAACCACCGGGCGCTGGTGCGGCAGCGGGTGGGGGTGCTGTACGACGCCGGGCAGGCCCGCAAGGTGGCCGAGGAGGCGATCCGGGCGGAGGCCGCGTCGAAGAACAACCCGGCCGACCTGATCAACGTGGCGCTGGAACAGCTGGTGCAGAGGGGCCTGGAGCTGCCGGCGTTCTCGACGCTGGACCGGATGGCGATGCGCATCCGCACCGAGGTGAACACCGACCTCTTCTCCCTGGTCCACCGGCGGATCGGCGCGGAGGAGCGGGCCGGCCTGCTGCGGCTGGTGACCACGCTCGGCCTGGACCGCAAGACGCTGTTCAACCAGCTGAAGCAGCCCGCGAAGCGGGCGACCTGGTCGCACCTCAAGAAGCTGGCGGACCACCGCAGGTGGCTGGACGGGCTGGGCGACACCGAGGTGTGGCTGGAGGATCTGGCGGCCGGGAAGATCGCGGACTTCGCGGGCGAGGCCGAGGCGGCGGACGCGGCCGTGCTGCAGGACTACGCGGAGACCAAGCGCGTCACGCTGATCGCCTGCCTGCTCCACAAGGCCCGGATGCGGGTGCGCGACGACCTGACCACGATGTTCTGCAAGCGGGTGGCCACCAAGGTGAAGCGGGCCCGAGACGAGCTGGAGGAGATCCGCCGCCAGCAGCAGGGAGCCGTCGAGGTGCTGGTCGGCACCTACCGCACCCTGCTGCGGCAGGTGGACACCGACGGTCCCGCGCAGACGGCGAGGGCGAAGGCCAGCGCGCTGGCCAAGGAGACCCTGGACGCCCTGGAGGGGCTGGACAAGGAAGCGCTACCCGGCGAGGCCTCGCGCCGGTTGAACCGGAAGGTGTCGGTGGCGTTCCTCAAACTCTCCGAGGGGCTGATGGTGCAGTCCAACGGCCTGTTCAGCGTCACCTCGGTGGTGGACGGCTTCGGCGGGTTCGCCGCCCGGTACGACCAGATCGAGAAGGTCTCCGCCCACCACGGCGACCTCTGGGAGGTGCTGCTGCACGGACGCCTGAAGGCCGACCGGCCGGTGATGCTGAACCTGCTGGAGAACCTGGACCTGGTGGCGACCAGCGAGGACAGCCGGGTCCTGGACGCACTCGGGCACCTGCTGCGCTTCCGCACCTCGCGGGACTACCTGCCGAGGCAGGGCCAGGACGACGAGGGCCGGGATACCGGGGTGGTGGACATCTCCTTCGCCACCCAGAACTGGCGGAAGATCGTGCGCGACCGCACCCGCCCGTCCGTCTACGTGCGCCGGCACTTCGAGGCCATGGTGTTCTACTACCTCATCGAGGAACTGCGGTGCGGCGACATCGCGGTGGCAGGCTCCGAGGAGTACGCCGACTGGAGCCAGCAGTTGCTGAAGTGGGAGGACGTCGAAGCACGGCTGCCGGACCACCTGGTCGAGGTCGGCTTCCGCGAGCCCGGCGACGCCGGGCCGTTCGACGCGGCGGCCTTCCGCGCCCAGCTGCAGGAGCGGCTCACCGAGGCGGCGGTGGCGGCCGACTCCGGCTACCCGGAGAACGAGGGCCTGTTCATCGACCCGAAGACCGGGGTGCCGACGCTGGAGAAGTACAAGGCGGACGAGCGGCGCCCGAGCGCGGTGAAGCTGGAGCAGGCCACCAAGGCCCGCCTGCCCGAGCGGTCCCTGCTTGGGGTGCTGGCGCGCACCGCGTACTGGATCGAGTACGCGGCGTTCCGCGAGGTCGGCCGCGTCATCCGCACCATCCAGCTGCTGCGATACCTGACCGACCCGCAGATGCGCCGGCGGGTGACCGCCGCGACCAACAAGGTCGAGGCGTTCAACGGCTTCTCCGAGTGGGTGCGCTTCGGCAACCGGGGCGTGCGCGAACTGCAGGCCGAGGGCCGGAAGGTCGAGCCGGAGGACCTGGCGGAGGTCTCGCCCTACCTGACCGAGAAGATCATGCGGTTCGGTGAGTACTCCACCCACGAGCTCGACCTGGCCCCGGAGGCGTACGAGCCGCACCTGGACGTCGACTTCGCCAAGCTCGACCTGCAGGACCTGGCTGCGGCGTCCTGACGGCCACTCTCGAAGGCGGTCCGCCCTGGAGTCACCATCTATGACTCTGGGCTGGACCGCCTCGTGCGCGAGGCTGAGCTGGTGGGCAGGATGCGCAGGTGGGGGCCGTGCTGGCCGGGCTCGGACGGGACGTCCTCGCATCGGTGGCCGACCCGGGGTCAGGGCGCTTTGGTCCCCCTTTCTGACCCGTCGATTGCACGCGACGGTGGCAGCACCTGGCTCGCTACTGGGACGCGGCGTCGGATGGTGTTGCCGGGCCGTGCCAGTGGTGGAGCGCCTGGTGGAGCCCGTCGGCGTGCTCGTGACTGGCGGTGCGCAGCCAGGCGGTGTGCCCGTCCGGTCGCAGGAGGACGGCGTGGAGTTCGGGGTGGTCGGGGCATGTTGCGGTGACGATGTCCACGCGGTCTGCCCATCCTGCGGCCGACTCGCGGATGGCGCCTCCTTCGGTCAGGTCGAGCAGTAGGCCGTGTCCCGAGGCGAGCAACCCGGTCAGGCTCGTACGGCCGTCGCCCGTGGTCAGGGCGAGGTCGGGGGCCAGGCGGCCCAGCCAGGGGTGGTCGGAGTGGGGGCGCGTCTCGTAGCGGGTGTCCAGTGCGGTGATGGTCTCGGCGAAGGCGCGGTTGCCCGCGGGGTGGCCGGCGACGCGGGTGAGCAGGTCGGTTATCGGGCCGAGCCGATCGTCGGCGTCGCCGAGCAGCACCTGGGCCTGTGTGTTGGCCAGCACATGCGCACCAGCGGTGTGGCGTTCGGCGTGGTAGCTGTCGAGCAGGTGGGACGGCGCGGTGCCGTGCACGGTGGCGGCGAGTTTCCAGCCGAGGTTGAACGCGTCGTCCAGGGCGACATTGACGCCGATCGCGCCGGCCGGCGGGTGGATGTGTGCGGCATCCCCGGCCAGGATGACCCTGCCCCGGACGTACTGGGCCGCCTGCCGGGTGGCGTTGCCGTACCGGGTCAGCCAGCGCGGGGCGCGTAGCTCGACGTGGCGGCCGAGCGCGTCGTCCACAGCGGCTTGGAGCAGGTCCAGGGTGACCGGGGTGTCCTTGTCCGCGGGGGGTTGCCGGTCGGAGGTAATGATCCTGACGTAGCCGGGGCGAGGGATGACGAACACGGTCCCGCCGGGGCCGGTGGTCGCGCCGAACGGCAACGCCTTGGGGTCGGCGAGCTCGACGTCGCCGAGCAGGGAGAAGCGGGTCGCCTCGGTACCGGGGAAGTCGATGCCGGCCTGCTTACGGACGGTGCTGCGGCCACCGTCGCAACCGACCAGGTACGCGGCCCGGACGCGGTACTCACCGTCGTCGGTGGCGACGGTGGCGGTGACGGACTCGGAGTCCTGTTCCAGGGCGCGCAGTTCGTGTCCGCGCCGGATGTCGGCTCCCAGGTCGAGGGCGTGCGCTTCGAGGATTTCCTCGACCCGGGTCTGCGGGATGCCCAGCGAGTACGGGTGGTCGGTGTGCGCGCCCGCGAGGGTGAGCGTCACCGGCAGGCCGGAGAACGCGGCGTGGGGCACCTGCCAGCCCTCTGCGACGAGCCTCTCGGCGAGGCCGCGCCGCGCCAGCAGGTCCAGGGCGCGGGCGTTGAGGTTGAAGCCCCGGCAGTAGCCCGGCCTCTGCGCGTGGCGTTCGACCACGACCGTGTCGACGCCGGCGAGCCGGAGTTCGCTGGCGAGTAACAGCCCGGCCGGGCCGGCTCCCACGATCAGCACGTCGGTCATTGGGTGCTTCCTTCCCGGTTGGTGGGGGCGGACCAGGTCCAGCCCTGTTCGGTTCGTTCGACCTCGGGCCAGAACAGGCTGCCGTCGCGGATCTCGGCGATGGTCTGCCGCGTCCAGGCCAACTCGGCCTCCCAGGCGTGCAAGGCGCACTCGGTTTCGATCATGAACAAACGGGGGACCTTGCCGGAGCCGACCGTGTCGGCCAGCACCGCGCTCGTCTCCTCGATCCGCTGGGCCAGATGCCCCGCCCGTTCGACCAGTGCCTCCGCCGCTCTGTTCGGGCCGAGTGCGCCGAGGTAGGACACCGCAGCCATGAACTTCGGGTACTCCGCGACGGGCGTGCGGAGGAGTTCATCGATCCAGTGGACGAACTCGCTCTGGCCCAGCTCGGTTGCCGCGTACACGGTCCGCTCTGGCCGCCTGCCGTCGCGCGCCGTCTCCACCGGCTCGATCCAGCCGTGCCGGACCAACGCCTCGACCGTGTCGTACAGCGACCCGGAGTTGACCTTGAAGCTGCCGTCCTTGTGCCGCTCCCGCAGGGTGGACGCCATCTCGTACGGGTGCATCGGCTGTTCCTGCAGCAGGCCCAGCACGGCGAGCGCCAGTGTGTTGGAGATCTTCCGCTTCGCCATCTATATCACCGCCTCCTAATAGTAGGAACCGACTATACGGCATCGGCTGCCGGAGGCGCGCCCGCGGATTCAGGTGAGGGTCGAAGGCGAACGCAGATCTCTCACAAACAGCCCTTTCCCGGAGGAAGATCGAGAAGGGATGCCCGGATCGGCCCGGAGGTCCGATCGGTTCCCAGAACTCGCTCTCACTCAATTGGTGCCGGAGCCCTGTTCTGGGAATCGTTTGTGAGAGGGATCCAGGCATGACGGACCACCAGAACACCTACGGAGGCGACGCCGACGACGTCGAGCGTCATGACGGCCCGCGCTGCCAGGTCCAGCCCGGCTCGCCCTGCCGATCCCGCTCGGGTGCCGTCGCCGGGATCTATCACACCGGCCGCTTCAAGAAGGTGGCCCGGCTCGCGAAGCTGCTGCGGGTGCCGACCCCGGCCGACCGCGGCCCCGGCCAGCTCTGGCGGCCCCGCCCACCAAAGACACCCCGGGCGCGGACATCCGCATCGGGTACGCCCGCTGCAGCCACCTCACCCAGGAGCTGCAGTCGCAACTGGACGCGCTCAGCGCGCACGGCATCCCGCGCGACAAGATCTTCTCCGAGAAGATCAGCACCCGCATCCGGGTCCGCCCCCGGTTCGAGGCAGCCCTCACCCTGGCCCGCGAGATCAAGGCCCACGCCCCGCACTGCCGGGTGCTGTTCACCGTCTACGAGATGAAGCGACTCGGACGCGACGCCGCCGAACTCACCGCGCTGGCCGACCACCTGACCGCCCACGGCCTGGTCCTGGAGATGCTGGCCGGCCCGCTGCCCGGCATCTACGACCCGTCCGGCCCCGGGCGGATGCTGTCCGGGTTTTTCGCCGCCATGGCCGAGACCGAGCGCGAGAGCATCCGCGAAGCCACCCTCGAAGGACTCGACGCCGCCGCCCACAAGGGCAAGCACGGTGGCCGGCCGCCCGTCATCACCGACGACATGCTGCACACCGTGCTCCGCCGCCGGGCGGCTGGTGAGTCCGTCGAGCAGATCCGCCCCGACCTGATCATCCCCACCGGCAAGCGCAAGGGCCAGAACCCCGGCCTGGCCAGCATCTACCGGGCACTCGCCGAGCACGAGACGCGCCAGGCCCACCCAGAAGCCGTCACCCGGGCCCATGCCGACTTCGCGGCTCAGGTGCCCGGAAGAAGAAGTAGTGCCAGAGGGGAAGCAAGAGCAGCCGCAGCAGGCGGTACACAGAGCACGGCAAGGACTCAGAGTTCGATGAGGCGGCTGTAGCGTCTGCGGATGACCTCGCGCTCACCGGCGGGGACGGGGTCGATCGCGAAGGCGATCGGCAGAAACGTGGCGGATGTGCGGGGATCATTGTCGAAGCGCGCCCTCGCGGCGGCGATTTCCTGATGGGTGCCGATGGAGATGCGCCGTTCCGACGTGAAGCTCGGCTCGCCGATACGGCTGACCGGGAAGGCCATCGGGCCGAAGACCTTGCGGCAGGCGTCCGTGAGTTGCCGGGCCATGTGCTCGCCCTGGGTCATCACGTGTATGGGCCCTTCGGTTGCTGCGGACAGCCCGGTGATCAGGAGCACGACCATGGTCAGGTCGCGCCCCGTCGGGCGAGGGAAGCCGCCATGGGTGGTGCCGTGCTGGTAAAGCATGAGCGTCACGGCCAATTGATCCGTGCTGGGTACGGAACCCGTACCTCTTCGAATCACCTCGATGAGCACCGGCAGGCGGTCCACGTCAACCTTCGGCGAAGGTCGCTCGATCGGGACGCGCGCGTACAGAACCTCTTCGTTGCGTGTCAGTTCGTTGAGCCACTGTTCCGTCACCGGGTCGCGCTTCGGGTCGAGCGCCGCAGTCACCCCGACCAGGACGTGTCCTTGTGCATGGGCCTGCGAGAAGTCGGCTTCGGAGACGGCCGCATGCCACGATGTCCCGTTGAGCGGGCCGCTCGCGCCCGTCACCGTCAGGCGGGTCGGTTCGAGGTTCAGCCTGAGGCCCTGCACGGTTCCGAACGACGGTGCCCGCTGGGCAGCCGGGGCGAATCC
This sequence comes from Streptomyces sp. NPDC058051, assembly GCF_042885475.1. NCBI lineage: Bacteria > Bacillati > Actinomycetota > Actinomycetes > Kitasatosporales > Streptomycetaceae > Streptomyces > Streptomyces sp. NPDC058051. The sequence goes on from NZ_JBHVRW010000006.1 coordinate 321,502, forward strand.
GGCACCTGCGAACCTGTCCAATGTGGCAATCCGCCACGGCCGGTGGCCCGTGCCCGTCCGGGTCAGAATCGCCGCCTCGCACGACGGGTTCACCAGCAGCACCGGTACGCCCGCTGCCTCCCATCCCCGTACGGATGCCCGCCATGTCAGGTTGAGGTTGAAGTTCTCGGCCTCCGTCGGCGAGTGGCGCACCCACGCCGAGGGGCGGCACTCCTGATGATGGAGCGAGGCGCACAGCCCGACGTTCAGGTCGTCGATCGCGAGGTTGAGGCCGTCCGCGTCGGTGATCTCCTCTCCGCATGTCAGACAGTCCACGGGGATCAGGCCGGCCTGCAGTGCGCCGATCGTCTCGTTGCCGAGGACCGCGCGGATGTCGTCGGCAACGGCGAGAGGGTTGCGCATGAGGTTCCCCTTCCAGGTTCTCCATGGTGGTCGGCGCGACGGCGGAGGACACGTCCGACAGCGTCTTCAGGAATCCGGTCCGGCGAGCTCCCAGTCCAGCTCCCACAGGCTCGCCGCGCCCTCGAACCCGCCGACGAGCAGGTACCGCCCGTCCTGCGTCACCTGCATGTCGAGCACGCCGCTCTGCCCTGTCTCAAGGGTGTGCACCAGCTCACCGGTCCGAAGGCACCAGACCGTGATCATCCCTGCCGTATCGCCCGCGAAGACGAATCGGCTGTCCGGACTCAGGGCCAAGGACACGAGCTGACCCGACTGCCCGACGAATTCATGGACGCACTCGCCTGCGGCGTTCCACATGCGCAGGTTCGGCGCTTCGTCCCCGCACGCGAGAACGAACCGGCGATCGTCCGTCGCGCAAACGTCCCACGGGTAGTAGGCGTCGTTGACCGGGATGTCGATCAGACAACCACCGCTCGACAGGTCCCAGACCCGGATGGAGCCGGGCGCCCCGGAGACCGCGGTTCGCCGGTCCGTGCTGATCCGAACGGCATTGACGCGTGCGGTGTGCCCGGTGAGAGTACGCAGGCGCCGTCCGCTGGTCAGGTCCCAGAGGTGGAGTGCGTGGCCGGTGTCGGCCGCGACCATCCGGTCGAGGTCGGCGGAGATGGACGCTGCTGTGAGGATGTGGGGGTCCACCGGGACAAACGAGGCGAGTTCCGTCCCGCTCGACGTCGACCAGACGCACATGGTTCCCGAGGCCAGCACACCCGCGACCCGTCGGCCGTCGGCGTCGAGCCTCGTCGTCAGCGTGCCATCGGGAAGATCGAGCAGTGGCGTGCCCCCGTGCAGATCCCACAGGCTCGCCGCACGTTGAGTTCCGCACGTCGCATATCGACCGTCATCAGAGAGACCCATCCCGAACTTGTTGGATGCCGTGCCTTGTACGGACATCGTCCGCGTGATCCACGCTGCACGCAGTCCGGTTCGGGAGAGCCGCTCACCAAGCTCTCGCCAGGCCCGCAGGAGCCTCACGTCGCGCTCATAGCCGGAGATCGCACGCGCCTTGCCGAGAAGTTCGTGTGCGGTCCGGTAGCGGGACGTGGCGATGGCCGCCTCGGCCCGGACCGCCAGCTCACGCACTTCGTCGCCGAAGCGGGCGAGGTCGACAGCGGGGTGGGGTCGGCTCACACGCAATGCGGCTCGATACCCGACAGGGACGCTGAGATTCCATGCGCGGACGGTGTTGTCCGCGGCAGCCGATCGCGCGTGGCGGCCGTCCGGGGAAAGCCACACGTCGCACACTCCCGCCGTGTGCCCCTGCAGCGTACGAAGACAGCGCAGTTCGGCGAGGTCCCACAGGCAGACTGTGCCGTCCTCGTTCCCGGTCAGTGCCCATCGGGCGTCCTCGCTGAGGGCCAAAGCCGTGATGCCCGCCTGCGTCGTCATCCGGCGCTCGCACTCACCGGTCCGCACGTTCCAGACCCGGATCGACCGGTCGTCGCTCGCGACGACCACGCGGGAACAGTCCGCGGTCCACGCCATGGCTGACACCCGAGCACAGGCATCCGTGAGAACGCGAGAGCGGTCCGGGGAGCCAGGGCGCACGAGATGCAAGCGGCCCTGAGTGTCTCCGTGATGGATGAGCAGCGCGGATCCGTCGGGGCTCACCTCCATCATGGAGAAAGTTGCACGCTCGTCGAAGGGCTCGCGGAGAACGAGCCCGCCTCGTGCCATGGTCGTTCCCTGCCGGAGATTCCAGCCGAGCAACTCGCCGTACTCGGTCACCGCATACGCTCTGGCCTGGTCAGGGGTCATGCACAGGGCATGGACGGTCTCGTTTCCGGCCGGGGTGAACATGCGCAGCGAACGCCCCGTCTCAAAGTTCCAGAGGCGAACGCACTCGCCTCTGATGAGCGTCAGACCGAATCTGCCGTCGACACTGCTGACGCGGATGGACCAGCCCGCGCCGCTCGCGCAACTGCGCAGGCACTCACCGGTGGAGGCGTCCCACAGGCGCGTCACGCCGCTCGAATCGCCACTGATCACGCGTGTCCCGTCACGCGTGAATCCCACCTGGCCGAAGGGCGGGAGACCCGGATCCGGGTACCACGGCAAGGGCGTCGTCCGGGCTGCGGTCAGGTGACCGAGGTCCCGGGAGCCCAGGGCCTGCTTCGCGGATCGCGTTTCCGGTTCGTCGGCATGCTCACCCGTGACCAGCTCCAAGAGCTCCCGCGCGCTGTCCATGGCACCGCGCTCCAGGTGCGCTTGTGCCGTCAACGTGTGTGCGTACCAAGGGTCTCCGGCATGGCTGCTCGCGGCGCGCAGCACGGAGAGCATGACCGCATCGCTGATCTCGCCGCGCCGCCACCGCAGCAACCCCGCGTTGTACGTTGCGTCGAGATGCTGGGGGTCCGCTTCGAGTGCCTTGCGCAACTGGTCCGCAGCCTGCTCCTGTTTCCCGAGGTCGAGCAGCGACAGGGCGCGGTTGTTGTGTTCGGCCGCCCTCAGCTCGGCTTGCGTCGGCGGCATCAGCCGCGGGGCATCAGGGGCGTACTGGGCGTGGAGCTCCTCAAGCTCGACCGCGATCGCCTCGATCGAGTCCGGCCGTGACCGTGGATCCTCCGCCAAGCAGCGATCCAGCAGTACGGCAAGGGGGCTCGGTATCTGCCACGTCGGCGCATCCAGGGACGGGGTGCTGCCGCGTGTCGCACGAGTGAGCGGCCCGACGGTCGTGGAGGACTGCGCCGACGAGGCGCCGCTGAACATCTCTTTCACAGATACCGCGAAGCTGTATATGTCGGACGCCCTGCCCAGTGGCTTCCCCTGCATCTGCTCCGGTGACGCGTACGCGGGAGTCATCCCACCCCCGCCCTGAGCCACCAGGGTGGTTCTGCTCCCGGACGGACCGCCGGGAACCGCGGTCAATGCCTGAGCTATCCCGAAGTCCGTGATCTTCGCGACTCCGTCGATGCCACTTTCGAGTAGCACGTTGGCCGGTTTCATATCACGGTGCAGTACGCCGCCGGCATGGGCGAATTCGAGTCCGCGCGCCATCTGGCTGCTGATGCGCAGGATGCGTGTGACGACGGTCCCGGAGTCTCCGGCGTACAGAGCGCCGGTGTCGATCGACTCGCGCAGGCTGCCGCCACGGACGTACTCGGCGAACAGACGCGGGACACCGTTCAGCACGCGCACGTAGTAGCAGCTGCAGACGTTCGGGTGCAGTCCCAGGGACACCCAGGTCTGCGCTTCGGCGACGAAGCGTTCGATGTCGTCGGCGTGCACGAAATACTGCGGCAGCGGGGACTTGACCGCCAGGTCGATGCCCCATCCGAGGTGTCGCACGCGGTGGACGACGCCCATCCCGCCATGGCCCACGATGCGGGTCAACTGGTAGAGCCCGTCGATCACATCGCCCGTGTTCCACCGATCCACCTGCTCTGCGGAAGTGCTCACCAAGTCATCTCCTTCTCTCCTTCAAGCTGTCAGGGCCGGCTTCCCGAGGAGAAAGCGCGCTGGTGCTAGCCGATGGAAAGGGACACGCGTTCGTTGAGCACGACGGTGTCGTGTCTCTGGACGAGCACGACCGCGTCGCGGCGGACGGGGACGGCTTGTTGCCCCTCGCGGAGCAGCACGGCATCGCCGGCGCCGCTCAGGTGGGTGTACGACCAGCCGTCGTCGGAGAGTTCGAAGGCCCCGTGCATGCGGCTGATGTCGGGCCGGCTGATGCTGATGTCCTTGAGGCTGCGACCGATCGTCACGTAACTCGATTCGGTCCGATGCGTGGCGACCACGGCATCGTCCACGACCACCGACACGTCGAGGGCATCGTGGAGGGTCGGGCGACCTGTCGTCAGTGCGTCGTCGTACACCACGCGCAGAGAGCGGCTGTCAGGAAATCGCAGAACGCTTCCGTTCGGAACGAATACCGTCGTGCCTGGGCGGATCTCCGGCCCCTGGCCTTCGCCCAGCACGACACGGTCCGAAGATTTCTGGATCCATTGGAAGCCGGGTCTTCCGTCGACGCTGTCGAACCAGCGGAAGGCTCCGACAACAGCGCCTTCGGCATCTGGCGTCCTGACGGTCGGCCCCTCCGCTGTCATGGAAAGCGGCAGGTCCAGCGGACGGCCGAGGTAGAACCGCACCGCGTCCCCGGCGTCCCCCGCGTCCCCCTCAGGCTCTTCGCGATGCCCTTCGAGGAGGACGAGAGTCGTGGCCGCTTGCGGAGAACTCTCAGCGACCAACGGCGACCACACGCGCTGTTCCACGGACTCCGAAGACACGCGCCGCAAGAGGTCGCGAGCAGCACTCACCCGCGCCGTCATCTCCAGCCAGCCGTGCCGGACCTCGCCCTGCCGGACGAAGAACCGGAACTCCCGGCTGCCGGCGGCTTGGCGGCGTCCGCCCGGGATCGCCCACTCCAAGTGCGTCGTGCCGATTCCGCCGACGTTGCTGACCAGTTCCTGACGGCTCGTCGTCCGGTCCAGGCCACCGCTGACCGTGCCGATACCTGGTGTGACCGAGACGTTCGCACTGGTCGCCGCCTGGACGTGGACGTACTCCACGGACGGCGACGGCGCGTAGGCCACCGGAGTCGGGCAGCCACGAGGCGCGTGGAGCCGTGCGGAGACCACGAGGTCGAGGTCGGCTTTCGGGTGCGCGGACTGGACCGTGACGGGGATCGAGATCGCGAGATAGCGCGACGCCTCGCGCGCCGACCCGGCAAGGTCCGTGCCTTCAAGCATCGCCGAGGTCGCGATGTCGCAGTCGATCTCACCTATGACAACCGCCGACGCCCGTGCGCGCGGGCCGCCGCCATGTCCAGGCATCGATCGGCCTCCTGCGAATCGAAGTGGGATCAGCGCACATTCATCATGCCCGACACCACTGATGTGCGGGGCACAGCTGGACAATTGAAAGGAATGAGGGTAACCGGGACGCCGGTGCGGCGGAGGCCGCCTCTGCTCGGCGACACTGGCCGCCTTCGGGTACGTCCCTGCGGGCGCGGGGAGCAGCGTCGCCCCGACGTCGAGGTAATGCCCGACCCTGGACCATCCCCGCGGGCGCGGGGAGCAGTGCCGCCGTCGATCGCGGCCCGGGGCCCGGTAGGGACCATCCCCGCGGGCGCGGGGAGCAGGCTTCGCGACCTGCGGGTTTAGCGCGGGCGTGGGCCGTTCTGGAGTACTTTCATAGATTCCGGCAAATCGACCGAACAGTGCATTATCGGCGTTCATGCCCTCCCGAAGCGGCGCCGCTTGGAGGCCTTGCTCCAGCCCGGCTTCGGGCTCTCGCTGCCGCTCCGCGGTGCCGCCGCAGTGTTCGGGCGGCGGATCAGCGTCAGGCCCTCGTGGTCGACGGGGTGCCAGTTGTGGTCGTGGGTCCGGAAGGTGAAGCCTTGTTCGTTGTTCGTCGTATGGGCGAGCAGGGCCCGGCCCTGACCCGCGTACTGCTGCACCTCGTCCCACAGCACGTCGCGGATTCTTGCCGACGGGTTGCCGATGAAGACGCCCGCGGAGATCTCAAGCAGCCACCGAGTGAGGAACCCCCGCAGGCCGACGGGGCAGTTGGTGAGGACGATGACGGTCACCAGAGCATCGCCTCCTCCTCTCCATGGTCCCCGTTCCCGTCTCCGTGACCGTAGTTGCGGCCGGCCGGAACCTTGTGGCCGCCGTCGCTCTGGAGCGTGACGACATCCTGGTCACCGGAGACCGCGGAGCCTGCGCCGTCCGGCAGCAGGAGACGCTTGATGTCGTCCACGCAGCGGTCCAGCAGCGATGTTTCGTTGATGCGGTCGCGCAGGGCTCTGCGGGTGCGGGAGGCGACGTCCTCCTCGTCCTCCGCGGCGATGTCGAAGGCCAGGGGGATGCCGATCTCGGTCTTGTAGAGGTCGGTGATGTCGAGGACGAAGGACAGTTCGTGGCCGGAGTGGACGAAGCCCAGCGCCGGGCTGCAGCCGAGGGAGGCCACGACCGCGTGGGCGATCCCGTACATGCACTGGGCAGCGGCGGTGATGGCCTGGTTCACCGGGTCGCCGGCGGCGAAGTCACCCGGGGTGTACTTGCGGCCGCGCCATCGGATACCGGTGCGGGCCGCCTGGGCGCGGTAGCAGTCCTTGACGCGGCGGCCTTCGCTGCCGAGGAGTGCCTGGCGGGTGAGTCCGGCCGGGTCCTCGTCGGGAAAGCGCAGCCGGTACATGGCGCGGGCGACGGCCAACCGGCTGCGGGCGTTCGCCCACTGGACCGCCTGGGCCTCGGCGAGCGCGGACGAACGGGTCAGGGCGCGCCCGCCCGCGTAGTAGCGCACGCCTTGCTCTCCCACCCAGGCGACGGCGGCGCCGGTCTCGCCGAGGACGCTCATCGCCTGGTGCGTGATGCGGGTGCCGGGCCCCAGGAGCAGGGTGCCGATGGTGGCCGACGGAATATGGGTGGTGCCGTCGGCGTCCTCGGCGGTGATGGCGTTGGCATCCCGGTGCACCGTGCAGCGCTCCAGGTAGATGAAGGACAGCCGTTCGCCGGTGCGGGTGAGGTGGCGCGGGGTGAGAGCCGTGCGCTGGGAGATCGTCGTCACCATTTCACTCCGTGCCGGGGGTGAGCGGTGCCAAGGTGATGAGGCCGCAGCCGTACGCCTTCGCCTTGCCGATTCCCTGGGTGAGGGTGCGGCGCAGCGCTGCGGGGTCGGTCACTTCGAGCCGACCGTCGAAGGTGACCGTCACGATGGTGACGGGCTTCTTGCGGGTGCCGTCGTCGCTGCGGGACTTGTCGAAGGACAGGCCTTGTTTGTCCCGGACCGTCAGTTCGTACTGGTCCCCGAAGTGCTCGTGCTTCTTGAACGTCGTCCCGCCGGGGAGCAGGCGTTTGCTGTCCGGCTTCTCGAGGATGCGGAAGCCCCTGTCCTTTTGGCGGTCGAGCAGCCAGGCCATCTGATGTACGGGATTCAGATGGGCGGTGCGTTTCGTCGGCTCGTCCGCCTTGCGGCGGATGTGATGGATGGGGTTGGCGGTCAGTCGGAATGCCCACTTCTGTCCTGCGGCCAGGCGGTCGAGGAACGGGGTGTACGGCTTGGTCTGCCAGCCCGGGGTCTCCGGGTCGGTGGCCGCCGCGGGCCAGCCGGCCTGTTCCACGAGATGGGTCAGGTCGGGCCGGGCGGGGCTGACGATGTACAGCAGCACCTCGGCCCGTGCGTTCCGGTCGAGGCGCCACAGCACCCGCGGCCCGTCGGGAGCGGGCATGTCCGAGGGGAGCAGGCCGGGAAACGATGCCATGACTGCCGCGTGGAGCACCTGGGGAGAGGAGAGCAGGCGGCGGGAGCCGGGGCGTGCGGTGTTCACGCGAAAGCGGGTCAGGAACATCAGGCGCTCTCCTCCAGGGCCTCGAACGGATCATGCCGGGGATGCCGGTGCACGGCGGCCGGGTTGGGGACATTCACCGTCCTGCTGACCACGGTGCGCAGGGCGTGCCGGCGGTGCTCGGCGGCGAAACTGAGAGGCTGGTCGCGCTGGAAGTCCGCGTCGTGCTCGTCGTCACCGGCCTCGCGCAGGACGACGAGGGACACCATGGCGTCGCTGCGGCGCTGTCGGCGGTACCAGGGGGCCGCCTGCCATTCCTCGTCCGTCAGTGCCTGGTGGAGTGAGATGCCGTCGTGGAGCCCGAGTTCCACGGGGCGGGCCGGTGGGCAGGAGCGGCGGCCCAGGAACGGCGGGTACACCGGTGCGCGCAGGGCGGCGTGCAGGGAAGCGAGATGTTCCCTGTCGCCTTCGAGCGCCGCTACGAAGACCGCGTCAGCCAGGTAGAAGCGCTCGGACAGCGGCATGGAGGTCTCGGTGACGCTGTGGTGTGCGGTCTGGAAGTCCCGTACCCGGGTGCCCGGCTGGTCGATGCGTACGCCGAACCGGAGGGCGCCCAGCCTCACCAGTGCCGCGTCGTCGCCGCGTTCGGTGCCGGACGCTGCGGCGAGCATGCCGATCACGCCGCTCTTGGTCGGTGCGGACTCGGTGGTACGGCGGGTGAAACGGGCGGAGGCCCCCCAGGACTGCAGGGGGCCCGCCAGCCTCAGGGTGAGCACACTCATGCGGGCTTCTCCAGGAGCTCGGTGACGGCCTGGCCGACCGAGGCGACGAGCTCGGTGATGTTCGCCGATTGGGTTCCGAGGCCGGCGAGCTTCTGTGTGTTCGGGCCGACTCGGAGCACCCAGGTGAGGGTGGAGTCGTCGTCTCCGTACGCCCGCTCGATGTCGGGGACGTACTCCGCCAGGCGCGCGGACGCCTCGGCAACATGGCCGCCCTGGTCGCTGCGGACGGGCTCCTCGAACGCGGCGACGAAGCTGATGGGCCGCGTGGTGCGGAGCTTGACGATCACAGCGTCGGGCAGGGTGTGGTGTCCGAAGGTGTTGATCTTCCCGGTCGGGAGTGACTTGGTGAAGCCCTGGACGAATGCCTCGACGGCGCGGCGCACCGGGGTGGTGCGCGACTCGTCCTCGCGCAGCCCCTCGCCGAGGTTGGCGGCCAGCTGATGAACGCCGAGGCCCGCGTAGCGGTAGAGGGTCGCCGAGTTGAAGTCGACGGTACCGATCATTCCGGCGCCCGGCTCCGAGTCCTTGTTCCGGTCGTCGACGGCTGTGAAATAGTCCGACTCGTTCTCGACGCGGTGGACGCTGATGGCGTGGGCAACCTGGACTGCGGCATCGACGTTGAAGTCGGCGTCGTCCGCGACCATGCGGCCGAACAACGCAATATCAACGGAGTGGTGGGTGTCGGCGATCTGCTTGGCCCGGGCTTTGTTGTCCTTGTGTTTCAGGAACGCCTTGATGTCGGCGGCTCCCTCCACGGCGAGACGGGCGAGTCCGGCGAACTGACGGGTGCTGAGAAACACGAGGTACTTGGACTGGGGAGCAGTGTCCGCCGTACCCTCCTCGCCCGCTCCGTCCTCGGCCGCTGTCTTCTTCGCGGGGCTCTTGCGCTTGGGCACCTCGGTCTTCAGGCCCGTGGCGGCGATGACCTCTGCCGCCAGTTTCAGCGCGTCTGCCTCCGCCAGCGAGGGGTCGACATCGCAGATGCGGTCGGCCAGGACCTCGACAACCTTCTTGGTACGCACACCCAGTTCGCTCGGGTCGAGGAGACTCTCGGCCTTGAAGTAGTCCCGGGTGGCCTTCTTCCATGCCTGGCTGGAGACACGGGCCCGCGGCACTCCCCCGTACACCGCACTCTTCGGAGCACCGGTGTCGTCCCGGTTCAGGTTGCTGGGCGGGACGGTCTGCAGGGCGTGCACGTCGAGGTAGAAGCGGTTCACGAAGCGTCCTTGTCGGTGGTGGTCGTGTCAGGGGTGGCAGTGGTGCCGGTGGTCGTGGCCGTGTCTCCCGCGGGCGTCCGTTCCTCGGCGTTCTGGTCGTCTTCGTGCCAGGCGTGGAAGGAGCGGCCCCATTCCCCACGTACGGCGTCCGGACCGCCGGGCTGCTGCCAGTGGTAGAGCTGTCCGGCGAGCAGGGCGTAGTCGAGCGGGAACTGCTCGCGGCGCAGCAGCAGGACGATGTCCCGCAGGCGCTGGGCAAGGGCTGTCAGATCCGGTGCCGTACCGACCCGGACCAGGCGTTTGCGCAGGGGTTCGTCGATCTCGCCCGGCTTCATCATGCGGCGCACCGCGGCGCCCACTCCGCGCGGCTTTCCGGGACTGCCGGTCTGATGCATTCCGGCCTCGCCGCGGGACTGCTGGTGCAGGGCCCACAGCGTGAGAGCGACGTGCAGGGCGTCTTCGGCCCGGGCCAGTTGCCTCTCGCTCAGCGCGTGGGGGCCCTCGTGCGGCTCGTGCAGCGGTGTCGTGTCGACGAGATTCCAGAGGTCGGGGAGTTGTCCGGCTTCACGGCCCGCCCCTCTGCGGAGCCTGGCCAGGGCTGCCACGTCCTTCGGGTTGTCGGCCAGATATCCACGCTGGAACGCGGTGATGCGTTCGGCGGCAAGTCTCTCCACGCGCTTGCGGGCAGTGGGCCATGTGGTGTCGGTGGGCGGAGCGGCGGCGGTCGTCATGCGTGCACCTTCGTGGCGGTGTCGGTCGCCGTGGCGCTGCCCGCGCCCGGCAGTCGGTCGGAGAGATTCGGGTGGCCCAGGCACTTGTTCAGGCGGGATCGGAACCACTTGCCCGCAAGAGTGGAGTTGAGCCACTCGGTACCGCTCTTGCGCGTGATAATGCGGCCCTGCCAGGCGGCGTCGCCGGCCTCGGCCATGAGGCGGTCGCCGAGCCTGCTCACGGTCCGGTACACCTGGCGCTGCCATGCGGTGCGCTGCTCGTACGGATCCTCGTGGCGGTCCAGGCCGGCCAGCCATGTGCGGTACGGGGTGTCGAGTGCGGCAAAACCGAGATCGCGTGCCGTGGCACCGGGCCCATCGCTTTCGCTGCCCACGGCACGGGCAAGGTCGGTGGCGAGGTCGCCGAGTGCGTTGACGGCGTCGTCCGCATCGGTGACGGCGCCGACGGCCTGCTCGGCGAACTCGCGGTTCTGCTGGTGGAGCAGGGCCACTGCCATGGAGATGTGGTCATCGACGACTTCGTCGATGACGGACTGCTGCGTGCCGTACCGGGCCCCGACGATCCGGGCCCGGACCAGATACCCCTGCTCCAGCTCTCCGGCCGTCACCAGATACGCGATCCATTCAAGGACACCGGGCCGCAGACGGTTCGCGGCTTCCGCGCCCTGGAACGCCTCGGTCCGGTCGGCGATCAGAGAGGCGATCCCCCGCCACGCGGAGCGGGCCGGGTCGTGTTCGCGGGGCATGTAGACCAGGGGTTCGCCGTGCTTCTTCTCCTGCGCCGTACTGCGCCGCCAGGCGGTCATCGGCTCGTAGCCGTGCTTGTTGCGCGCGTGGAGCGGGTCACCGTAGCCGAGAACCACACCGTGTACGCCGTCGGCGTCGGCGTGCAGGAGCAGGCGCCGCGACTGCCAGGTGTACAGGTCGCGTACGCCCGTGGGCGGACGGTTCGGTCCTTCGCCCGGCCCGCACGCCTCTCGCCGCCAGGCGGGGAGGTCGTTGCCGCCGTCGAAATTCAGGCCCGGGGTGTCGGCGGGGGCCACGAGGTTGAGCAGGAGGGTCTCACGCAGGGTGCGCCCCTCCGCGAAGACACCTCCGAGGTTGCCGGCCCATCCGACTCCGAGCGGATACACCTTGCCGCCCTTGACCCGGTCGTCGCCCGCGACGCCGGTCTTGATGCCGGAGGTGTCGTAGGCGTGTGTGTGGACGACCCAGCGGGCGGCCTCGGCGAAAGTGAGCCGGTCGACGGCGGGCATCCGCGAGCTGAAGAAGGGCTCCCCATTGGGGACATCAGCCACGATGCGGTTGAGCGGGAAGACCTCGTTCTTCGTCGTGTGCAACCCGGCAACCTGGAAGAACGGCGCACGGGCGTCGAGGAGGTCGAACCGGTTTCGGTACGTGTCGAGATAGTCGGCCAGCGGCGCGAAGCAGTCCTCGTCCTCCCACAGATCTGCCCAGTGGTCGGAGTCCCGCGGCCCTTCGAGCGCGTCGTGGGCCGAAGCGAGCAGCAGGCGTAAGAGGGCGAATTCCTGGGTGGGCAGATCCCCGACGAGCCGACGCAGGGCGCCTGCCTGCTCGAACACCTCCCCCAGTGACACATCGCCCTGAGTACCGTCCAGTCTCAGCACCGGAATCCAGGGCTGCGTAGTCAGGTCGAACGACAGCACGCCCGCCGTCTCTTCGCTTGTTTCAGGCACTGGTCACCTCAAGGCCGTCGCTCTCGCTGTATCGGAGTGAGAACCCTGCCAGACGGGTCCGACAGTCCTCGTCGAGCAGACGGACCGGTTGTGTGGCGAGCCACTGGCCCACAGAGGCGTCAATGTGAACTGGCGCGTGGCCGGGGACGACCGCCGGACTAAGGGGTGTGTCATGAGGTCTCGGGATCCTCTTTTCCAAGATAATGCAACACACTAAGGGGAAGGTTGACTGCACGACTGGATCCGCTAGAGTGCGTTCTCCAGTTCTGCAACACACTAAGGGGAGCCGAGAGTTGAACGGTTGGATCCGATGGTTCCTGGTGATGATGGGCATCGTCACCATCTTCTGGTTAGCCCTCTTGCTGGGTCGCTTGCTGCCGTTAGGCGGCCCTGCAGACGAAGCTGTCAGGTGGGGTGTCGCCACAGCCCTTGCAAGTGCGGTATCTGCCGTGGCGGGCCTGCCTTTGGTCCGGTGGGCAGAGAAAGCCCGTCGGCTGTCGGAAGAAGGGTGATCCGCCCTTCGCTGCTCGCGTTGCGCCAGCCGCAAAACAAGAGTCCGGCTGCGTGGAAGGTCTTCGAGTAGCATGCGATCACTGCTCCCCGCCAGGACGGGGATGGCCCGAGACTGAGGGGCGTACCAGGCTTGGTACCTCACACTGCTCCCCGCCCATGCGGGGATCCTCTGCTCAACCACTGCGCGCCGCCTTACCCTCCTGCCCTTCAGCGTGGATCACCTCAAGGCCGTCGCTCTCGCTGTACCGGAGTGAAAACCCTGCCAGACGGGTCCGACAGTCCTCGTCGAGCGCGAGAATCAGCTGGCCGGACAGCCAGTGACTGTCCTTCACCTGCCAGGCGGGAACGTAGAGTCCCTCCAGCTCCTCGATCGCGCGGTCCATGACATCGGCGTACGAGAACTGGATCGGCAGCCTCAGCCCACAGCTCGCCGCCGCCCGTGCCGTTCTCGTCGGCGGCACCTGGTCCCGGGGCAGCTCCAGCCCTGCGAGCCGGTTGCCGTGGCGGTCCGGGGCCAGCCAGGGCACCGTCGTCAGCGATCCATCGGCACGCTGCTGCACGACAACGACTTCCAGGCTCTCCCTGCTGTCGCGGACCTGGGCCCGCCCGGTCCGGGTGTCGTCCGCGTCGCCCACTCCCGCCGCCACCCATCCGAACAGCGGCTTGCCGTCTCTTCCGGCCTCCTCCAGCCGGAACACAGCAGCCCGTCCGGCCTGGTCGGCACAGTGTTGTTCGTACCGCTCGAACGCCTCGGCCATCGCCGGCGCCCAGCTCTCCGGACCTGCGGGACCATCGGCGTATGCCGTCTGCACGAGCAGGCTGATGTCCTCGGGCAGCCGTACGGGACGGCTCTTTCCCTCTTCGAAGTGGGGCAGGAGCGCGGCCGCGGACCGCAGGAGCGCGTGGGCCCCGTACACGGCGAGCGACCCCCGCACCGGCGTCGGCACGTCGGCCGTCCAGTCGGCGCCCGTGACCAGACAGCGCGCCCGGCGCAGCCGCTCGGGGCGTTCGTACTGCCCCTCGCCCCGCTGATGCCGGTGAAGACGGCCCATGCGCTGGAGCAGCAGGTCGACCGGGCAGAGGTCGGTGACAAGCAGGTCGAAGTCGACGTCGAGGGACTGCTCGGCCACCTGGCTGGCGACGACGATGTGCGGCCCGGTCGGGCGGTTCTCCGCTTTGCCCGGCGGCCCGAAGCGTTTCAGAAGATCTGCGTCCTTCGCCGCCCGGTCGACGTCGATGAAGCACGAGTGGGCGACCGTCACGTTCTCGTCGCCGAACCTGGCCCTGAGCGCCTGCGCTGTCTCCAGCACCCGCCGCACCGTGTTGCGTACGACCAGCACGCAGCCGCCGCCGTCCAGTTCGTCGGTGAGCCGGTCGACGAGGGCATCGAGACCGTCGCCGGTCCGTTCCAGGACAACGTCCGTGCCCCGGGCGGAGGCCCCGGGGCTTCTCAGGAACGGTTCCCCACCAGGCGTCACGGCGGTCAGCAGCGGATAGGCGCGGGCCTCGCCCAACGCCTCGAACTCCGTGGCACTGCGAACTGCCGCCGCCTTGCCGCCCGCGTACGCCTCGACAAGCTCGCGGCGCCTGGCCGCAGGCAGAGTCGCGGACAGCACCACCACCGGCACCCGATACGCGCCCAGCCACGACAGCACACGGTCGAGATAGACGCTCATGTACGCGTCGTAGGCGTGTGCCTCGTCGATGACGACGACTTTGCCGGCGACCGCGAGGTGACGCATCGCCAGGTGACGGCTCTTGAGCCCGGCGAACAGCAACTGGTCGACGGTTCCCGTGACGAAGGAAGACAGCATGGCCTTCTTGCGTCCACGCAGCCAGGCATGCGCGACAAGCTCGGCAGCAGCGGACCGCGTCTTGTCCGAGGGACGCCACCGCGGTTGCTCGGGTGCGTCCACGTCGACGGCAACGATCCGATGGCCGCTCTCGCGCATCAGCTCGGCGAACCTTTCGTTCAATGCGGCCTTCGAGTGGGCGAGCAGGACCGAGTACCGGGCGTCCTCGGCTCCGGGCAGCCGGTCGAGCCAGTCCAGAAGGCGGGGGAACATCGCGTTGCCCGTGGCCATGGTCGGCAACGCGAGGAACACACCGCCCGCACCCGAGCGGGCAGCGAAGACCTCGGCGACCGCGAGAGCAGCCTCGGTCTTGCCCTCCCCCATCGGTGCCTCGATCACCATCAGTCCCGGCTCGTCCATCGTCCGCGCAAGCTCGACGGCGGCTTCCTGCACCGGCCGGACCTTCGCGCCCGGCGGCAGCCCGAAGCGGGAGGCGAACAGTTCCTGAGCGTCGCCCTCGGGATGGTCCGGGCACCAGGGCGCCGGAAGGTCCAGTCCGCGCCAGGCCGCAGCCACGCGCTCCTCGCTGCTGCGGGCGATGTCCTGAGGGAAGTACGGGAAGAGGTCCGCGTTGCTGGCGACCCAGTCGGCGACGATCACCAGCGCCGTGAGCAACACCTGCACCGGCTGCGGCAGTTTCACCGACCGCCACTCGTCCAGCCGGTCCCGTACTCCGTACTCGTCGGCACACCCGTCGAGCAGCTCGTCCTGCACCCGCCGCCATTCGGCCCGGCTCGGCCCCGGAGTACGCAACAACTGACCGTGCTTGTGCAGGGCAGCGATCTGCCCGGGCTCCGGAGGCACCCCGTGGTGCCCTCCCACGACGACCGTGACCTGCCCGGTCTGCTTCACCGTCCAGCCGTGCCGCTCCTGCAGCCACTCCCCCAGCAACGCCTGCCCGGCCAGCCCGTGCGGCGCGATCCTGCGATCCGGTCCCATGGCGTCCCGCGAGCGCATCTTCAGCCCCTGCGCATCCATACGGTTCGCAAGCTGGTCGACCTGACAGGCGAACGCGGGCGTCGCCTTTCCGATGTCGTGCACCCCTGCCAACCACACGGCGAGCCGCCGCGCGTCCTGCTCACCGCTGGGCAGCGCCGAGGCGATCAGCCTTCGTACGCTTGCGGGCAGCCACGTGTCCCACAACAAGCCGGCAACAGCGGCGCTGTCCTCCATGTGCCGCCACAGCGGCAGCCACCCGTCGGAATCCCTGTCGTGCTTCGCCCACACCGTGAGAACCGGCCCGTCAAGCCTGTCCCGCAGGGAGTGAGACTTCCCCTCACCCGTCATGCCAGATGAATACAGGCAAATACCGCTGCAGGATGCCTATATGACGAAGATTCAAGAAAACGGCGTCCGATCCCGGCGCAGCCCCGCGAGAACAGACGGGAAGGCTCTAAGATGGTCGTTTTGCGCTGCCGTCGCCTGACACTTGCACGAAAGAGCCGATGAGATATGCCCACTTTGTCGGAATCAAAGAAAGTGCGGGAACCTGACATTTCCCCGCGCTAAAGCCGCAGGTCAAGCAGCCTGCTCCCCGCACCCGCGGGGATGGCCCCTGGCCGCCGCACCAGCCCGAGCCGCCTCCTCCCTGCTCCCCGCACCCGCGGGGATGGCCCTCCGTCGGAAGTAACGTGATCTTGCTTCGCGTTCTGCTCCCCGCACCCGCGGGGATGGCCCCGCCACCCCGTACGTGAGGGCGCACGTGGCCGTCTGCTCCCCGCACCCGCGGGGGTGGCCCACTGACGGCTCGTCAGGACTCAGACGGCGAATCCCACGCTCGTCCAGGAAGTCCTGGAGGGCGGTCGGGGAGGTGTAGCCGCCGTCGACCAGATGCTTGGCGGGCAACAGGCCACGCCGCGTCGGCTGTCTCCGAATCTGCTCGCCGGAACGGGGCCGGAGCGACAGCGGACACCTCGACAACTGCATCAACTTTCGAAGCAGCCCCGAGCATGCACCCTGATCATGCTGCCGCCGCACCGAGAAGCTCCAAGGTCCCCGGCAGAGTCGGGCTAGCCGGAGCACGCCGTGCGCTGGGCCTCCTGCCATTCGCAGACCGGGCAGAGCGTGATGCCCTTGGTCGACTCCGGGTACTCGGTCGGCTTCCGGCACAGCACGCACTCGGCGTACGGGAGTTCCGCGACGGTCTCCGTCCCGGCTGCGGGCGCGGGGGGCATGGCGGGTGTCCCGCAGTACGACTCGTCATCCATGCGTACGAGCGTACTCAGCCGCGCAGCGAAGTGAGCCTGCAGGCGAGCCCGGTCACCGCCGCGGCGAGAACGGCGGCCGCGAGGAGCGGAAGGAGCGGCAGGTGCACCGTGCCGCTCCGTGAACCGGTGACCAGCCCCGTCACAGCACGGTTCGCGGGCGAGCCGCTGGTCACCAGGGCCAGCAGGGCGGCGATCACCGTGGCGGCGAGGGACCAGCCGCGCCGGTGCAGCAGCGGCACCCGAACGGATCCGTCGGTGCTGGTCGGCTTGCTGATCAGCAGCACGATCAGGGTGGCGACCGCACCCAGCAGCCCGGCGCATCCGAGCGCGCTCAGGAGCGACGCCAGATGGACCCGCGGCGCCCCCGCCACAGCGGCGGTGACGGTCCGGGCAGCGGGCGGGTCCTGGTGGGCACAGAGCTGTACGAGCCAGGCGGTGACGGGCAGGAGCCCGGCGGCGGCGTACCCCAACGAGTCGAGGACGGGCTGCCCCGACTGCACACCGACGCCGACGAGGGCCGCATACAGCAGGACGGGCGCGAGCCAGCGCTGGGAGCGGATCAGCAGGGCGGTCTGGTAGCGGAGGAGGGCGGTCATGGAGCCTCGGGGGTGGAGCGGGCACACGAGGTCGGAGCGGCCGTCGGACACGGAGCCGGGCCCGGGGCGGTCGTCAGTTGTCGGATGTGCCAGGGCGGGCGGGAGGTGAGGAGGGCTCGCAGCAGCGCGTCGGAGTGCACAGCCGCGACGGTGAGCCGAACACCTCCGTCGGCCGCGGGTGTGCGCTCAGGCGCACCCGGCAGCCCGGACGGCAGCGCGACGCCCGGTGGGCCGGCCGCCTCGATCCGTACCCGCGGCCCCATGCCCGTGCCGTGCGCCACGGGCACGGCGGCGAGGCCGTGGCTCTCGACCCGGAACGCGGCATCGACGGTGCCGGCGAGTCGGCGCGGATCGTGGTCGACGAAGACGACGGTGGAACCGGCCGCGACCCGCTCGGCCACGGCCCGGTCCAGCTCGTCGCGGGCCGCGGTGTCCAGGCCGGTCCATGCCTCGTCCAGGACCAGCAGCTCCGGTTCCGCCAGGAGCGCCTGGGCGACGGCGACCTTCTGGCTGGTCCCCTTCGAGAGTTCCGCCAGCGGTGTACGGGCATGGCCGACGGCCCCGAAGCGGGCGAGCCACGACTGCGCCCGGTCGGTCGCCTCGGAGGTCCGCAGACCGTGGATCCGGCCGAGGTGGACCAGGTACCCGGCCGCGGTGAACGGCAGCGCGGCCGAGAAGCGCTCGGGGACGTACGCCGTACGGGGCCTGCGGCCGGTGATCCGGCCCTCCGTAGGGCTGTCGATCCCGGCGAGCAGCCTCAACAGCGTCGACTTGCCGGTGCCGTTGGCACCCTCGATCCGGATCAGGGTGTGCGCGGGCAGGTCGAGGTCGACACCGCGCAGCACCCATGGTCCGCCGAGGCCGTACCGACGGCCCACCCCGCTCAGGTTCAGTTGGCCGACGCCTTCTCGGGCTTGACCTCGCTGGGCCGTACGATCACGAACCCTTCCCCGTCCAGCCGCAGTTGGACAGCCTCTCCGGAGCCGCCGCGCATCATCGAGCCGAAGCTCTGCGAGCGGTGCAGCGACGTCGTCAGGTTGGCACTCCACCCGACCACCGCGTCGGTGTCGACGCACACCGGCTGATGGGGAGTGATGGGGATCACGATGGGGTGGCCCTCACACATCAGGCCGAGCTTGCCGTACCCGGTGAAGACCGTGTTGAAGATGCCGCCACCGGCTATCCCGGCGCCCTTCACCGTCTTGATCTCGTAGGAGAGCGTGGCATCGAAACAGAGCACGTTGCGGCCGTTGATGGTGAGGGTGTCCCCCTGCTCCATCTCCACGATGAAACAGTTCTCGGCCTCGTGCGCGAACCAGGCCTCGCCCTGGCCGCGGACCGCCATCAGCGGCAGCCCCTCGCCGGTGACGGCGCGCTTGAGCATGCCGCCGATCCCCTGACCCTTGCGCTCGAACTGCAGATCGCCGCGGAAGGCGATCATCGATCCCTGGCGGGCGTGCATCTCGCCGTTGACGGCGTACTTGATGGATTTGGCGTTCTGCAGGGACATCCCGGGGGCGGTTGCCTGCTGCGCCATGTTCTCGCTGGAAAAGAGATCGCTCTTCATGCCGCGCATCCTCACCCGGAGCGCTTCATTCCGCCAACATCCGTGAGATCCCGACGCTGCTCAGCCCGAATCCCGACGCCGCTCCGCCGGAATCCCGACGCCACTCAACCGAATCCCTACGCCGCTCAGCCGGAATCGGCGGGCCCCGGTGCCGTGGCGAGGTCCGCCGGGAATCGGCACTCGGGCGGCTGGCAGACTGGGACGAGTGAGCGACAACGACATCCCCGTATCCCCGTCCGCATCCCCGGTCCTGCCCTACTCGCCTGCGACGGACAGCCCGTTCAGGTCCGAGCGGACCAGCCGTGACGAGGCTCCGCAGTACGTGCTGCCGCTGGTCGTGCACATCGAGAAGACGGCTCCCCCGGCCCGTACCGACGCGCTGCGGACCGCCGCCCGCGCGGTCCTCGTGATGCTCTCCGACGAGCGTTCGGACGGCGAGGGCGAGTGGGCGCGGCTGATGCGGGACTGGCAGGACGCCCGGATCCGCAAGGTGGTGCGGCGGGCGCGCGGCGCGGAATGGCGCAAGGCGTCCGCACTGCCCGGCATCACGGTCACGGGTGAGAACGCCGAGGTGCGGGTCTTCCCGCCGGTGCCGCTGGACGGCTGGCCGAAGGAGCTGGCGAAGCTCCAGGTGTCGGGGACGGACCTGGACGACCCCGAGCCCCCGGCCGCACCCGATCCCACGGGTCCGGTGCTGTGGCTGAACCCGGAGCTGGACATGTCGGCGGGCAAGGCGATGGCGCAGGCCGGGCACGGCGCGCAGCTCGCCTGGTGGGAGCTGTCCCCGGCGGAGCGCACGGCGTGGCGCGAGGCGGGCTTCCCCCTGTCGGTCGCCGTCGCGGAGAAGGAACGCTGGCAGGAACTCACGGTGAGCGGACTTCCCGTGGTGCGTGACGCCGGATTCACCGAGATCGCTCCGGGGTCGTGCACCGTGGTCGCCGATCACCCCGCACTGCGCGCCTGAGCCGACCGTCCCGGGACATGGCCCCGGGGAGACGGTCCCTGGGAGTACGGGGCGCCTCCCGCTCGCTCCGGTCCGGCCCGGTCCGGCCGGGAACCTCAAATCATCCTCTGAACGTCCCCGTCTTCGGATTCGACACCGCCTTCCAGGGCCATGAGCCCTGCACGGAGCGGAGGAGGGGGACGGGGATGGGGACGGGTATGAGGCTGGGAATCGGCATCGGCTGGCGGCCGGAGATCGCGGACGCCGTCGAGACACTGCCGGGCATCAACTGGGTGGAGGCGGTCGCGGAGAACATCTGCACCGACCATCTGCCGGACGCGCTCGTGCGGCTCAGGGCGCGCGGTGTCACCGTCGTCCCACACGGCGTCTCGCTCGGCCTCGGCGGCGCCGAGCGCCCCGACGCCGGCCGGCTCGCGGATCTCGCCGCCCGGGCCGAACTGCTCGGCACTCCGCTGGTCACCGAACACATCGCGTTCGTACGGGCCGGGGGGCCACGCACCGCTTCGCCCCGGCTGGAGGCGGGCCACCTGCTGCCCGTCCCGCGGACCTGGGACGCACTGGACGTGCTGTGCGAGA
Source organism: Streptomyces sp. NPDC058051 (assembly GCF_042885475.1). Taxonomy (NCBI): domain Bacteria; kingdom Bacillati; phylum Actinomycetota; class Actinomycetes; order Kitasatosporales; family Streptomycetaceae; genus Streptomyces; species Streptomyces sp. NPDC058051. The sequence goes on from NZ_JBHVRW010000006.1 coordinate 341,892, forward strand.
ACGTACGGATCGCACAGGACTCGCTGCCGGTGCCGCTGGCACTGGAGAACATCGCGGCACTGATCTCCTGGCCCGGCGAGGAGCTGACCGAGGGGCAGTTCCTCGCGGAGCTGGTCGAGCGCACCGGTGTGCGGCTGCTGATCGATGTCGCCAATCTCCACACCAACCACGTCAACCGCGGCGAGGACCCGGCCACCGCGCTCGACGAGCTGCCCGTGGAGGCCATCGCGTACGTCCATGTGGCGGGCGGCGTCGAGAAGGACGGCGTCTGGCACGACACCCACGCCCACCCGGTGACCGCGCCCGTGCTCGACGTCCTCGCCGAACTGCGCTCCCGGGTCGACCCGCCGGGCGTACTGCTGGAACGGGACGACGACTTCCCTCCGGCCGGGGAACTGGCGGACGAACTGACCACCATCCGCGCGACGCTGGTCGGGGCCGCCGTCCCCGACCGTGACCGCAACCTCCCGACCGTCCCAACCATCCCGATTGCCCCAGCCGCGCCGCGCCCGCCGAGCGCCACGGCCCCGGAGGCCGTACGCGACCGGGTCGCGGTCGCCCAGACCGCGCTGCTCTCCGCCCTCGTCGCCGGCACCCCGGCCCCGCAGGGCTTCGACCATCACCGTCTCGGGGTCCAGAGCCGTGCCCTGGCAGCCAAGCGCGCCGGAGTCGTCGCCAAGGTGGCACCCGAGCTGCCGGAGATCCTGGGGGCCGGCTACCGGAACGCCTTCCTCGCGCACGCCCGGGCCCGGCCGCTGTCCGGCGGCTACCGGCGCGACGCGCTGAACTTCGCCGAGGGGCTGCTGATCGCCGGTCTGCCCACCGACGACGCGGCACGTCGCCGACTGACCCGCTGGTGGCAGGACCGGGCCGGCGCGCGACCGCCACGCCGCTCCACCCAGCTGGTCCGGGCAGCCCGCGCGGCACTGGCCGGAAGGTGACTGGCGTGAACCTCCTCGCGTTGCTCGTGGATCTCGGCATCGTGGTCTCCTCGGTCCTCCTGATCGTGGGGCTCGTACGCGCCCGGAGCGGGTCCGGCGGCTCCGTCCACGACCTCTTCGAAGCCGCGTTCCTGAACGGTGGTCCGGGCAGAGTGGTGGACACCGCACTCACCGCGATGCAGACGGACGGGCGGCTCACCGTCGGTGGTCCCGGCATCGTCGCCGTCCAGCGGGCGGAGGCCCGTGATCCGGTGGAGCGCGCGGTGCTCCAGGAGCACGCCGCAGCCCCCAACGGCGCCCTCCACCCCCTGCGCGACGCGGTGATGCGACACCCGGCGGTACAGGAGATCGGCGACGGGCTCGCGGCCCGTGGTCTGCTGGCCTCGCCCGCCGCAAGCCGCACGTGGCGCCGCTGGGGCATCGCACAGGGACTGTTCTGTGTGCTGGCCCTCCCGGCGTCCGTCCTGGTGACGGTTGCGCAGGCCATGGCCGACGACTCGTACGGCGTGGACGTCCCCGTGCCGTTCGTCTTCACGGTCCTCCCGGCACTGCTGACCGGTATTCCGGTCGGCTTCGTCTGCGCCGCTGTCGCCCGGGGCCGGGTCACCGGGGCCGGGCGCCGGGCCTCCGCGGCGTACCGCAGTGCCCACGCGCACCACCCGCATCCGGCCCATCTGGTGGCCACGGCCGGACTGCGGGCCCTGCCCGATCCCGTGCTGCGGGCGCAGCTCATCGCCGCGGCCCGGATGCCCACGGTGGGGCGTTCACCGCGTCCGGGCTCGTCTTCGTTGTCGTCCTCGTCGTCGGACTCCTCCGGCATGTTGCTCGCACCGGCGATCTGGTGCGCCGGTACGAGCCCCGGCAACGGCAGCTGCGGAAGTTCCAACGACGTCGGCGGAGGAGGAGGAGGAGGCGGCGGCGGGGGCGGGAGCGGCGGAGGCGGCGGTTGCAGCTCGGGGTCCAGTTGCGGCTCGGGATCGAGCTGCGGTGGGTCGAGCGGCTCCAGTTGCTCCGGAGGCGGATCCAGCTGCGGCGGCGGATCCAGCTGCGGCAGCAGCTCCTGAACGGCGGACGGCGGACGGCACCTTTCCACGGCGCCGTCCGCATGATGAACGGCCGTGGTGTCCCACGCCCGCCTCGCATAGGAATCAACCATGCTCTGGACTCTGTTTCTGCTGGTCGCATGGGGTGCAACAGCCATCTCATGCGTCCGGCTCTGTGTCGTGTCCACCCGTGCGGGCCTGTTGCCCGACGCGTCGACGGATGCCTCACGGCAGGTGAGTCGCCGTCATGAACTGACCTTGTACGAGACCGCGTTCCTGGCCGGTGGCCCGTCACGGGTGGTCGATCTGACGCTGGTCGCCATGCATCTGCGCCGACGACTGCTGCTCGCCCACACCGGGTGGGCGACGGTCGTCGATCCGGACGGCCGTGACGACATGGAACGCATGGTGATCCATGCCATCGGTCCGGAGGGCCAGTCACGGATACCGTCGATACGGACGGCCGCGACCGCCGCCGACCCCCTGCGCGCGCTGGCCGACCGCCTCGTCACGGCGGGGCTGGCACTCCCCCGCGGCGCCGGGACCGATGTCGCCACCGCGGTCCGGGCGGTGCGGGGGGCGGCTCTGCTGGTGGTCGCGCTGGGAGCTGCCGCGCTACTGATGCCCGGTCAGGACGGCGGCGGCGACAGCCCGGCGGTCTCGCTGCTCGCCTGGTTCGGGCTGCCGCTCACCCTGGCAGTGGGCTGTCTGGTCATCGTGAGAGTCGAAGCCCATCCGTACAACTCCTGGGCCTCACCCGCCGGGCAGCAGTTGCTCACCGCGAGCGGAGCCCCGCCGGGCGGGTCCGGTCACGACCTCCTGGCGACGCTTGCCGTACGGGGGGTGAGCGCCGTGGACGATCCGGCGCTGCGGGCCGCACTCGACGTCCGCCACCCGCACGACTGAACACGTCCCCGGCCGCCCGTACCCATGGCCGAGGGCGGCTCCACGACAGACCTCCCTGCGTGGTGACAGGCTGTCAGTCGAGGTCACGGAAACCGCCGTCGGCACACAGGCCGACACGTCGGGCCGGCAGACCAACAAAAAACGTCGAAAACGGTAAAACGGTGAAAGCGGCGGACCAGCCGACACCGGAACGGTTCAGCCCTGCGGCCGGCTCGAAGCGATGAAGCCGCGCCGCCCGCCACCCGCCGCTGATCCCGTGTCGCCCGCAGCCCGCAGCCCGCAGCCCGCAGCCCGCAGCCCGCAGCCCGCCGATGGTTCCACGTCGCCCGCCGCTGATCCCGCTTCGCCGCCGGTCCGGTCGATCGCGACCCCTTCGCGTCCGTATCGCATGCACGTCTCCGCCCCGGACTCGGCACGAGGGGAGGAAAGGAGTAATGATGGGAATCAACAAGCCGACGTCACGTATTGCACGTATTTCACGCATTTCATAACGAGAAATGACCGGCGGCCTTACCGGGCTGACGCGAGAACGGCGGCGGTCCAGCGGACTTCCTGTTCCGATGTGTCCCGGCGACGTCGCGGTCTCCGCACGTGGCACTCCCCCGCCAACGCCTGCGACGGAAACAACCCGCCCCGCCGATTCTCCGGCGGTCGGTCGGCACCGCCCCGGGATCTCGGAGCAGAAGAGAGCCCCCGGTGAAATACACAGTCGAGCAGTTGCGCGCCCCTCCCGAGTCCGCGGACCACGTCGCGGCGGGGCGGGTGTCCGCCCACGACTGCGGACTGCTCCTCATCAGAATCACGATCGGCCTGCTGCTGGCAGGACACGGCAGTCAGAAACTCTTCGGTCTCTTCGGTGGCAACGGCCTCACCGCCACGGGCCAGTACTTCGCCTCCCTGGGCTTCCGCCCGGGAAAGATCTACGCCGTCATCGGTGGCGGCTCCGAGTTCCTGGGAGGCATCGGTTTGGCTCTGGGGCTGTTCACGCCGCTGGCGGCGGCTGCCCTGATCGGCGTGATGATCAACGCCATGGTGACCGTCACCGCGGCCCACGGGGTGTGGGAGACGGAGGGTGGCCTGGAGTACAACGTGTGCATCGCGCTCATCGCGCTCGCCATCGCGGCCACAGGCCCCGGGCGGCTCGCCCTCGACCGCCCCTTCCGCTGGGGGAAGGGCGGTTGGCGTGAAGCCGCCTTCGCGCTGGGCCTCGGCGGCATCGGCGCCGCCGTCGTGCTGAGCCTCTAGTACCGGGAAGGGCACCGGTGCTGTCGAGCGCGCCGCGCCACGCCGCGCAGACCGTCGCGGTCGAAGAGAAGGCTGTCCCGTACCGGCTCGACACCTTCGACGGCACCGCGGGCGGGGACACCGTCAGACAGGAACCACGCACCGCGGGCGGGGACAGCAGCGTCGGACGGGAACCACGCTCCGCGTGCCTCTCCGTGGGATTCGGGGTCGCCGCAGGTCGGAACCTGCGGCGAACCCGAAGCCAAACCCGGTGTCGCTGGAACGACGGGCGGCGCACAGCGTCGGTGCCCGTCTTCTGATCTTCCGGGTCGGGGTGGTCGAAGCCCGCTCGCTACGCGAGCCCGGCCACCAGGTCTGCGACCGACTTCCTGCGCCCCGTGAAGAACGGAACCTCCTCGCGGACGTGCATCCGCGCCTCGGAGGCCCGCAGGTGGCGCATCAGGTCGACGATGCGGTACAGCTCGTCGGCCTCGAAGGCGAGGACCCACTCGTAGTCGCCGAGCGAGAAGGAGGCGACGGTGTTGGCCCGGACATCGGGGTAGCCGCGCGCCATCTTGCCGTGGTCCGCGAGCATGCGGCGACGGTCCTCGTCCGGCAGCAGGTACCAGTCGTAGGAGCGCACGAACGGATAGACGCTGACGTAATTGCGCGGCGTCTCGTCGGCCAGGAACGCCGGGATGTGCGCCTTGTTGAACTCGGCGGGGCGGTGCAGCGCCATGTTCGACCAGACCGGCTCCAGCGCCCGGCCCAGCTTGGTGCGCCGGAAGAGGTTGTACGCCTCCTGGAGCTCGTCCGCGGTCTCGGCGTGCCACCAGATCATGACGTCGGCGTCGGCCCGCAGGCCGGAGACGTCGTAGGTGCCGCGGACGGTGATGTCCTTCGCCGCGAGCTGGTCGAACAGCTCCTGGACCTCGTCGGCGAAGCCCGCACGGTCCACGGGCAGGACATCACGCAGCTTGAAGACGGACCACAGCGTGTAGCGGATGACCTCGTTGAGGTCCTTGGCCTTCTTGCCGGCGTTCGGGATCTTCTCAGGCGCACTCATACGGCTATTGTCCCGCCTCGCTCCCTGTGCCCTGAACCGGGGTCGGCGTGGCGATGATCTCTTCCCTCGCCCCGCCGGTGAGGCCGGCGGCGATCTCGTCCGCCGCCCGGTGGGCACTCGCGACGCACGCCGGGATGCCGACGCCGTCGTAGACCGCTCCGCAGACCCTCAGGGCGGGCAGCTTGGCGATCTCGTCCCGGATTCGGGCGACCCGGGAGAGGTGGCCCACGGGGTACTGGGGCAGTCCGCCGATCCACCGGGTGACCTCGGTGTCCACGGGTTTCGCCGCGAGTCCGGTCGCCTCGGCGAGGTCGCGCAGCGATACGCCGACGAGCTCGTCGTCCTCGCGGTGCAGGTGGTCCTCCTCGCCGTAGCGGCCGACGGAGGTGCGCAGGACGAACAGGTCGGGGGCCGCGTCGGCGACCCAGTTCCACTTGTGGGTGGAGAAGGTGGACGCCTTGATCGTGCGGCCGTCGACCGGTGGCACGAGGAAGCCGGAGCGGCCGTCCAGCGCGCCGGTGGCGGCCACATCGGAGCGGCGGAACGCCATGGTGACGAGCGCCATCGACGCGTACTCGACCCCGGCGAGTTCGGCGGAGGCGGCCGGGGACTCGGCGGCGAGCAGCGTGGAGGCGGACCAGGCGGGGGCGGCCAGCACGATGCCGTCGGCGGTGATCACCCGGGCGTCCGTGCGGACGTCCCAGCCGTCGGCGCCACGGGTGAGGCCGAGGACGGGGGTGGCGGTGAGGATCTCCCCGCCGGCCGCGCGCACGGCGTCGGCCACCGCGTGCGGCAGGGTGCCGATGCCGCCGTCGATGCCCTGGAAGACCGGTCCGGTCTGCTGCCGGGCCGCGGCCCGCTCCTGGATGCGGCGCACCCCGTCGAGCAGCGAGCCTCCCTCGCGCGCCACCTCGAAGAGCTGCGGCACTGCGGCGCGCATCGAGATCCGGTAGGCGTCGCCCGCGTACACGCCGCCGAGCAGCGGTTCCACGAGCCGGTCGACGACCTCGCGGCCCAGCCGGTCGGCTACGTACGCACCGACCGCGACGTCGTCGCCGACGGCGGTCGGGACGAGGTCGCGCTCCTGCGCGATGCGCGCGAGGCCCTGGGGGGAGAGAAGTCCGCTGAGCGCCGCCGGGTCGCCCGGTACGCCCATGACATGGCCCTTGGGCATGGGCCGCAGGGCGTCGCGCGTCCAGACCGAGGCGGTGGCGGTGGCGGGCGGCTGGAGGCGGTCACCGAGCCCGACCGCGCGGGCCAGGTCGACCGCTTCCGGGCGCCTGGCCAGCATCGACTCGGCGCCCAGGTCGACGCGGGTGCCCGCGATCTCACCGGTCATGAGCTTGCCACCGAGCCGGTCGGTGGCCTCCAGGAGGGTGACCCGCAACCCCGCCCCGAGGAGCCGGTGGGCGGCGGCGAGACCGGCGATGCCACCGCCGATGACGACGACATGCCCCGTGCCTGTGTCCGCGCGGTTTGTTGAACGCTGCATGCCCCCACTCTCTCAAACCTCTTCCGAGTCCCGAACGTGACCGCTTCGAAACCCGGATCCGGCAACCCGCACCCTGGCCGGGCACGTCGAACCGGCACCATCAACCACCCGTCCGGGGGGAACAGTTATGCAGACAGAGCGGTATCCCGACCGTTCATCCGTCCGTCGTTCGCGCACGATCCTTGCCGCAGGCCGTTCACGCACGGTCCTTACCGCAGGCCGTTCACGCACGGTCCTTACCGCCGGCCGTTCGCGCACGATCCTTGCCGCCGGTCTCCTGACCGGCCTGCTCACGCTGACCGCCTGCGGCGGTGCGAGCGACATGAGTGACCGGAGCGACCAGAAGGCGGCTGCCCCGGCCGCGCGGGGCGCGGCCGGCTCCGCGGCCGAGAAGTCGGCGCAGGGTGCCGACGGTTCGTCGGCGTCGTCGAAGAAGGCCGACGCGGTGCCCTCCGGTACTCATGTCATCCGCACCGCGACGCTCTCCGTGGAGGTGAAGAGCGTGCCGAAGGCCGTCGCCGCCGCGCGTTCGGTCGCGGAGAGTTCGGGCGGTCTGGTGGCCGGTGAGGAGACCGAGCGGGTCGACGACACGCACGAGGTGTCGCATCTCGTGCTGCGCGTTCCGCAGGGTGAGTACGACGCGGCGCTGCGGGAGCTCGCGGGCGCCGGGAAGCTGTTGTCGCGCACGTCGTCCGCGAAGGACGTCACCGACCAGGTGGTCGACGTGGAGAGCCGGATCGCCACCCAGCGGGCGAGCGTGACACGGGTGCGCAAGCTCATGGACCGGGCCGACAAGCTCACCGACGTGGTCGCGCTGGAAGGCGAACTGAGCAGCCGTCAGGCCGCGTTGGAGTCGCTGCTCGCCCAGCAGGACTCGCTGAAGGACCGCACCACGCTCGCCACGATCACGCTCGACCTCTCCGAGCCGGAGACGGTGGTGAAGGACGGCGACGACGACCCGGGGTTCGTGGACGCGGTGGGTGGCGGCTGGCACGCGTTCGTCACGATGCTGCGCTGGCTGGCCATGGCGGTGGGCGCCGCGGCCCCGTTCCTGGCCGCGGCCGCCGTGCTCCTGCTGCTGTGGCGGCTGCTGCGGAACCGGCTGCCCGGACGCCGCGCGCCGCGGACGCCCGAGCCGTCGGAGCCCTCGTCCACGACCCCGGCGTCGTAGCGTGGTCCCTTCGGACTCGACGTCGGAGGGACCAGGCATGGCGGCGGAGCGACTGGTGGTCATCGGTGGTGACGCGGCGGGCATGTCCGCCGCGTCACAGGCCCGCAGGCTCAAGGGCCCCGACGAGCTGAGCATCGTCGCCTTCGAGCGGGGCCATTTCACCTCGTACTCCGCCTGCGGCATCCCGTACTGGGTCGGCGGCGATGTCACGGAGCTCGACGACCTCATCGCCCGTACGCCCGAGGAGCACCGGAGCCGCGGCATGGACGTGCGGCTGCGCACCGAGGTCACGGAGATCGATGTGGCGGGGCAGCGGGTGCGGGCCCGGGACCGGGACTCCGGTGAGACGTACTGGACGGATTTCGACAAGCTGGTGATCGCGACCGGGGCCCGGCCGGTGCGTCCGGAGCTGCCTGGCATGGACGCGCCCGGGGTGCACGGAGTGCAGACGCTGGACGACGGTCAGGCACTCCTGGACTCGCTGGACCGGACCCTGCCGGGGCCCGGGCGGGCGGTCGTCGTCGGGGCGGGCTACATCGGGGTCGAGATGGCGGAGGCGATGCTGAAGCGCGGCTTCGAGGTGACGGTGCTCAATCGCGGGGAACAGCCGATGGCGACGCTCGACCCCGACATGGGGCGGCTGGTTCACGAGGCGATGGACGGGCTGGGCATCACCACGGTCAACCGGACCGAGGTCACCGCGATCCGCACCGGCTCGGACGGCCGGGTGTCCGCGGTCGCCGCGGGCGACACCTCCTACCCGGCGGACGTGGTGGTACTCGGTATCGGTGTCGAGCCGGAGACGGCCCTGGCGCGCGCCGTCGGCCTGCCGCTGGGGCCGCACGGCGGGCTGCTCACCGATCTGTCGATGCGGGTCGTCGGACACGGCAACATCTGGGCGGGCGGCGACTCCGTCGAGGTCCTCGACCTGGTGGCGGGCCGTACGCGCCACATCGCGCTGGGCACCCATGCCAACAAGCACGGTCAGATCATCGGGGCCAACGTCGCCGGCGGCTACGGGACGTTCCCGGGGGTGGTGGGCACGGCGGTGAGCAAGGTGTGCGATCTGGAGATCGCCCGCACCGGGCTGCGCGAGAAGGACGCCCGCGCGGTGGGCCTGCGGTTCGTCACGGCCACGATCGAGTCGACGGGCCGGGCGGGCTACTACCCGGGGGCACGGCCCATGACGGTGAAGATGCTCGCGGAGTACCGCACGGGGCGGCTCCTCGGGGTGCAGATCGTGGGCCGGGAAGGGGCGGCGAAGCGCGTGGACATCGCGGCGGTGGCGCTGACGGCGGGGATGACAGTGGATCAGATGACCGCCCTGGACCTCGGCTACGCCCCGCCGTTCTCGCCGGTCTGGGATCCGGTCCTGGTGGCGGCCCGCAAGGCCGTGACGGCCCTGCGCCGGGCGGGCACCGCCTGAGAGCCTGGTGCCCGGTGCCCTTCGCCGCTCAGCGCGCGGTCCGTTCGTGGACGTACTCCACTAGGCGGGTCAGCGCGTCCGGGTCCATCGACGGCATCACGCCGTGGCCCAGGTTGAAGACATGGCCCTCCAGCCCCGCTGCCGCGTCCAGCACCTCCTGGGCCTTCTCCTCCACCGCCGCCGTCGGCGCGAACAGCACCGCGGGGTCGAGATTGCCCTGGAGTGCCTTGCCTGGGCCGACGCGGCGCGCGGCCTCGTCCAGGGATACGCGCCAGTCGACGCCGACGACGTCCGCGCCCGCCTCGCCCATCAGGCCGAGGAGTTCGCCGGTGCCGACGCCGAAGTGGATGCGCGGGATCTCGTACGCTGCGACCGCGTCGAAGACCTTCGCCGAGGCGGGCAGCACCGAGCGGCGGTAGTCGGCGGGGGACAGCGCGCCCACCCAGGAGTCGAAGAGCTGGACGGCGGAGGCGCCGGCCTCGATCTGCACCTTGAGGAAGGCGCCGGTGATCTCGGCGAGCCGGTCGAGCAGATCCGCCCAGAGCTCCGGGTCGCCGTACATCAGGGCCTTGGTGTGCTCGTGGTTGCGGGACGGGCCGCCCTCCACGAGGTAGCTCGCGAGGGTGAACGGCGCTCCCGCGAAGCCGATGAGGGGGGTGGCGCCCAGTTCGGCGGTGAGCAGCCCGATGGCCTCGGTGACGTAGCCGACGTCCTCGGGCGTGAGGTCGCGCAGGCGGGCGAGATCGGCGCGGCTGCGGATCGGGTCGGCGATGACCGGGCCGACGCCGGGCTTGATGTCGAGATCGATCCCGATGGCCTTCAGCGGCACGACGATGTCGCTGAAGTAGACCGCGGCGTCGACCTTGTGCCGGCGGACGGGCTGCATCGTGATCTCCGCGACCAGCTCCGGCATCATGCAGGAGTCGAGCATCGGGATGCCTTCGCGGGCCTTCAGGTACTCCGGCAGCGAACGTCCCGCCTGGCGCATGAACCAGACCGGTGTGTGCGGCACGGGCTCGCGCCGGCACGCCTTCAGGAACGCCGACTCATGGGTGGCGGAGGTCTTTGTCTGCTGGCCCATGGGGCGATCGTTGGCACTCACACCAGAAATCTTCGCACGAAGCCGTAAGCAGCCCGTCCCGGCCGGGTGTCCCTCCCTGCGCGCGGCTCCGGTTCCGCCTACTCTTCCCCGCATGGCTCCGGCTCAGGGACAGTTCTCCGATCAATCCGATGGCGCTGACAGCAAGGACAGCGCGGAGGGTGGTTCCGTCCCGCCCGCGTTCCGGTCGGCGGTCGACGCGTTGCGCTCGGCCCGGCTGCGCCCGGAGCTCGACGTGGAGCCGACGCGACCGCCGAAGCGGCTCGCTCCGTACGCCTACGCCCTGGAGGCCGCGGCCGTCGACGGCGAGAACGATCTCGCCGACGGCCGCCTCGTGCTGCTCCACGATCCGGCCGGGCACGAGGCGTGGCACGGCACCTTCCGCCTGGTGACGCTGGTGCGGGCCGAGCTGGAGCCGGAGATGGCCTCCGATCCGTTGCTGCCGGAGGTGTGCTGGTCCTGGCTGACCGGTGCGCTGGAGGCGCGCGGGCTGTCGTACGGGGAGGCGGGCGGCACGGTGACCCGGGCCGGGTCGCACTACTTCGGCGCGCTGGCCACGAGACGTCCGGCCACGCAGATCGAGATCCGGGCGTCGTGGACGCCGCGCGAGGGCCGTGGCGGTGTGCCGGACGCGGCGGCGCATCTGATGGCGTGGGGCGATCTGCTCTGTCAGATCGCCGGCCTGCCGCCGTCCGGACCCGCCGACGCCGGAGTGGTGACGCTCCCCCAGCGGCGCGGCCCGCACGGCCCCTGAGATTTCCTGAATCTGTCCTGAATCCATCTGAAGCCCTCCCCTTGCCGGTAACGCTGCGTCATAGTTGTCGCAGAATTACCGGCATTTTTTTCGTACAATCGATCGCATGTCCGATTTGCCCGAATTGTTACTCACCAAATAGTGATCTTCCTCTAAAGGAGGACGGGTCTGCTGCCGAAGAGGTCAATGACCCTTCAAGCACGGTTCGCCCCGGCTTCATCCCCGAGCCGGCCCGTCCCGCCACTCCCCAGGAGGCCTGGTGTCCGTTCTCCTAGAGCAGCCCGCAAGCCTGGTCGCCTACCGCCCGAACAAGCCGACGGCCATGGTCGTCGTGGCCGACCCGCGCGTCCGTTCCACCGTCACCCGCCATCTGTGGGCACTCGGAGTACGTGACGTCATCGAGGCGTCGTCCATCGCGGAGGCCCGCCCCCGCGTCGGCAATCCGCGCGACATCTGCGTAGCCGACGTCCATCTGCCCGACGGTTCCGGGCTGACCCTGTTGTCCGAAACCCGAGCCGCCGGCTGGCCGAACGGCCTCGCCCTCTCCGCCGCCGATGACATCGGCGCCGTGCGCAACGCCCTCGCGGGCGGTGTGAAGGGTTACGTCGTCACCGGCACCCGAACCAATATCGGCCACCCCACCCGTCCCGGCGCCGCCCCCATCGGCGCCAACGCCGCCCGTATGCACCGCCGGCCCCCCGGCACCCCGAGCCACCCGGGCGGCTACCGCGAACTGTCCGGCCGCGAGGTCGAGGTCCTCCGGCTGGTCGCCGAAGGCCAGTCCAACAAGGCCATCGGCGTCTCCATGGGCCTGTCCGCCCTGACCGTCAAGAGCCACCTCGCCCGCATCGCCCGCAAACTCGGCACCGGAGACCGCGCAGGCATGGTCGCCGTCGCCCTGCGAACGGGCATCATCCACTGATCCCCTCTCATCGGCGGGTCCGTACAGCTCCGCGGACCGGCTGGTTTACATACATCGGCGCCCGCCGACGGAACGTTCCGTCGGCGGGCGCCGCGTATACACCGATACCCTTGACACGTGACCGACGCCCAAGAGACCGCAGCAGACACATCACTGCGAACCACCGGGGGCGCTCCCCCGGACGACGTCGCCCCGGCGCCGATCCCCTTGCTCGAACCTCGCGAGGGCATTCCCCCGGTGGTGGCATCCGACGACGCCCTCGCCCAGGTGATCGCCGCCTTCGCCGCGGGCTCCGGCCCGGTGGCCGTCGACGCCGAGCGGGCTTCCGGCTACCGCTACGGCCAGCGCGCCTACCTCGTGCAGCTGCGGCGCGACGGCGCGGGCAGCGCCCTCATCGACCCCGTCGGCTGCCCCGATCTGTCGGGACTGGGCGACGCCCTGAGCGGCAGTGAGTGGATCCTGCACGCCGCCACCCAGGATCTGCCCTGCCTGCGCGAGATAGGGATGACTCCCACCGGGCTCTTCGACACCGAGCTGGCCGGACGGCTGGCCGGCTTCCCGAGGGTCGGCCTCGGCGCCATGGTCGAGAGCGTGCTCGGGTACTCACTGGAGAAGGGCCACTCCGCCGTCGACTGGTCCACCCGTCCGCTGCCCGACCCCTGGCTGCGCTACGCGGCGCTCGACGTCGAGCTGCTGATCGATCTGCGCAACGCCCTGGAGGACGAGCTCGACCGGCAGGGGAAGCTGGAGTGGGCGCGCGAGGAGTTCGACGCGATCGCCTCGGCGCCGCCGGCTCCTCCGCGCAAGGACCCCTGGCGCCGCACCTCCGGCATGCACAAGGTCCGCCGCCGCCGTCAGATGGCGGTGGTACGGGAGCTGTGGAGCGCCCGTGACCAGGTCGCCCGACGCCGGGACGTCTCCCCCGGCAAGGTGCTGAGCGACGCCGCGATCGTCGAGGCGGCACTCGCACTCCCGCCGAACACCCATGCGCTCACCGCGCTGCCCGGCTTCGGTCACCGCATGGGGCGGCGCCAGCTGGAGCAGTGGCAGGCGGCCGTCGACCGGGCCAAGGCGCTGCCGGACGCCGAACTCCCGCAGCCCGGCCAGGCCGTCGCCGGTCCGCCGCCGCCCCGCGCCTGGGCGGACAAGGACCCGGCGGCGGCGGCCCGGTTGTCGGCCGCCCGCGCCGCGGTGTCGGAGCTCGCCGAGCGGCTGCACATGCCGCAGGAGAACCTGATCACTCCGGACACGGTGCGCCGGGTCTGCTGGGAGCCGCCGAAGAACACGACCGCGGACTCGATCGAGTCCGCGCTCATCGCGTACGGGGCGCGGCGCTGGCAGATCGAGCAGGTGGCCCCGCTCCTGGTCCGCGCACTGGCGTCGGCGGCCTGAGAGCCTGCCGGGTGGCCGCTGAGAACGCTCTGCCGAGGGGCGTCATCGCGCCAGATTGCGGGGACCGGGCCGCTCTTTGTCCTCGATCGCCGGACGGGCCGTTCTCATCGCCCCGCCCGGTGAGCGGCGCCTCCGGCGCACCCCGCCGTCCGGCGCACATGTCCACGGCATCCGGTTCCGGCAGGACGGCCCCGGGCTCCGGTCCCCGGCTCGTCGCAGGACAGAACAGCACGTGTGGCCGTCACGCCCGCATGTGACCTTCGCCGCTCCGGACACAAGGGGTGGGCAGTCTGGTTACCCGCAAGTAGCATGAGGGGAGCGGCGCGCCTGCACGGCGTGCCCCGCAGCAGTGCCATCCCGCACCCTGGAGGAGAGCCACCGTGCCTCGTACCATCCGGGACGTCGTCTTCGTCGACGGCGTCCGTACCCCGTTCGGCAAAGCGGGCCCGAAGGGCATCTACCACGAGACCCGCGCCGACGATCTCGTCGTGAAGGCCATCCGGGAGCTGCTGCGCCGCAACCCGGACCTGGATCCCGCGCGGATCGACGAGGTCGCCATCGCGGCGACCACCCAGATCGGTGACCAGGGTCTGACGCTGGGCCGCACCGCCGGGATCCTGGCCGGTCTGCCGCAGTCCGTCCCCGGTTACTCCATCGACCGCATGTGTGCGGGCGCACTGACCGCCGTCACCACGACGGCCGGCTCCATCGCCTTCGGCGCGTACGACGTCGTCGTCGCCGGTGGTGTCGAGCACATGGGCCGCCACCCGATGGGCGAGGGCGTGGATCCGAACCCGCGCTTCGTGTCGGAGAAGCTGGTCGACGAGTCCGCCCTGTTCATGGGCATGACCGCGGAGAACCTGCACGACAGGTACCCGCAGATCACCAAGGCCCGTGCGGACGAGTACGCGGTCCGTTCGCAGGAGAAGGCCGCCAAGGCGTACGCCAACGGCAAGATCCAGCAGGACCTGGTGCCGATCTCGGTGCGCCGCACCAACGCGGAGGCCGGTGAGACGGGCTGGGGCCTGGTCACCGCCGACGAGCCGATGCGTCCGGGCACCACGCTGGAGTCCCTGGCCGGCCTGAAGACCCCGTTCCGCGCCCATGGTCGCGTCACCGCCGGTAACGCCGCGGGGCTCAACGACGGCGCCACCGCCTCGCTGCTGGCCGCCGAGGACGTCGCCCGCGAGCTCGGCCTCCCGGTCAGGATGCGCCTGGTGTCGTACGCCTTCGCCGGAGTCGAGCCGGAGGTCATGGGGTACGGCCCGATCCCGGCGACCGAGAAGGCCCTCGCCAAGGCCGGGCTGACCATCGACGACATCGGTCTGTTCGAGATCAACGAGGCGTTCGCGGTACAGGTGATCGCCTTCCTCGACCACTACGGCATCGCCGACGACGACCCGCGCGTCAACCAGTACGGCGGCGCCATCGCCTACGGGCACCCGCTGGCCTCCTCCGGTGTGCGTCTGATGACGCAGCTGGCCCGCCAGTTCGAGGAGCAGCCGGAGGTCCGGTACGGCGTGACCACCATGTGCGTCGGCTTCGGCATGGGCGCGACGGTCGTCTGGGAGAACCCGCACTTCGACACGGCAGACGGAGACAAGGCATGAGCTCCACCACCGAGCTTCTGAAGGGTGCGGCCGAACTGTTCCCCGGCGAGGTCGTCACCCAGGCGCACGTACGCCACCTGAACCTTCCGGCAGGTGCGGGCCGCTTCGCCCTCATCACGCTGGACAACGGCCTGGACCACACCAAGCCGACCACCTTCGGACCCCAGTCGCTGGCGCATCTGAACGCCGCCGTCGACCAGGTCGAGAAGGAGGCCGCCGAAGGTGCGATCACCGGCATCGGCATCACCGGCAAGCCGTTCATCTTCGCGGTCGGCGCCGACCTCAAGGGCGTCGAACTGCTGAAGAACCACGGCGACGCGCTGGCCATCGGCAAGGGCGGCCACGACGTCTTCCGCCGTCTCTCCGGCCTCGCGGTCCCAACGTTCGCGTACTACAACGGCGCGGCGATGGGCGGCGGTGTCGAGGTCGGTCTGCACTGCTCGTACCGCACCGTCTCCAAGGCGCTGCCCGCGTTCTCGCTGCCCGAGGTCTTCCTCGGTCTGGTCCCCGGCTGGGGCGGCTGCGCGCTGCTGCCGAACCTGATCGGCGCCGACCGCGCGGTCTCGGTGATCATCGAGAACTCGCTGAACCAGAACCGTCAGCTGAAGGGCAAGCAGGTCTTCGAGCTCGGGATCGCCGACGCTCTCTTCGAGGGTGCGGACTTCCTGGAGCAGTCGCTGATCTGGACCGCGGACGTGCTGAACGGCACGGTCGTGGTGGAGCGTCCCGAGGTCGACCGCGGTGACGCCTGGGACCAGGCGGTCGCCCGCGGCAGGGCCATCGCGGATGCCAAGGTGCACGGCGCCGCGCCGGCCGCGTACCGCGCGCTGGAGATCATCGCCGCGGCGAAGGACGGCGACCTGGCCGCCGGTTTCGACGCCGAGGACCAGGCCCTCGCCGACCTGATCATGGGCGGTGAACTGCGCTCCGGGATCTACTCCTTCAACCTGGTCCAGAAGCGCGCCAAGCGCCCGGCCGGCGCTCCGGACAAGTCCCTGGCCCGCCCGGTCACCAAGGTCGGCGTCGTCGGTGCCGGTCTGATGGCCTCGCAGCTGGCACTGCTGTTCCTGCGCCGTCTGGAGGTGCCGGTCGTGCTGACCGACATCGACCAGGAGCGCGTCGACAAGGGTGTGGGCTACGTCCACGCCGAGATCGAGAAGCTGCTCGGCAAGGGCCGGATCAACCAGGACAAGGCCAACCGCCTGAAGGCCCTGGTCTCCGGTGTGCTGGACAAGGCGGAAGGCTTCTTTGACGCCGACTTCATCATCGAGGCCGTCTTCGAGGAGATCGGCGTCAAGCAGCAGGTGTTCGCGGAGGTCGAGGCGGTCGCTCCGGCGCACGCGATCCTCGCCACCAACACCTCGTCGCTCTCGGTCACCGAGATGGCGTCGAAGCTCCAGCACCCCGAGCGGGTCGTCGGCTTCCACTTCTTCAACCCGGTCGCGATCCTCCCGCTGCTGGAGATCGTCCGCGGTGAGCGGACCGACGACGCCTCGCTGGCCACGGCGTTCGGTGTGGCGCGGAAGCTGAAGAAGACCGCGGTGCTGGTGAAGGACGCCCCGGCGTTCGTCGTCAACCGCATCCTCACCCGCTTCATGGGCGAGATCCAGAACGTCATCGACGAGGGCACCCCGGTCGACGTCGCCGAGAAGGCCATCGAGCCGCTCGGTCTGCCGATGTCCCCGCTGGTGCTGCTGGAGCTGGTCGGCCCGGCCATCGGCCTGCACGTCTCCGAGACCCTGAACCGTGCCTTCCCGGACCGGTTCACCGTCTCCGAGAACCTCGCGGCGGTCGTGAAGGCCGGCAAGCGCGGCTTCTACGTCTACGATTCCGGCAAGCCCGAGCTGGACCCGGAGGTCGCCGCGCTCCTCAAGCAGGGCGATGTCGTCCTGTCCGCGGAGCAGGTCCGCGACCGTGTCCTGGACGCGGTCGCGCAGGAGATCGGTCTGATGCTGGACGAGGGCGTCGTCGCCGAGGCCCAGGACATCGACCTCTGCCTGATCACCGGTGCGGGCTGGCCCTTCCACCTGGGCGGCATCACGCCGTACCTGGACCGTGAGGGCGTATCGGAGCGGGTCAACGGCAAGAAGTTCCTGGCACAGGGCGTGGCGAGCGTTCCCGCGTAACACCCGGTCGAGAACGACGAGCGGGCCGTACGGAGAACTCTCCGTACGGCCCGCTCGTCGTGTCCGTACGGCGCTCAGCAACCCGGTCGGGGAGTCGTGTCCGTACGGCGCTCAGCAACCCGGTCGGGGAGTCGTGTCGTACGGCGCTCAGCAACCCGGTCGGGGAGTCGTGTCGTACGGCGCTCAGCGACCCGGTCGGGGGATGACGGCGAGGGCGTCGGAGACCGCCCGTCGGCGCCGGTCACCGGTCGGGCCCCGGTCCGAAGGGCTGTTGTACACCCGGTCGCGTACCACCATCGTGCTCGAACCCCCGCCGTCGAGGTTCATCGCGTCCACCGCGCCCAGGTCGCGCAGGATCAGTGCTGCTTCCCGGAGCGTGACTCCGGCGCTCGTGGACGTACGGCCGTCGAAAACGACGAGCAGGAGGGAACCGTCCTTCTTGATCCCGGCCACCGTCCGGGGCAGGCGTTCGGTGGAGGTGTCCGCGGTGAACCCGTTGGCCGCGGCGTTGATCCACACCTCTCCGCGGCGCAGGAGTGCGGGCCCCGCTCCCAGCACGGACACGCCCGGTGCGAGGATGTCCCGCCCGGCCGCGTCGGTCACGCTCGTCCGTCGTGCGACCCGCTGCCCCTGCCGCGCGTGCCGCCGCAGCCAGTCGGCGCCCTCCCCCACTCCGACAAGGGTCGAGCCGGTCCGGGGAATCTCTCCGCCCGCGGGGCTGCGGAGCCGTGTCACCCGTCCGTCGCCGTCGAGCACCGCCTCCGTGCTGCCCGGCGCACCGGGCGGGGAGTGCACGCCCCAGTCCGGCGTGAAAGCGATGATCTCACTGTCGTCCAGGCAGAGCCGGTTGTGCCGGGGCCGCTGCTCCGGCAGCCCCGTGGCGGCCGACCGGTCACCTCCCACGCCTCCGCAGCCGACGATCCTGCCCGGCACGCGGTCGACCCCGTCCAGTTCGCGTGACGCTCCGTCCGGTACGGACAGCCGCAGGTCGGAGCGCACCTCGTCGATGCGGGCCGGGACACCCGGTCCCGGGAGGACCAGTGCGGTGCGCCCGTTCGCCGCCTCGCTGAGCAGCGCGCCGTCGATGACGAGGATGCCCAGCGGGTCTCCCGGATAGCCGCTGAACGCGGAGGACCCTGCGATGTCGAAGAAGGAGCCGTTCACCGCGGCGACGGCTCGGGCCCGCTGCGCCATCCGGCCGACGGTCTCGGTGGTCGCGAGGTGCTCGCCGATGACGGGGCGCACCGTGACGCGTGCGGACGGCCGCACGGTCAGGGCACTGATCGAGACCTTTTTGCCGCCCGTCAGCCGGCGCGTGATCCGCTCCGCCTCCACCCCGCACGGCAGGGCGGATCCACACGTCGTGGCCGAGCGCGACGCGCTGGGGGCGTCGTCGCGCGGGGAAGGTGCGTGCCCGGTGCACGCCGAGGCGGTCGTGACCGCGGCCAGCAGGCCCGCGCACCACCGGGCCAGGGGGCCTCCGCGCCGGCTCACCGTCCTCCGAGCAGGCCGGGGGTCGCACCGAGGTCGCCGACGTGCACCGTCACCCGGCCGGACACCAGGTGACCGCCGCCGGCGTCGAGCACGTAGTCGAACCAGTCGTAGCCCAGGTGACCGGAGAACGGCTGGTAGGTCACCGCTCCGTCCACCTCGACGCTCGTCACCCCGTGCCGGGCCGGGCCGACACCGACCAGCCGTACGTCCTCGCCCGTCCCGGCGGTGAGGTCGGTCAGCACGGCGCGTTGGCCGGGCACCACCGTCATGCTCCGGCCCTGCGGCGGCAGCGCGGCGATCCGGTAGCCGTGGTTCTGCAAGGAGAACGTGGTGGAGGTGAGCCCCTTTCCGCCGTCGGCGATGATGCCCGCGCGCAGGACGGGGACGAGGAAGGCGTCGGGTGCGACGTGCCGGTTCACGCGGAGCGAGAACCTGGCGACCCGCTCGGCGTCCGGACCCGTCGATGTCGCGTACCGGTCCCCCGAGGGCAGCAGGCTCAGACCGGCCATGTTCTCCATGGTGGCGAAAGACGTGAACGAGTCGGCCATGAGGTACCCGTAATAGCGGGTTCCCTTGCCCTCCGGGGCCAGGAGCCATTCGAAGTCGATCTGCTGCCCCGGTCGGACGGGCAGGCGCGGGTCCGTCGGGGACCGCAGCTCCATATGGGCGACGATCGAGGGATCGTCCTGCTGGACACTGCGCATTCTGGCCAGGGTGAAGGTACTCATGATCCTCCGACTCTCAGTTCGAGCCCAGCGTGCGCGTCTTGGTCAGCTCGGCATGTGTCTCCTCGTCGAGCCAGGTCACCCACTCCGGAGGAAAGTCCCGGCGGTCGAGGTTGACGGCCCAGTGCGGCGGAATGATCCGCTGCTCCACCAGCGCGTAGGCGACGTAACGCGCGCACGCGATGGCCCCTTCCGGCGTCATGTGACCGGGGTCGTGGAAGCCCTCCGGGTAGTTCGGGTGTTCCTGCGGTTCGAGATGGATGAAGAAGGGGCGCACGCCGTGCGGTCCGAGCTCCTCCCACCAGCCGTGGCTCTGGTCGTAGAGATTGATGTACGGGACGCTGCACTCGACCGCGAGGTCGCGCATCGCCATCGGATACTCCGTGATACTCCGCGGCATGTTGCCGTGCACATCGTGGGTGTCCCGTTCGGGCGGGCTGACCAGTACCGGGTGGGCGTTGCGTGCGCGCGCCCCGTCGACGAACTTCCTCAGGTGCTGCGGGAAATCGCCGTACGCCTCCGTACCGAGCCACTCCTCGGGTTTCGCGTCATTGATGCCGAACGAGGTGAGCAGATAGTCGCCGGGACGGATGTTCTGCAGGATCCAGTCGAGCCGGCCCCGTTCGCTGAATGTCCGGGCGCTGGCCCCGGCCCGCGCGCAGTTGACCACTTCCACGTCGGAGGTGAAGAAGAAATGGAGCACCTGGCCCCAGCCCGCCATGGGCGCTTTGCTCGCCTCCCGGGTCACTGCGGCCGAGTCACCCGCGAGGAAGATCCGGCAGGGCTGCCTCTGCGCTTCGGGGTTCCAGTCAGACTGCACGGTCCCACCCACCGTCGTTCGTGCCGTGGCTCATTTCGTGCATGGCCGTGCCGTCGGATCCGGCCAGGCTCCGCAACCCCTCGTGGTCCTGGCGTGCGCGCGGGAGCGGCAGAGCGGCGACGGGTTCCGCAGGGCCGAGGTCGGCGGCGCTCGCCGTCCCCAGCGCGTCGATCGCCGCGTAGACGCGTGCGCAGTTGCCGTCGCCACGGTGTGCGAAGAAGTGCTCGGCACGCTCCCTGTAGGGGCTCTCGACCGTGAAGCTCCTGGTCATGGCGGCGATGATCTCGTCGACCGCCTGGTCGACGCTGCGGCAGACCGGGCCGAAGCCGTGCTCCGTCAGATCGAAGTAGCCCCGCTTGTAGTGCCTCCCGTAGAAGTCCTCCTCGTCGAAGGGCACGTAGACGAGCGGGATCCCCATATAGGCGACGTCGAAGAAAACAGAGGAATAGTCCGTCACCATGAGGGAGCATTCCTTCATGGCTTCCTGGACATTACGTGTCTTCGGGTCTGCGACCTCGATCGCCTCGGAATCGATCCGGAAGTTGTGCAGATACGGACGGATTTCGTAGTGCGGGAAGAACTCCAGGTCGACACCGAATTTTTCCAGGGCCGCGGCGAGCCGCCGGTCGGACAGCAGCGAGCGGTAGAACCGGAAGTACTCGGACTGGGTGAACGCCGTCTTCGCCGGGCCCGCTGACTTCTTGTAGGAAGCCGTCACGATCCACTGCCGCCACGTCGGCATGAGCAGAATGCGCGGGCGCTTCCTCGGCTCGCGGCTCAACGCGTCGAATCGGGGCAGACCCGCCAGCACCGCGCGGTCACCGAAGCCCGCCTCCAGCGCGAGGTACTCGCGCTCCTGGCGCCCGGTGGTCACGATCATGTCGTAACTGGTGATCCGCTGGTCGACGCCGGAGGTCACGTCGTTGTAGATGATGCCGTGCTGCAGGAAGACACGCTGGTACTTCAGCAGCTCGCCGAACCGGTGCAGGAAGAGCACCTTGCGGTACCCCTCGGGCAGCAGATACGACTCGGAGTCGTACGATCCGATGAGCTTGGTCGCGTGCAGCAGGTACATCCGGTGCTTGAACGAACCGAGCTTGATCACCCTGCCGTAGCGGGCGACCTTCCGGTAATCGGGGGAGTTTCCGTCGATGACGTAGTACGCCTTGCGGCGCTTGCGGTGAGTACGCATCCACTTGAAGAAGTGGTACGAGTTGTCCTGAGCCGTGTCCGACCGCTCGCCGATGAGCCAGATTTCGCGGGAGTTGAGAAACGGGTATACGAGCCAGTACGCCAACCGCATGCGCCAGCCCGGATTGCGGGTCTTGAGAATGCGTATTTCACGGGCCATCCGCCACAGGGCGTGCTTCGCCCGCGCGCCGGTCTTCCGGCCGACGAGGCGGAAGTGAAGCGCCTCCTGGCCTCCGATGGTCAGCATGTAGGGGTGCCCGGCGATGCGGCCCGGCCCCTTGAGACGGTGCAGCGGAAGCCGTGCCTTCATGACGACGTTGCGCTGCCGCGAACCGTCCGCGCGATACACCCGGAGCCGGAAGTCGCCGACACCGAAGCCGCCACGCGCGAGATCCGCGACCGGGATCTCCGCGTACCAGCCGGCGTACAGGTCCCGCCCGTTGCGGGAGTTCCACAGATCGCGGCGGGCGACCTGGCGCAGCGGGACCGCGATCTTGGCGTGCGCCGTCTGGTAGACGAACTCCAGCACGTTCTCGACCGGGCCGTTGATGTCCATGCCGGGGAAGGCCAGACATCCCTCCACGACCAGTACGTCGCCACGGGTACGGACCGATTCCACCACGACGTTGGGGTCGTTGACGCGGGCGGTCCGGGTGTTCTGAACGCCTCCGTCGAAGGTGCGGTAGAACCCGTCGTCGTCGACCTCCAGCGCCAGAGCGGCATTCTCCAGAGCGGGTTCCGGACTGCAGAAGAGCTCGAAGTTCCCGCTCTTCGCCGCGTAGTGGTCGAGCTGCTGGGCGGGGTTGGTCGCGTATTCGAGGATGACCTCGTCGGGGATCTGCGCGTAGTGGCGGCAGATGTCCGGGAACATCTCCTGGAGCTGCGCCCGGCCCATGACGTTACGGGCGTTGCAGAGGAAGCCCTTGTACGTACGGGTCGCGTACCGGTGGAACATCTGCCGGATGTCGGCCCGTTCGTCGGCGGTGTAGTCCAGCAGGAAGTGGTTGAGCCGCAGGTGGTCCCGGTAGTTCGCCGGCTTGCTCCAGAGGGAGTCCATGATGGAGGAGCCGTCGGGGCGTCCGCGGTAGTAGTACACGGGCTCGTCGACCAGGCTGATCGCTTTCGCCCGCAGCAGGCACGGCAGGGTGACCCAGGCGTCCTCGAAGTGGACTCCCTCGCCGAAGCGCACGCCCAGCCGTCGCAACAGGTCCGTGCTGAACACCTTGTTGCACGCGGATCCGCTGAAGATCAGATCGGGTACCGAGGCGAAGTCGTCGATGCGCCGGTCGCCCTTGCCGAAGTACTGCTTCCACGGGCCGTACGGCCGGTCGGGGAAGTTCACCAGGTCCCCGACGACGACCTCGGAGCCGTCCCGCCACGCCGCCTGCAGCATGTGGGACAGGGCGCGCTCGCCGAGGATGTCGTCGGAGTCGAGGAAGGTGACATAGGGCGCGGTGACCTGGTCCAGGCCGTTGTTCCGCGCGTTTCCGAGGCCCCCGTTGACCTGGTGGACGACCGTGACATTGGCGTAGTACCGCGCGAAGTCGTCGAGGATCTGCGGCGTCGCGTCGGTGGCGCCGTCGTCGACCAGGATGACCTGGGTGGCGGCGAAACCCTCCTGTGCCGCGATCGAGCCGAGGCAGTCGTCCAGGTACTTGGCGACGTTGTAGCAGGGCACGACGACGGCCATCTCGAAGGGGTGGTCAAGGGTGGCGATCGGCGGATGGATCCGGTCGCGCCACCACATCCACGGCGCGTCGGGGTCGTTCTGCGCGGACTCGAAGGTCCGGCGGCCGGCCGTGGCCGCTCTCAGGGCGAGGTTGCCGCTGACGGTGCGGTAGCCCTCCAGCTCCTCCTCGTTCGCCACGAAGGTCAGCCCGGAGAGTTCGACGTCACGCACGTTGAGCGGGGACCGGGACCTGGCGCGGTTCCACTCGACGATGACGGACACGTTCCAGACGGTGCTCTCGGAGAACGCGTCGCCGAGCACGGACGGCAGATCGACCGTGCCGCCGAAATCGACGAACCGGTCGTCGACCCCGGTGCGGGCGAGCGGCACCGTGACGTCCTTCTTGGAGTGCCTGTTGCGCACGGCCAGGGTCAGCTTCAGGTCGTGACCGGACTCGATCCGCCCGAAGCGGTTGACCAGCCTGCCCTCGAAGCGGAGCTTCCCGTCGTCGACGGACCACGTGTCGAGCTGGGCGAAGAGAGGTTCCTGGGCCAGCTTCTCCGCCGACAGGCCGAGCACCGTCACGTCGAGCATGCGCCGGGCGTCGGGCAGGTGCAGATGGTCGCCCGACCAGTACACCCGTCCGTCCTCCTCCACGAGGAAGGACGACAGCACGCTCTTGCGCTGCATGTAGTCGAGCGTGGTCAGCGCGGCCTCGATCTCCTGGTACATGACGAGATAGGCCCGGACCCGGTCGACCGGGTCGCAGAGTTCGAAGGCCTCTTCGCTGATCGAGAAGAGGTAGTTGCTCGCGATCTCGGCGAACCCCTGCTGGAACTCCGGGTCGCCCTCCGCGAGCGCCCGCATGTACAGGCGCAGGTCGTGCGCGAGGAACTTCGAGTCCTTGCGTACCTTGAGCTGCCAGTGGCCGCGGTCGATGAGGAACGCGTCCGTGGCGCGGTGCACCGCGACCCGGTCCCTGATGGAGCGCAGTTCGCCCGTGCGGCCGGTGATCGATCCGCCGTCGGATTCCCATATCCACCGGTACACCGGCTCGGTGATGACGGTGATGCCCTCGGCGAGGCAGCCCGCCACGGTGGAGAAATACGTGTCCTCGTAGAACACGCCCTCGGGGAACCAGACCCCGCCGTCCCGGAGGAAGTCCACCCGGTACAGTTTCGCCGCCGCGATGGGGTCCGTGAGCATCAGCGGGAACTCCACGAGGCTGGGCACGGTGCGCCCCATGGCGTACACCTCCGGGGCCCATCCCTCGCTCTCGCCGGTGGCCCGGTTGACCCGGACCGCCTTGCCCGCGGTGATGTCGCTGCCGGTCTCCAGCGCGCCGGCCAGCAGCAGTTCGCAGGCGCGGGGCGGCAGTTCGTCGTCGGCGTCGAGGAACATCACGTAGCGGCCGGCCGCCTGCGCGATGCCCAGGTTGCGGGGCGCGCCGACGCCGCCGCTGTTCGTGGGCCGGCGCAGCACCCGTACGCGCTGGTTGTTCCCGGCGAAGTTCCTCACGACGTCGAGTGTGTTGTCGGTCGAGGCGTCGTCGACGATGACCACCTCGACCAGTTCGTACGTCTGGTTGACCGCCGACTGGAGAGCCTTGCCGATCGTCGTGGCCGCGTTGTAGGCGGGGATGACGACCGTCACCCAGACGTCCGGCGTGTCCTGTTCGAGGTTCATCCGATGGTCTCCCGGTCGCCCGGATGTCCGTGCTGCGGGGGCACGGTGTAGGGGGCGTACAGCGGCTGCCCCTGGACCGGTCGGTCGTATCCGTGCGCGGGTGGCTGCTCGTACGTCAGCGGCTGGGTCTGCTCCATCGGCGACGGGTCCTGCCGGCCGTACGACGTGTAGGGCTGCGGGTACGGCTGGAAGCCGGGATCCTCATCGGCCTGCGGAGTCAGGAACGCCGGGTCGGCGAGCGGATCGCCCTGCACCCCGCGGCGGTGCCGGCCGCGGTGGAGGTGGGGAGCGATGGAGCCCGCGTTGGACGGCGCCTCGGTCAGTTCGGCCATCACCTGCGTGAAGTCACGCGTGGAGAGCCAGAACTTGTACATGATGATCAGCTCGAAGATCCCCAGGAGGATCGCGGAGACCATCGTGGTCCAGAGGATCTGCCCGATCAGCGGCGCCACGATGAAGACGAACATCTGGAACTCGATGCCGCTGATGAGATGCGGCCTGATGCGGCTGCGCAGCAGTGCCTGCCGCACCCTGCGGTACCAGGGGAAGCGGTGGCGGAACTGGGCGTGCAGGTCGACGACCTGGCCGGAGCCCGCCTGCTCCTTGATCGTCTCCGCCTCGGCCTCGGGATTGTCGCGCAGCAGGTCTTCCATGAACCGGAGCTGCTCTGCCTCGGGTTCGGCCTCGACGGCACCCGCGGCAGCGCGTTCGGCCTCCTTGCGTTCCCGGGTGACCTTCTCGATCTTCGTCCGCATCGACATGCGCATCTTGTAGATCTGCAGGGCGTCGACGTACCGGAGCATGTCGAGGAAGACGACCATCAGCGCGGCCAGCAGAAACCTTTCGTCACCGTGCCGCAGGTACTGACCGCCCATCAGCGCGAGGGCGCAGAACAGGACGCGGATGCGGTCGAAGACGTAATCGAGCCAGCCGCCGAAGACGGTGCCGTTGCCCTTGAGCCTCGCGAGCTTGCCGTCGATGCAGTCGAGGATGAAGCTCAGGTGGTAGAGGGCCGCCCCGATGACGAGGGACCGGGTGTCGCCCTTGAGGAAGAAGCCTGCGGAGCCGAGCCCCACGAACAGCGCCGCCCACGTCACGCGGTTGGGCGTGATGAATTTGAACCGCGCCATGACGATGAGCATGCGGGTGGCCACGGGGTCGACCAGGATCACCGTCCACCAGGCATCACGCTTCTTGCAGGTGAGCTTCTGGACAGCACGCAGAGACAGCTTGGCCATAACCCCTCAGTCACGAGAACGACAGCGACTAGGCCCCCGTCCATGCACTCGCAGGCGTGGGTGTCCGGACATTCACGAGACTCCCCCGCATCCTTCACATGAAAGATTCACAGACTTTATCAATAACTGAACAGATTTCAGCCAGTGCAACGTCTAAAAATGATCACGGCCGACGACCGAATGTCACACTGTGTACCAGCGGTCGAAGTCGAAGCCGTCCGAAGGTGACTCTCGGTGAGAAATGGCGAGCTGTGCACCCGCTGTGACCGCGGCCAAAGTGACCAAGCCGGTATGTTTTCGGACGGCTGCGGTCAGCCTGCCCGACTCCGCGCCCAGCTCGTTCCACCACACACCCGCGTCGGCCCGGCCCTCCGCGTACGCCCCGACGGCACAACCGCCACCGGAACCGGACCGGACCAGCAGGGAGTACGCCCAACCGTCCTTCTGCACACCACGGACACCGGTGACGGGTCCGTCGCCGTCGGTCCCGCCGAGCGGCACCGGGGCCGTCGCGCCCGGCCACCAGAGACAGGGCTCGTTGGTCAGGAGGTCACGGAAGACGAGCGTCCCCGGTTCGGGGCCGGCCGCCATCGATCCCGGACGCGGCGAGAGGGGCACGGTCCTGTCCTCGGTCCAGGCACCGTCGGGGCCCGTGCGGTACCACCGGACCACCGCCGCGGAGTCCCGTGCCCGGGCGAGGAGTTCGACCTCGCCCCGGGCGGTGGTGACGGTGACGAGCTCGTCCGCGACACGGACGCCCCGCAGATGCTGCCACGGAGCCCAGACGCCGTCGGCGCCCTGATACCGGTAGCTGACGCTGTGCCCGAAGTTGCGTGCGAAGACGACGAGGCCGCCCGCGGCATCGAACCCGGCCGCCGGGAAACCGACCTCGCGGCCCCTGTGCCGGTTGCCGGGGTTCGGACTCCCCAGGGAGTGCCAGGGGGTGAGCGGGCGTCCGGTGCGGTACTGCGCGGCCCGCACGATCGAGACCTCGTCGCCGCCGCCCTTGAGGCCGGTCCGGCGCAGCGCGAAGAGATGCGGGAACCCCTGGAGGTCGCGGACCACCCTGAGGCCGGGCATCAGCCTCGGGCCGGGCAGCAGTTCCGGACCCTGCCAGGCGGCGCCGCCCGGCTCGGACTGGGTCCACCGCACCACACCGGCCGCCGAGGGCTGGAAGGCGGACAGCCGGCCGTCGAATCCCTCGGTGAGCCAGTGCGCCGTCCGCGGATAGCGCAGCGTCGACGCGGTGCCGAACCGCTCGTCCGCATCGGCGCGACGGCAGTCGACGAAGACCGGGGATCCCGACTCCAGCTGGTAGTCACGCACCGCCGAGAGCGCGTCCAGCGCCACGGCGGCGTGCTCCTCCGGCACGTCGTACACGGGGACGTCGCGTTCCTCGTCGTACCCGACATGGACCGGATCGGGATCCTGCAGGCACACTCGCCGCGGGCACAGCGCACGCAGTTCGCGCAGCAGCCCCGCCGCGGCGCCGCCCTCCTGCATGCCGACGGTCTTCGGGGCGCCGACGATCCGGCAGCCGCGCCGGCCCGCCTCCGCGAGCGCGCGGTCCAGCGCGGCGCGTCCGTCCTTGTCGTCCTCCGCGACGCAGAGCACGCCGATCTCGGCGCCGGGCTCCTCCGCCGCGACCAGGGGCACGGCATCGCGGTGCCGCGCGACGACGACCGCCACCCGCTCGGTGACCGCGGCGCTCATATCCGGCTCCAGTCGCTGAGGGTCAGCCCCTGGCCGTCCTGCTGCCGCGCGACGGCCGGCCGGCCGTCGGGGCCGACGGCGGCGACGACCAGCCTGCCCCGGCCGTCCGCGGCCAGCGCGGGATCCCCGGCACAGTTCATGCCGGTGCCGGTCCACCACACTCCGCCCTGTTCGCCCTCGGTCGGACAGACGCCGAGGTTGACCGTGCCGTCGGCGCCACGGAGCGCGAGCACCGTGCAGTCGTAGCCGTCCACCGTCGTCCTGAGCGCGGCGATGCGCCCGTCCCCCGGGGCGCCGCCCAACGGCAGGGGCCAGTTGCCCGCCCGGAAGGCGACGACACCGCCGCCCCGCGCGTCCGTCAGGTAGTACGTCAGTCGGCCCGGGGCCGTCTCCAGCGCGGTCACCGATCCCGGCAGGGGGACCGCCCCCACGTCGTAGCCGCGCTCCAGGGCGCCGCCGGGCTCGGACTGCCGCAGATGGAGTGCGGCGGTGCGGGTGGGGACGAGAACCTCCACGAGGCCGGACGAGGTCGCGGCGGGTGCCGGTGCGTCGGTGCCGCCGGCCACCTGGAGCTGGGTCCAGGCCTGCCACTGGCCCCGCTTGTCCTCGCGGCGCAGGGCGACGCCCCCGGATCCCGTCGGGACGCAGACGTGCAGGGCGCCGTCATGGGCCACGGCGGCGGCCGGAACCCCGACCTCCACCGCCTTCTCGATCTCCTTGAACGGATTGCCCAGCGAGCGCCACTGGGTCAGCGGGCGGCCCGTCTGGTACTGCGTGGCGCACATGATGTCCACGTTCGTCCAGCCGTCGGCCCGCGGGCGGACCCGGCGTCCCAGCAGATGGGCGTACCTGTTCGGCCCCTGCACCACCACGAGTTCGGCGATGTCCTTCGCGGGGAAGACCGTCGGCCCCTCCCAGCGCCGGTCGCCGGGAGCGCTCTCCGTCCACCTCAGCACCGCACCGTCGGTGTGCACATAGGCGGTCAGCCGGCCGTCGTGTCCGATCAGCAGCCACGGGCCGCTCCGCGCGTCGGCGGACGGCGCGGTGGCCGCGGGCTCGTTCCGCTGCCCGGATTCGCGTAGGGAGGCGCTGCGCATCGTTGTTCGTCACCCTCCCTGGTGGCAGGCCCGTGGTGCGCGGGCTTCGGATCGAGACATCATAAACAGGCGGAGAAACGATTAAGCAGGCATATCCGTGAGGCGCGGACGACAGGCAGCGGGTGCCGGAGACCGCGGAGAAACGATCAAGCAGGCATATCCGTCAACCGCGGACGGCGAGCGGCGGGGTGCCGGAGACACCAGCCCTCCCACGCCGACTCCACCATCGCGCGGACGTCGCGTCGGGCGGACCAGCCCAGTTCGGCACGGATCCGGTCCGCGGAGGCGACGACCCTGGCCGGGTCTCCCGCCCTGCGCGGGGCCGTCACCGGAGCCGCCTCGGCCCCGTACCCCGTCACCTCACCGATCAGTTCGATCATCTCGCGCACCGAGACGCCTTCGCCTCGGCCGATGTTGACCGTCAGGTCCGTGCCCGGCTCCCGGTCGAGGAGCGCACGGGCGGCCGCGAGGTGGGCCGAGGCGATGTCGTCGACGTGGATGAAGTCACGTACGCAGGTGCCGTCCGCGGTGGCGTAGTCGTCACCGAAGACGACCGGGGCCGAGCCCTGCGTCAGCTTCTCGAAGACCATGGGCACCAGGTTGGACACGCCGGTGTCGGCGAGCTGCGGGGTGGCCGCACCCGCGACGTTGAAGTATCGCATCGAGGCGGTGGCGATGCCGTGCGCCTTCCCCGCGGCGCGCACCATCCACTCGCCGGCGAGCTTGGTCTCGCCGTAGGGATTGATCGGGGCGCACGGAGTGTCCTCCGTCACGAGCGGTACGTCGGGCATGCCGTAGACGGCCGCCGAGGACGAGAAGAGGACGGCGCGCACGTCACTGCCGGCCACCGCTTCCAGCAGGGTCTGCAGACCCTGCACGTTCTCGCGGTAGTAGTGCAGCGGGCGCTCGACGGACTCGGCGACCTGCTTCTTCGCCGCGAGGTGGACCACACCGTGCACCGGGATCTCCGACAGGGTCTCCTTCAGCCGGGCCTCGTCGAGCGTGGATCCCCGCACGAACGGCACGTCCGCGGGAACCCGGGAGCGGTCGCCCGTCGAGAGGTCGTCGTACACGGCGACCGATTCGCCGGCCTCTCGCATGGCACGCACCACATGTGCGCCGATGAAGCCCGCCCCGCCCGTGATCAACCAAGTCATGGGCGAATGATAGTTCGAGATGCCCAGGTCACCATTCCGGCTACCAAAACACCCATTCGCACGATCCTCTGTTCTATAGTGCTCCGTCAGTCATGCATACACGGACCGGCCACACCCCCCACCCGAGTCCCACGCACTTCACCGCCCATCCCGGGCCATGAGATTGAGGACTCGACCACGATGAGCCACGACCCCATGCCGACGGGCACCCGGGACAACCGTCCGGACGCGCATGACGGCGGACGGAAGCGGCGAGGCGCGCCGCGCAAGCGCCGCCGCGGCCTCAAGATCACCCTGGGCGTTGTCCTCGTGCTTCTCCTCGCCGGCGGGGGCACCGTCTACTGGCTCTACAGCAGCCTCGACGGGAACATCAAGGGCGTCGACATCGACAAGGCGCTGGGTGACGACCGCCCCGAGAAGCTGCCGACCAGCGGTCAGAACCTGCTGGTTCTCGGCTCCGACTCGCGGGCCGGGGCCGAGAACAAGGAGCTGGGTGGCGGCGGCGACATCAGCGGCGCCCGGTCCGACACCGCGATGGTGGTGCACATTCCCGAGGGCCGCACCAGGGCCGTCGCCGTGTCCATACCCCGTGACACCCTGGTGACCCGGCCCGAGTGCACGAAGGCCGACGGTTCGACCGTGGCGTCGGCGAACCGTGTGATGTTCAACTCCGTCTACTCGCAGGTCGGTCCGGCCTGTGTGGTCAAGACCGTCGAGGCGATGTCCAAGGTCCGGATCGACCACTACCTGGAGATCAACTTCGCCGGGTTCAAGGATCTGGTCGACGCGATCGGCGGCGTCACCGTCGATGTGCCGCAGGACATCCACGACACGTCGTCCGGCCTCGACCTCACAGCGGGAGAGCACAAGCTCGACGGCACCCAGTCGCTGGCGTACGTACGCACCCGGCACGGCATCGGGGACGGCAGCGACCTCGGCCGCA
The DNA here is from genome assembly GCF_042885475.1 of Streptomyces sp. NPDC058051. Taxonomy (NCBI): domain Bacteria; kingdom Bacillati; phylum Actinomycetota; class Actinomycetes; order Kitasatosporales; family Streptomycetaceae; genus Streptomyces; species Streptomyces sp. NPDC058051. The sequence goes on from NZ_JBHVRW010000006.1 coordinate 372,797, forward strand.
TCGGGCTGCAGCAGCAGTTCCTGCTGGCGCTGCTGAGCGAGGTCAAGTCGCAGGACCTGCTGGGCAGCCCGACGAACACGTACAAGATCGCCAACTCGGCGACCAAGTCGCTCACGACCGATGACGGCCTCGCCTCACTGACGTCGCTCTCGAAGTTCGCCCGCTCCATGCACGGTGTCGATCCCGCCTCGATGGAGACGATCATGCTCCCGGTGGCGTACGACAAGGTCGATCCGAACCGGGTCGTGGCCTCGCAGCCGCAGGCCAATACGCTGTGGAAGGCGATCCGCGAGGACGCCGAGATCCCGGAATCCGCGAAGAAGTCCCCTGCCACCGGCGGCTGACGGGCCCGCGCCGCAGTGGGCGCATGGCACCCTTCGGGGATGCGGAGCGATACGACCCTGGTGATCGTCGACTCGGCCAATGTGGTCGGGTCGGTACCGGACGGCTGGTGGCGGGACCGGCGTGGTGCCGCCGTACGGCTGCGGGACTCGCTGGTCCCGTTCGCCGCCGACGGTCCGGCCGCCGTTCCCGGCCCCGTCGAACTGGTCCTGGTTGTCGAGGGCGCGGCCCGGGACGTCGACTCGGTGCCCGGGGTACGGGTGGAATCGGCGCCCGGCAGCGGTGACGACCGGATCGTCGAACTGGTCGCCGCCGCGATGTCCCCTCCGGCGCCCCGCGTCTGCGTGGTCGTCACCGCCGACCGGGAGCTGCGGCGGCGGGTGGAGGCGCACGGGGCGCGGTGCCTGGGCCCCCGGACGGTACGGCCGCCGCGCACCGGCTGAGCCGGTGCTGCGGCCGGACGCCGCGAGCCGGTGAACCCCTCCCGGTCGCGGCGCTACGGACGGCGGGCGGACTCGTTGATCCGGCTGTGCCCGCGCCCGTACGCGAAGTAGATGACCACGCCGATCGCCATCCAGAGGCCGAACCGCAGCCAGGTCTCGGCCGGCAGATTGAGCATCAGCCAGACCGAGGCGGCCACCGAGAGGACCGGGATCACCGGCACCCACGGGGTGCGGAACGCACGGTGCAGATCGGGGCGGGTGCGGCGCAGCACCAGGACGCCCAGGGCCACGACGACGAACGCGAAGAGCGTGCCGATGTTCACCAGCGTCGCCAGTTCGTTGATGCTCGTGAAGCCGGCGACGATCGCGATGATGACGCCGAGCAGGATCGTCGGTCGGTACGGCGTGTGGTAGCGGGGGTGCGTCACGGAGAAGAACCGCGGGAGCAGCCCGTCGCGGCTCATGGCGAAGAACACCCGGGTCTGCCCGAGCAGCAGGATCAGGCAGACCGTCGTGAGGCCGATCGCGGCGCCGAAGCTGATGAGTCCGGCGTAGACGGGATGGCCGACGGCCTTGAACGCGTCGGCCAGCGGCGCCTCGACCGACAGGTCGCTGTAGTGCTGCATCCCCGTGACCACCAGCGACACGGCGACATAGAGCACCGTGCAGATGAAGAGCGAGGCCAGGATGCCGCGGGGCATGTCGCGTTGCGGAACCTTGGTCTCCTCGGCCGCGGTGGCCACCACGTCGAAGCCGATGAAGGCGAAGAAGACGACGGAGGCGGCGGTGAAGACGCCCATGACGCCGAAGTTCGTGGGTGTGTAACCGAACATCAGCTGGAACAGCGGCGCGGTCAGTCCGGAGCCGGCGGGCTGCGGCTGCGCCTCGGGGATGAAGGGCGTGTAGTTGGCGGCCTTGACGAAGAACAGTCCCGCGATGATCACGATCAGGACGACGGCGATCTTGATGGCGACCACGATCGAGGTGACCCGGGCGGAGAGCTTCATGCCGAGCACCAGCACGACGGTCAGGACGAGCACCAGGGCGAAGGCCAGGATGTCAAAGCCGAATCCTTTCGCCACGTCGGTTCCGGACAGCACCCCGGGCATGCTCCAGCCGAAGTTGTCCATCAGTGAGCGGACGTATCCGGACCAGCCGACCGCCACCACCGCCGTGCCGAGTGCGAACTCCAGCACCAGGTCCCAGCCGATGATCCAGGCGACCAGTTCGCCGAGCGAGGCGTACGAGAAGGTGTAGGCGGAGCCGGCGACAGGGACGGTCGAGGCGAACTCGGCGTAGCAGAGCGCGGCCAGGGCGCAGACGACGCCCGCGACCACGAAGGCGAGGGCGGTCGCGGGGCCCGCGGTCTCCTTGGCGACCTTGCCGGTGAGCACGAAGATGCCGGTGCCGATGATGACGCCCACTCCGAAGACCGTGAGGTCCAGCGCCGAGAGGGTCTTCTTGAGCGCGTGCTCCGGCTCCTCGGTGTCACGGATGGACTGTTCGATCGATTTTGTCCGGAAAAGTCCATCACCGCGAGATGGTGTGTCCTGCTGGGCGGTCACCGGCGTACCTCCACGCACTCGTCGTATACGCCATGATCAGGACCACGCCGTGGGCACAGTGCCGCTCACGGGGCGATTTCATGCGAATGGGCCGGTCGGACCACCCTGCAGGGTGGTCCGACCGGCCCATCGGCGGTGGCGCGCGCCGGGGTCCGGCCTGTCAGTCGCGGACGGGCTCGATCACGGAGGCGCTGTCCGTGCCCGTCCCGTAGCGGCCGTCGAGCTTGGCGACCAGGCCGGTGACCTGACGGGCGATGTCCGGTGCCGTCAGCCCGATCTCGGCCATGACCTCCTTGCGGGAAGCGTGGTCGAGGAAGCGCGGCGGGATGCCGAAGTCGCGCAGCGGTACGTCGACTCCCGCGTCACGCAGCGCCTGGGCGACGGCGGAGCCGACGCCTCCGGCCCTGCTGTTGTCCTCGACGGTGACGACGACCCGGTGCTGCTCGGCGAGCGGGGCCATGGCCTCGTCGACCGGCTTGACCCAGCGCGGGTCGACAACCGTCGTCGAGATGCCCTGGGCGTCCAGCAGGTCGGCGATCTCCAGGCACATCGGGGCGAGTGCCCCGACGGAGACCAGGAGGACGTCCGGCCGGGTGGTGCCGGGCTCACGCAGGACGTCCATCCCGCCGACCCTGCCGACCGCCTTGACCGCCGGGCCGACGGCGCCCTTCGAGAAGCGGACCACGGTCGGTGCGTCGTCGACCTCGACGGCCTCGCGCAACTGGGCGCGGACCTGGTCGGCGTCGCGCGGGGCGGCGATCCGGAGCATGGGCACGCACTGGAGGATCGACATGTCCCACATGCCGTTGTGCGAGGCGCCGTCGGTGCCGGTGACGCCGGCCCGGTCCAGGACGAAGGTCACACCGCACCTGTGCAGCGCGACATCCATCAGGACCTGGTCGAAGGCGCGGTTGAGGAAGGTGGCGTACACCGCGAAGACGGGGTGCAGCCCGCCGGTGGCGAGGCCGGCCGCGGAGACCGCACCGTGCTGCTCGGCGATGCCGACGTCATAGATCCGGTCCGGGAACTCCTTCTCGAACCCGGTCAGGCCGACCGGCTGGAGCATGGCCGCGGTGATCGCGACGATGTCCTCGCGCTCCTTGCCGAGCTTGACCATCTCCTCGCCGAAGACCGAGGTCCAGTCGAGGCCCGAGGTGGCGACCGGGAGGCCGGTGTCGGGGTGGATCTTGCCGACGGCGTGGAAGCGGTCGGCCTCGTCGAGCAGGGCGGGGGTGTAGCCGCGGCCCTTCTCGGTGAGGCAGTGCACGATGACGGGGCCGCCGAAGCGCTTGGCACGCTGGAGCGCGGACTCCAGGGCCTCGATGTCGTGGCCGTCGATCGGGCCGACGTACTTCAGACCGAGGTCCTCGAACATGCCCTGCGGGGCGATGAAGTCCTTCAGCCCCTTCTTGGCGCCGTGCAGCGTCTCGTACAGCGGCCTGCCGACGACGGGGGTGCGCTCCAGCAGGTCCTTGCCGCGGGCCAGGAAGCGCTCGTAGCCGTCGGTGGTGCGCAGGGTCGCCAGGTGGTTGGCGAGACCGCCGATGGTCGGGGCGTAGGAGCGCTCGTTGTCGTTGACGACGATGACGAGCGGGCGGTCCTTGGCGGCGGCGATGTTGTTCAGCGCCTCCCAGGCCATGCCGCCGGTGAGCGCGCCGTCACCGATCACCGCGACGACGTGATCGTCCTTGCCCAGCACCTCGTTGGCCTTGGCGAGGCCGTCGGCCCAGCCGAGCACGGTGGAGGCGTGCGAGTTCTCGATGACGTCGTGCTCGGACTCGGCTCGGGAGGGGTAACCGGACAGGCCCCCCTTGCTCTTGAGCTTCGAGAAGTCCTGGCGGCCGGTGAGGAGCTTGTGCACATAGCTCTGGTGACCGGTGTCGAACAGCACCTTGTCCTTCGGCGAGTCGAAGACCCGGTGCAGGGCGATGGTGAGCTCGACCACACCCAGGTTCGGGCCGAGATGGCCGCCGGTCTTCGACACGGCGTCGACGAGGAAGGTCCGGATCTCTTCGGCGAGCTGGACCAGCTGCTCGGGAGTCAGCCGGTCCAGGTCACGCGGTCCACCGATGCGGGTCAGCAGGGCCACCCGTGCCTCCTTGCGTTTCGAGCTGGTCGAGCATGCCGATCCGATGAGTCTAGTGTTCCGTCCGCCGTCGCAGGCATCGGGCGGGGGTGTGCTGCCACACCCCCGGTACGCACGACGGTGCCCGGCGCCTGGATCGCGGCGCCGGGCACGTGGTCGGACGGGCGTGCCGCCAAGGGTTTGCGGGGAATCAAGGTGTTGCTTCCCCGCAAGCCCTCAGGCGCGGCCTGCGGTCTTCTGCGTACGGCGGGACACCGAGTCGATGACCACGGCGGCCAGGAGGACCGCACCGGTGATCATGTACTGGATGGCGTTGGCCATACCGATCATGTTCAGGCCCTGCTGGATCGACTGGATCACGACCATGCCGAGCAGCGCGGACCAGACCTTGCCCCGGCCGCCGAAGAGGCTGGTGCCCCCGATGACGGCGGCGGCGATGACCAGCATCAGGGTGTTGCCGCCGCCGATGCTCTTGGTGGCACCGCCGGAGAGGCTCGCGATGAAGAGTCCTCCGAAGGCGCCCAGCGTGCCGGACAGCGCGAAGACGGTGATCCGGATCCGGTCGACGTTGATACCGGCCCGGCGCGCGGCCTCCGGGTTGCCGCCGACCGCGAAGACCTGCCGTCCGAAGCTGGTGCGCCGGGCGACGAAGTCCGCCACGACCAGGACCACGAGGAACAGCACCAGCGCCAGCGGAAGGCCGCGGGCACCGTCGGGCTCGTTCAGGACGTACGCGACGACGAAGCACAGGATCGCGACGACGGCGGTGCGCAGCACGACCTCGGCGACGGGGCGGGCGGGCAGGCCGGCGGCCTTGCGGCGCTTGCTGTCCACCAGGAGGGAGGCGGCGTACGCGAGGACGGCGACCAGGGCGAGTCCGTAGCCGACGGCCTTGTCCTCGAAGAAGTAGTTCGTCAGGTTCTCGACGGTGCTGCCGGAGGGCGTGTTGATCGAGCCCTCTCCGCCCATCATCCAGTCCTGGAGACCGCTCCAGCCGAGGAAGCCCGCCAGGGTGACGACGAAGGCCGGTACACCGATCTTGGCGAAGAAGAAGCCGTGCACGGCGCCGAGAGCCATGCCGGAGAGCACGGCGGCGAGGATCGCCAGCCATTCGTTCCAGCCGTGGTTGACGTTCAGTACGGCCCAGACAGCCGCGCCGACACCGGCGACGGAACCGACCGAGAGGTCGATCTCGCCGAGCAGCAGGACGAAGACGATGCCGACCGCCATGATGCCGAGGCCGGAGCTGTAGACCGCGATGTTGGCGACGGAACTGGCGGAGAGGAAGTTGCTGTTCTGGAACTGGAAGACGATCGCGATGACGATCAGGCCCACGAAGACGGGCAGCGAGCCGAGCTCGCCGCCGCGCACCTTGCGGGTGAACTCCGACCAGTAGCCCTTGAAGCCCTCCTCGCGCACCAGGAGTCGCGGATCGACCGCGGGTATGGGCGCCGCCGACGGCTCGGCGGCCGTCGCCGCCCCGGGGGCGGACTCCTCGGTGGAGGTCGCGGGGGTCTTGGCGAGGTCGCTCACTTCGCCACCTCCTTCGTGGACGTGCGCGCCTTGCGACGCGTGACGGCATTGTCCGTGGCGCCGGTGATCGCGGCGATGATCTCTTCGTGGGAGGTGCCCGCGACGTCGAAGACACCGTTGTTGCGGCCCAGCCGGAGGACCGCGACCCGGTCCGCGACAGCCTGTACGTCGGCCATGTTGTGGCTGATGAGGATGACACCGTGGCCGCGCTCGCGCAGGCGCTCGACGAGGTCGAGGACCTGGGCGGTCTGCTCGACACCGAGGGCCGCGGTGGGCTCGTCCAGGATGACGACCTTGGGGTCACCGATCAACGCGCGTGCGATGGCGACGACTTGGCGCTGACCGCCGGAGAGCGCGGCGACCGGGATCCGGACGCTCGGGATGCGGATCGACAGGGTGTCCAGCAGTTCCTTGGCGCGCCGCTCCATCGCGATCTCGTCGAGGACGGACACCTTGCGCAGTTCGCTGCCGAGGAAGAGGTTGGCGACGACATCGAGATTGTCGCAGAGGGCCAAGTCCTGGTAGACGGTGGCGACTCCGAGCTCCTGGGCGTCGTTCGGCCGGTTGATGCGGACCGTCGCGCCCTCCCACTCGATGGCGCCTTCGTCGATGGGGTGGACGCCCGAAATGGTCTTGACGAGGGTCGACTTGCCGGCGCCGTTGTCGCCGACCAGGGCGACCACCTCGCCGGAATGAATCTCCAGGTCCACATCGGTGAGCGCCTGGACGGCGCCGAACCGCTTGGAGACTCCGCGCAACGCCAGCACGGGCGTAGCGGACACGTGAATCATCTCCTTCGCCGCCTGACCGGCGGGGATGGTGCTGCTGAGCAGAGGGGGGTACGAGAGAAGTCCGGCCCCCGCCCCCGCTTGCGGGGCGTTTGTCGGGGCGGGAGCCGGACCGGCTTGTGGCGTGCCGGGCGGGGCCCGGCAGACGTCCTCAGATGCTGCCCGCGGGTGCTACTTGATGCCGGCTGCCTCGCAGGCCGCCTTGTACTCGGGGGTGCAGATCTCCTCGGCCTTGTAGACCTTGTCCGCGATGATCGTGGAGGCGATGTTCTCCTTGGTCACGATCTGCGCGTCGTACAGCTTGGACGGGGTTCCCTTGAACTCGCCCGAGAGGCTGTCGACCTTGGTCGGCGTCAGGGACTCGAACGACTCGCCCTTGAGGAGCTTGACCGCGATCTCGGCGGTCGTCTCGGCCTCCGGCTTGATCTGCTTGTAGATCGAGAAGGCCTGGTCGCCCTTGAGGATGCGCTGGAGACCGGCGAGCTCGGAGTCCTGGCCGCCGACCGGGACCTTGAGGCCCCGGGTGTTGAGAGCGGTGATGATGCCGCCCGCCATGCCGTCGTTGGCGGAGTAGACGCCCTGGAAGCCGTCCTTGCCCAGGGAGTCGATGGCGGCGTTCATCTTCTTGTTGGCCTCTTCCGGGGCCCACTCCGGGATGTCCTGCTCGTAGACGACCTTCTTGACCTGGGTGTCCAGGACGGTGTGGGCGCCCTTCTTGAAGAACGGGGCGTTCGGGTCGGTCGGCGAGCCGTTGATCATCACCACGTTGCTGTCCTTGGCCTTGGCGCCGAGCGCCTTGACCAGGGCCTCACCCTGCAGCCGGCCGATCTTCTCGTTGTCGTACGACACGTACGCGGAGATCGGACCCTCGGCGAGCCGGTCGTACGCGACGACCTTGACGCCCTTCTTCTCCGCCTGCTGCACCCAGGACTTGGTGGCCTTGTAGTCCACGGAGTCCAGGATGATGACCTTGACGCCCTGGGTGACCAGTGCGTCGAACTGCTTCTTCTGGGTCTCGCTGTCCTGCGCGGCGTTGTTGTACTTGACCTTGCAGTCGGCGCAGAGCGCGGTGATCTTCGCCTCGATGATCGGGCGGTCGAACGTTTCGTAACGCGTGGTCTTGTTCTCCGGGAGCAGCAGACCGATGGTCTTCTTGTCGCCGCCGGAGTCGCCCTTTCCATCATCGCCCGCCTTGCCACAGGCGGCGAGGGAGACGGCCATGGAAAGGGCGGCCGTGCCTATGACGATGCGTCGCGTCGTTGCGTTCATTTCGGGTGTGCCTCCCTGACGAGGCCGCGACGGTGCGGCCGAGGTGGCTGGAAGTCAACTCGGCCGTGACGCCAGCGTCAAGGAGTAAATTCTTAACGAGATGACAACGGTGCCATTCATTATCTAAGTGAAGGCAGGGGAGGCCGTCGACAGCGTGCTTTCCAAAAGGGTTGAATCCCCCATCTCGCTCAGCACGAGGGCCAGCGCGCCCAGCACCTCGGCCCGGCCGCCGAGCGCCCCGGGCAGCACCGACAGCTGCCTGGCGGCACTGGGGATGGCATAGCGGGAGACCGAGTCGCGGATCGGCGCGAGCACCAACTCGCCCGCCTCGGCGAGCGATCCGCCGAGCACCACCCTGCTGGGGTTGAGCAGATTGCAGAGGTTGGCCACACCGCTGCCGATGTACCGCCCGACGTCCCCGATCACCCGGCGGCATCCCGGATCGCCGCCGCGGCCCAGCTGGACCACCCGTTCCATGGTCAGGTCGGGCCCGTGACTGGGCTGGAGCAGCGGCAGGACGTACCGTGCGGCCGTGAACGTCTCCAGGCACCCCCGGTTGCCGCAGCGGCACACCGGGCCCGATTCGTCGAGCGTGATGTGCCCGATCTCGCCGGCCGTGCCGCCCGGTCCCCGGTAGATGTGCCCGTCGATCACCAGACCGGCGCCGACACCGCTGGCGACCTTGATGTAGGCGAGATCCCTGACCCCTCGGCCGCTCCCCCAGACCAGCTCGCCGAGCGCCCCGAGGTTGGCGTCGTTGTCGACGTAGACGGGCACGCCGAGGCGGCCCGCGAGTTCGTCGCTGGGGTTGATGCCCGTCCAGCCCGGCAGGATCGACGTGGAGCCCAGCGTGCCGGACTCGACGTCGATCGGGCCGGGAACACCGAGGCCGACCCCGATCACCTTGTCCGGGCCGATCCCGGTCGTCTCGATCAGCCGGTTGACCAGCCGCTCCGCCCGTCCGAACCCCTCCGCCGCCGAGGCGTCGACATCCATCGGCTCGGACTCCTCGGCCAGCACCTGGTGGGCGAGGTTGCCGACCGCCACCCTCAGGTGCGTGTGCCCGAAGTCGACGCCGATCACGATGCCCGCGTCGCCGCTGAGCGAGACGCTGCGGGCCCGGCGGCCCCCGGCGGACGTGGGGGTCACCTCGACGGTGCCGCCGTCCTTCAGTTCACGAACGATGTTGGAGACGGTGGCCGCCGACAGGCCGGTGCTCCGCGCGATCTCCGCCTGGGTGAGCGAACCGGCCATGCGTACCGCGCGTACGACCCGCTCAAGGTTGGCGCGATGCAGTGATGTCTGCGACCCCGGAGTCTCCATCGACTCTCTCACTCCTGCCGTTTTCTCTAACATGTGAACTCTAAGCTGAGCGTTTTGGGGCACTCCTCGTCAAGACCTTGAGCATGCGAAGCCTCGGATGAGCAGTGGCCGCGCCGGGACGGCCGCACGGACGAACCGCCCACCGGCGCTCGGCCGGTGGGCGGTTCGTCCGTGCGCAGGAGGGACGGGCGCTACTTCAGCGCACCCGCGGTGAGGCCCGCCACCACCTGGCGCTGGAAGACGATGTAGGCCGCGAGGACCGGCAGCATCGCCATCACCAGTCCGGCGAAGAGACCGGACCAGTCCCCCTTGTACCCCTGGCTGTTGGCCAGCTCGACCAGCCCCTGCGAGAGCACCCGGTGGCCCGGATCGGTATTGAGCACCGTCGGCAGCATGTACTGGTTCCACTGCCCGAGGAAGTTGAAGATACCGACGCTGATCAGGCCGGGCTTCGCCATCGGCAGCATCACCTGGAAGAACGTCCGGGTGTGCGAGGCCCCGTCGAGCATCGCCGCTTCCGCCACCGAGCTGGGCAGCGTCCGGAAGAACGAGGTGAGGAAGAAGACGGTGAACGGCAGCGAGTACGCGATGTAGACCAGGATCAGTCCGTGCCGCGTGTTCAGCAGGCCCACGTTGTTCATGACGAAGAACAGCGGGACCAGCGCCAGGATGATCGGGAAGCTCATCCCGCCGATGAACAGGTAGTAGATGAAGCGGTTGCCTGGGAAGTCGAACCGCGCCAGGACGTACGCCGCCATCGACCCGAGCAGCAGCGTGCCGACGAGCGAGCAGCCCACCACCACGACGGTGTTGAAGAAGTAGTCGCTCATGTGCGCCTGGCTCCAGGCGCGCGACCAGTTGTCGAGGTGCAGCTGGTCCGGCAGCGCCCACGGCGTCGACAGGATCGAGTCGTCGGTCTTGAACGACGACATCACCGCCCACAGCAGCGGCAGGACGACCAGGATCGCCCAGATGATCAGCACACCGTGCGAGAAGACGTTGAGGACGTGGCCCTCGCCGCTCTTCGCCTCGGCGGCCGGCGCGGGCTCCTTGGACACGGGGGCCGGGTCCGCCTCCGGGGCCGCGGGAGCGGTGTCAGTGGTCTTCACGTGTACTCACCTCGTACTGTCGAGCCGGGCGCGGAGGCCGACCGGTGGTGCCTGCTGGGGGTCCGGGGGCCGTCTCCCGTCGATCGCCGCATCAGAACTCCAGCCGTTCGCGCCGGCCCAGTCGCAGCACGATGGCGGCGAAGGCCATGGTGACGACGAGGAGTCCCACGCCGATCGTCGTCGCGTATCCGGCCTGCCCGTCGCGGAAGGCCGTCTGGTACACGTACAGGGGAAGGACCGTGGTCGAGTAGTCGGGGCCACCGGGGCCCACGGTCATGACCTGTACGGCGGTGAACGCCTCCACGCCGAGGGCCAGGATGCCCATGTAGACCCAGCCCGACTGCACCGTGTCCCAGAGCAGCGGCAGCGTGATCCGGAAGAACGTCGTGAAGCGGTTGGCGCCGTCGAGGAGCGCCGCCTCGTAGAAGTCCTTCGGAATGGACGCCATCCCGGCCGAGAAGAGGACGACGAAGAAACCGACCGTCGACCAGACCAGCACGGCCATGACACAGACGAGCGCGAGGTTCGGGTCACCCAGCCAGTCCGGCTGGATGGATCCCAGACCGATTCCCTTCAGCGTCGCGTTCAGCATGCCGCTGCGCGGGTTGAAGGCGAACTGGAAGAGCAGGGCGACAATGACGATCGAGAGCACCTGCGGGAAGAAATACGCGATCTTGTAGAAACTCGACCCGCGCACGCCGGAGATCGCGGCGTTCTTGCGACGCCGGCCCCCGACATTGAGCATGAAGGCGAAGAACAGCGCCAGACCCAGCGTCACCAGCGGCAGCAGCAGCACCAGCAGTACACTGTGCTGCAACGACTTCCAGAAGATGTCGTCCTTCAGCATCCTCGTGTAGTTGTCGAACCCGACCACCTTGAAGTCCGGGCTCAGGCCGGTCCAGTCCGTGAACGAGTAATAGATGGACTGGATGAACGGCCAGATGACGAAGACCGCGTACAACGCCAGTGGGACCACCAAGAACCCCACGATGAAACGGTACTTGCCGTGCTGCATCGTTTACCGACCCCGATCTTTCCGCGGGTGCCGCCGCTGGTGACGGTTGCTCACTGGTGCTTGTAGTGCTTGATGGACTGGTTCTTGGCCGCCTCGTCGGCGAAGGCCTGGATCTTCTTGATGGCTTCCGCCGGGGTCGCGCGACCGGCCATCATCTCGCCGATGCCGGCGGTACCGATCTGCTCCTTCTGGAGCTTGGCGTACCAGTCCTGCAGGCGCGGGTTCACCACGTTGTCGCCGGCCTTCTTCAGCGCGTCGACACCGGCCTGCATGGCCGTGGACAGGGTCAGGCCGTCGGTGCCGCCGTTGAAGGCGCTGAGCGACTTGACCTGCTTGGTGAAGTTCTTCGAGGACTCCTCGGAGAGCATGATGCGCAGCTGCTCCATGCCGCCCTCGGGGTTGTTCGCCTTGGCCGGGACGATGAAGGGCTCGCCGCCGGAGGCCCAGATGGTGCCGAACGGCAGCTTGTCGGACGAGTCCAGGCCGGACGGCGCCGCGACCATCATCTTGAAGTCCTTGGGCGTGGTCGGCGCCGCCTCGTTCTCCACCCACGAACCGTTCGGGATGAAGAGCGCCTTGCCCTTGGTCCACTCGGTCTGCGACTGGATGTGGGTCAGTCCGGGGGTGCCCTTGAGGATGTACCCCTTCTGGTACAGCTCGTAGTACGCCTCGAACGCCGCCTTGACCGCGGGGTCCTTCCAGGCGTTCGGCTCCAGGTTGTCGATCCTGTCGAGAACCTCCCGGCCGCCGATCTTGGCGATGAACGGGTAGAGCGAGAACGGCAGGTAGTACGGGTACTTGCCGGCGTACGTCCAGCCGGCGATGCCCTTCTTCTTCGCCTTCGCGCAGAGGGCGAGCATGTCGTCCCAGTTCTCGGGGTACTGCGCGTCGAGGTTGTCGAGCGCGGTCTGCGAGTACCAGACGCCGTACACGGTGTACGCGTAGTACATGATCCAGACCGGGTCGCCGTCGAACTGGCCCATCTCCAGCACACCCGGACGCAGCGTGTCGCGGACCTTCTTGCTCGGGTCGTCGATGGACGGGGCGTCCATCAGCGGCGTCAGGTCCAGCAGCTGCTTCTTGCCGACCAGGACACCCATGTCCATCTGCTCGGCACCGGAGTTGTCGATCAGGTCCGGCGGGGTGCCGCCGTTGAAGCGCGGCTGCAGCTGCGACTGGATCTTCTGCGTTCCGGCGTGCTTGACCTTCGGCGCCTTCGGGAACGCTTCGTTGTACTTCTTCTCCGCGTCGATCGCGTACTGCTGGCCGAAGCCGCCGTCGAAGATGACGACTTCGAGCGGAGCCGTCTCGTTGACGCCGAGCGGGTTCGCCTTGCTGGTCTTGCCCTTCTCGACCTTCTTGTCGCTGCTGCTGTCACTGCTCGCACACGACGACAGGAAGCCCATCGTCGGGACGGAGATCAGACCGAGTGCGGCAGATCGCTTGATCACATCGCGACGGCCGAGGCCCTCATTCTTGTGGGCGGAGGTGGATCCCATGCTCAAGTCCTCGCCTTCTCCAGGACTCAGGCGGTGTGTACCGGTCGCCCGTCGAAACTCGCCTCAGGCGAAGGGCCCCGCCACCGCGTTCAGTTGCGCTTGGGTCGTGCTGATTTCAGGCTAGCCACATGCAGTGAGGGGCTTCAGGAAGATCGGACAACGGATACGCGTAGCGTGCGCTCCTTGACCGTTTCCCCCGTCCCCCTGGTCCGGGCCGCCGGAAAAAAAGCGGTGCGGACGCCGACAGGTATAGTCCACTCCCGGCCGACTGAGCAAGATCGAATGCAAGGTTGAACAGGAGTCTTTCCCGAGTTGAGACCTCGCGGAAACCTGGATCCCGCACGCCTCGGCCCGGGTATAACGATTCCCGCATTACGGTCGATTCGACCGGTGATTCACACGCAACACCCTTGACACATCGCGACACTTGGCTCCCTACTGGACCCTGCGCATCTTCATGACAACGTTGTCCAGCGCACTTCCTCGGGAGGAATGGCTCGGCATGCAGCCCCGACACGGATCCCGCAGCAGACGGAGCCGTACGGCCGCGTTGATCGCGGCTTCACTGGTTCTCGTCGTGACAGCCCCCGGCATGGCCGCCGCACAGTCGGCCGAATCAAACGGAAAGGGCCATTCCTCTTCGGCGGAACGGACATTCAGCTCATCCTTCGAAACAGACGAAAAGCAGCCGGACTGGCTCAACACCGTCGAAGAAGGCCCTGACGGAAAGAAGCGGTCATCGGGTGTCGATGGCGGCTTCTCCACAGGAATTCCGGGCAATGTCACCGACAAGGTGACGGATGTCCGCGCCAGCGCCGAGAACACCGGCGGCGGGGAGGTGAAGGAGAACCTGATCGACGGGGAGTCCGGCACCAAATGGCTGACCTTCGAGCCCACCGCCTGGGTCGAGTTCGACCTCACCGAACCGGTGAAGGTCGTGACATACGCGCTGACGTCGGCCAATGACCACGACGAGCGCGACCCGAAGGACTGGACCCTGCAGGGCTCCGCCGACGGCCAGGACTGGAAGGACCTCGACTCCCGGACGGGCCAGACGTTCACCGAGCGGTTCCAGACGAAGTCGTACGATATCGCCGCTGACACCGCGTACCCGCACTACCGCCTGCGGATCACGAAGAACAACGGCGCCTCGGACGCGACCCAGCTCGCCGACGTCCAGTTCTCCGACGGCGACGTCTCGGCCCCGGCACCCGACTCGATGCGCAGCCGGCCCGACCGCGGCCCCTCCGGCTCCCCCACCGCCAAGGCGGGCGCGGGCTTCACGGGCCAAAAGGCCCTGCGGTACGCCGGCACGCACAAGGCGGACGGCCGGGCGTACTCGTACAACAAGGTCTTCGACGTGAACACGGCTGTCACCCGCGACACCGCGCTCTCCTATCTGGTCTATCCGCAGATGGGCGAGACGGACCTCTCCTACCCGGCGACGCACGTCTCGGTGGACCTGGCGTTCACGGACGGCACGTATCTGAGCGATCTGGGGGCCACCGACAGCAACGGCGGCCCACTGACCCCGCAGGGGCAGGCCGACGCGAAGCGGCTGTACGTCAACCAGTGGAACAAGGTCGAGTCGACGATCGGCACGGTCGCGGCGGGCAAGACCGTGGCCCGGATCCTGGTGGCGTACGACTCTCCCAAGGGCCCGGCGAAGTTCCAGGGCTGGATCGACGACATCGAGATCGCCCCGAAGGCACCCGAGAAGCGCCGCGCGCACCTGTCCGACTACGCGTCGACGGTCCGTGGCACCAACTCCAGCGGTGGCTTCTCGCGCGGCAACAACTTCCCCGCCACCGCGGTCCCGAACGGCTTCAACTTCTGGACGCCGGTCACCAACGCCGGATCGACCAGTTGGCTGTACGACTACGCGCGCGGCAACAACGACGACAACCTGCCCACCCTCCAGGCGTTCAGCGCCAGCCATGAGCCGAGCCCCTGGATGGGCGACCGGCAGACCTTCCAGCTGATGCCGTCGGCGGCTTCCGGCACCCCGGACGCCTCCCGTACGGCGCGCGCGCTGCCGTTCCACCACGAGAACGAGACGGCGAAGCCGCACTACTACGGTGTGACGTTCGACAACGGCCTCAAGGCCGAGATGACACCGTCCGACCACGCCGCCCGGATGAGGTTCACCTTCCCCGGTGACGACGCGAGCATCGTCTTCGACAACGTCTCCAACGACGGCGGGCTCACCCTCGACCCGGAGAACAGCTCCTTCACCGGCTTCTCCGACGTGAAGAGCGGCGGCTCGACCGGCGCCACCCGGCTCTTCGTCCACGGCGTCTTCGACGCACCGGTCACCGCGAGCGGCAAGCTGTCCGGCGGCGGTGGCGACGACGTCACGGGCTACCTCCGCTTCGACGCGGGCAAGGACCGCACGGTCGGGCTGCGCCTCGCGACGTCACTGATCAGCGTCGACCAGGCGAAGCGGAACCTCGCTGCCGAGATCCCCGCCTCCCGCTCCTTCGGCCGGGTCGAGGACGCCGCCCAGCGGGCCTGGGACGACATCCTGGGCAAGGTGGAGGTCGAGGGCGCCACGGGCGACCAGCTGACCACCCTGTACTCCAGCCTGTACCGGCTGTACCTGTACCCGAACTCGGGCTTCGAGAAGGTCGACGGCAAGGACAAGTACGCCAGCCCCTTCTCCCCGCAGGTCGGCTCCGACACCCCGACCCACACGGGCGCGAAGATCGTCGACGGCAAGGTGTACGTCAACAACGGTTTCTGGGACACCTACCGGACGACGTGGCCCGCGTACTCCCTCCTCACGCCGGACAAGGCCGGCGAGATGGTGGACGGCTTCGTCCAGCAGTACAAGGACGGCGGCTGGATCTCCCGCTGGTCGTCCCCCGGCTACGCCGACCTGATGACCGGCACGTCGTCGGACGTCGCGTTCGCGGACGCCTACGTCAAGGGCGTGAAGTTCGACGCCGAGGCGGCGTACGACGCGGCCCTGAAGAACGCCACCGTGGTCCCGCCGTCCTCGGGCGTCGGCCGCAAGGGCATGGAGACGTCCCCGTTCACGGGCTACGCGAACACCTCCACGCACGAGGGCCTGTCCTGGTCCCTGGAGGGCTACCTCAACGACTACGGCATCGCGCAGATGGGCCGGGCGCTCTACGCGAAGACGAAGAAGGAGCGGTACAAGGAGGAGTCCGCGTACTTCCTGAACCGCGCCCGCAACTACGTCCGCCTCTTCGACAGCGAGGCCGGCTTCTTCCAGGGCAAGGACGCCAAGGGGGACTGGCGAGTCGCCTCCGACGCGTACGACCCGCGGATCTGGGGCTACGACTACACGGAGACGAACGGCTGGGGCTACGCGTTCACCGCCCCGCAGGACAGCCGCGGTCTGGCGAACCTGTACGGCGGGCGCGACGGCCTGGCGAAGAAGCTCGACACGTACTTCACCACGCCGGAGACGGCCGGTCCCGAATTCGTCGGCTCGTACGGCGGCGTCATCCACGAGATGACGGAGGCGCGCGACGTACGGATGGGACAGTACGGCCACAGCAACCAGGTCGCGCACCACGTCGCTTACATGTACGACGCGGCCTCGCAGCCCTGGAAGACGCAGGAGAAGGTCCGCGAGGTCCTCGGCCGCCTCTACACGGGCAGTGCGATCGGCCAGGGCTACCACGGCGACGAGGACAACGGCGAGCAGTCGGCCTGGTACCTCTTCTCCTCGCTCGGCTTCTACCCGCTCGTGATGGGCGGCGGCGAGTACGCGATCGGCTCCCCGCTCTTCACGAAGACCACGGTCCATCTGGAGAACGGCCGCGACCTGGTCGTGAAGGCACCGAAGAACAGCGCGAAGAACATCTACGTGCAGGGCCTGAAGGTCAACGGCAAGAAGTGGACCTCGACGTCCCTGCCGCACGACCTGCTGGCCAAGGGCGGCGTGCTGGACTTCGACATGGGAGCCCGGCCCTCGTCGTGGGGCACGGGCAAGGACGCGGCGCCGGCCTCGATCACCACGGACGACGAGGTGCCGTCGCCGAAGGCGGACGTGCTGAAGGGCGCGGGCGCCCTGTTCGACAACACCTCGGCCACGACCGCGACGGTGGCCGGCCCGGTGGAGCTGCCGGTCGGGGCGGCGACGGAGGCGGTCCAGTACACGCTGACGTCGGGCGCCGCGGCGAAGGCTCCGACGGGCTGGGTCCTGCAGGGCTCGTCGGACGGCACCACGTGGAAGGAGCTCGACAAGCGGTCGGCGCAGTCGTTCGCGTGGGACCGGCAGACACGGGCCTTCTCGGTGGCCACCACGGGTACGTACGCGCACTACCGTCTGGTGCCGGACGGTGAGGGGACGCTCGCGGAGGTGGAGCTGATCTCCTGACCTCTCCGCTCCGTGGAACGGCCGGTACCCCGTGGTGGGGTACCGGCCGTTCCTTCGTTCCGTTCCCTCATTCACGCCGCGGTGCGTCCATGCCGCCGGGCATTCGTCCCGCGGTACACGCGCCACGGTGCTTCATCCCCGACGCCTCATCCCACGGTGCAGGCGAACTCCGTCGTCGGATCGGGCTCCCCGCCGGAGGAGACGTAGGCGAACGTCGAGGACTCACCCGGATCCAGCGATCCGTTCCAGTCCACGTTGTGAACCATCACGTCCTGTCCCTGCACGGTCATCGCGCCGTTCCAGAGACTGTCGACACTCTGGCCGTCCGGCTGCTTCCAGCCGACCATCCAGCCGAGCATCGGCACATCGCCGGTGTTGGTGACGGTCACCTCCGACTGGTAGCCACCGTTCCAGGTGTTGGTGGTGCGGTTGGTGGCGGAGCAGAGGCCGGGCGGCGGCTCGGTCGGGGTGGTCGGGTCCTTGACGCCCGTCACCTCGCCGTTGCCGCCGTCGAAGACGACGTCGGAGCAGGAGTAGAAGGTCTCCTGGCTGTCGGAACGCTGCCAGACCATGTAGATGATGTGGCGGCCGTCCTTACCGGACGGAAGCGCTCCGGACCAGGAGTAGTTGGCCTCGACGGTGCCCGGGCTCCCGTTCAGCGGCGGGTGGTCGACGGTGAGGAAGGGGGTGTCCTCCATGTCGTCCCAGGTGAGTGTCTGCGTCGGGTCGAAGCCGTCCTTGGTGATGTAGACGTAGAACCAGCCGGGGTGCGCGGCCCAGGCGTTGTAGGCGAAGTCGACGGTCGCGCCCGAGGTCAGATGGGTGAGCGGCCAGTCGTCGCGGGCCTGGTTGAACCCGGTGAAGTTGGGGTTCCCGCCGCTGCACAGCTCCCCGTCGGGCACGAAGCCCCGGGTGCGCCCGCCGCCGTCCGAGCGGAGCACGGAGAACCAGTTGTAGAACGGGGTCGTCCCGCTCTGCTGCGCGGCGCCCGCGCAGGCGGGGTTGGTCGGCTTGATCTCGCCGGTCTCGGTCAGGGCGTCCTGCCAGCACAGGAAGGTGCGGCTGCCCGGCTTCATGGGCGTACCGTGCGCCTGCGCGGAGCCCCCGGCGGTGACCACGAGGCCGAGGGCGGGGATGGTCGTGAGCAGGGCGAGGAGGGTGAGGAGGAGGGCTCTGCCACGCGTGGTGGCGAGGATCCGGCTCCCGGCCGCTAATCGGCGGCTCGACGGATGGTTCACGATGTACGTCCCTTCGCTTTCGGTGGGGCGAGCGTGCGGGTGGACGAACACGGAGCGCGAAGCGGAGCTTACGGAGCTTGGGAGCGCTCCCACTTTCACTGCGGGAGGGTAGCGCGGGGCCGATTACCTGTAAACGCCTGACGTCACGCGGGTTTCGGAGCGCCGGACCGGTGGGTTCGCGCCACCGGGACCGCCCCGGCATGCCCCGGCACGCCCCTGGCGGCTCGGCGTCGGCGGGCCGGTCGTCCGGGTGGCGGGATCCTCCGGTCGGCCCGGGGCGCGGGATCCTGTGGTCAGTCCTGTTCGCGCGGCTCCGGCAGGGCCGCGTGGAAGAGGCTCTCGGGAAGGGCAAGGTTCAAGGCGGTGATGACCGGGTTCCCGTGCTCGGTCCCGAGGCGTGAGACGGCCCCCGTGGCGAGCTGGAACAGTGTGCCCTCGGCCGGGGTCAGCCCCAGATAGCGGGCGGTGAGCACGCGCAGGAAGTGGGAGTGCGCGACGAGGGCGACGTCCGCGTCCCCCGCCGTCCCGGCGGCGGCCCGGACCTCGGCGAGCACCCGGTCGGCCCGCTCCCCCACCTCCGCCGGCGTCTCCCCGGGATGCGCCTCGGGGCCGGGCGCGACCCCGTCGGTCCACAGATTCCAGGTGGGCCGCGTGCGGCGGATCTCGACCGTGGTCACGCCCTCGTACCCGCCGTAGTCCCATTCGTGCAGCTCGGGTGTGACGCGAGGTGCGGCAAGCCCGGCGAGCTCCGCGGTGCGCCGGGCCCGCAGGGCCGGGCTGACCAGGGTGAGCCCGATCTTCCGCTCGGCGAGGAGCGGAACGAGAGCGCGGGCCTGGCGCTCGCCGAGGGAGGTCAGGGGCAGATCGGTGTAACTCGTGTGCTGCCCGGACCGCGACCACTCGGTCTCGCCGTGCCGGATCAGGATCAACTCGCCCATGGGTGCTGCCCGCTCTCTGTGTCTCTGCGCCGGTCGCGGTCTCTGCGCTGATCGCGCCGTGTGCCGCGAAGGGTGCAAACCCGCCGGCCCACCCTCGCATTCCGGACTGCCTCAGCAGCCCAGCCACCTCGCCGAGCGGCCCCGTTCCCGCGCACGCGTCGACCCGGTTGCCGCAGAGGAGTCCCGGCGTCCGGGCCTCCGGGCCTCCGGGCCTCCGGGCCTCCGGGCGCTCGGGCCTCCGGGCCTCCGGGCCTCCGGGCGTCCCGTCGGGAGCAGCTGAACCGGGACCGGCCGGCGGAGACGAGACGCGCGCGTCTCCGCCGGCCGGTATGCCTCCCGCTCGGCAGGCGCGCCGGGCGACGCGTGGAAGCGTCCCGGACCGGGCCCGCCGGGGGAAGGGTCTCAGCCCCCGGCCACCTCCAGGCCCTTCTCGCCCACGACCGTCACCGTGTACGGACGGTCCGTGTCCGCCGTGACACGGATGGTGTTGCCCTCGCGGACCACTTCGTACGTGGCGGCGGGTGCGCCCGTGAGGTCCGGGACGGTGACCGTGCGGGCGAAGTCGCCGGTTCCCTCGGGCGCGAAGACCCGCAGTTCCAGGTTCTCCAGCCAGTCGCCGTCGGGGCGGGAGGTGTCGGCGCCGAGCGCGAGGACCGCGCCGGGGCGGACCAGGAGCGGAAGGCTGTCGAAGCCGTGGGTCTCCCGGCGCCAGGCCGGCCCCGAGACCGTTTCGCCGGTCAGGAGGTGGGTCCAGGTGCCTTCGGGCACGTAGTACTCGACGTCGCCGTCCTCGCCGAAGACGGGGGCCACCAGGAGGTCCGGGCCCAGCAGGTACTGCCGGTCCAGCGTCCGGGTGGTCGGGTCGTCGGGGAATTCCAGCAGCATCGGGCGCATCGTCGGGATGCCCGTGCGGTGGGCCTCCACCGCGGCTCCGTACAGGTACGGCATCAGGCGGTGCTTGAGGTACGTGAACTGCCGGGCCACGTCCACGGCCTCCTCGCCGAACTCCCACGGCACCCGGTAGGAGGAGGAGCCGTGCAGGCGGCTGTGCGAGGAGAGCAGGCCGAAGGCGAGCCAGCGCTTGAAGACCGCCGGATCGGGGGTGCCCTCGAAGCCTCCGATGTCGTGGCTCCAGAAGCCGAAGCCGGAGAGGGAGAGCGAGAGGCCGCCGCGCAGGGACTCCGCCATCGCTTCGAACGAGGACCAGCAGTCGCCGCCCCAGTGGACCGGGAACTGCTGGCCGCCGGCCGTCGCCGAGCGGGCGAACAGGACCGCCTCGCCCTGCCCGCGCTCCTTCTCCAGGAGCTCGAAGACGGCCTTGTTGTAGAGGTGCGTGTAGTAGTTGTGCATCCGCTCCGGGTCGGAGCCGTCGTGCCAGACGACGTCCGTGGGGATGCGCTCGCCGAAGTCGGTCTTGAAACCGTCCACACCCTGGTCGAGCAGGACCTTGAGCTTGCTCTGGAACCAGGCCGTCGCCTCGGGGTTGGTGAAGTCCACCAGCGCCATGCCGGCCTGCCACTTGTCCCACTGCCAGATGTCGCCGTCCGGGGTCCGGACGAAGTAGCCCTTCTCCGCCCCCTCCGCGTACAGGACGCTCTTCTGAGCGATGTACGGGTTGATCCAGAGGCAGATCCGCAGACCCTTCTCCGCGAGCCTGGCGAGCATGCCGACCGGGTCGGGGAAGGTCTTCGGATCCCACGTGAAGTCCGACCACTGGTACTCGCGCATCCAGAAGCAGTCGAAGTGGAAGACGGACAGCGGGATGCCGCGCTCGGCCATGCCGTCGACGAACGAGGTGACGGTCGCCTCGTCGTACGAGGTGGTGAAGGACGTCGTCAGCCAGAGGCCGAACGACCAGGCCGGGGGGAGCGCCGGGCGACCGGTGAGCGCGGTGTACCGGGCGAGGATGTCCTTGGGCGTCGGGCCGGCGACGACGAAGTACTCCAGCGTCTGGTCCTCGACGCTGAACTGCACCTGGCCGACCGCCTCGGAGCCGACCTCGAAGGACACCTTGCCGGGGTGGTTGACGAAGACGCCGTAACCGCGCGAGGAGAGGTAGAACGGGACGTTCTTGTACGCCTGTTCGCTGCTGGTGCCGCCGTCGGCCTGCCAGATGTCGACGACCTGGCCGTTCTTGACGTACGGGGTGAAGCGCTCGCCCAGGCCGTGGATGGTTTCGCCGACTCCCAGGGCCAGTTGGGCAACCATGTGGTGGCCGCCGTCCGGGACGGTGGCGAACGCGGCGCCCTTGCGTCCTGCGGAGGTGAGGGGCCGGCCGGCCGCGTCCAGGAACTCCAGGCGGAAGTCGCCCTCGGTCGGCACACGCAGGGTGAGCGGGCCGCTGGTCAGTTCAGCGGTGGCGCCTTCCGTGCGGGTGGTGACGGCCAGGTCCTTGGAGGCGCCCGGAAGTTCGAAGTCGGGGCCCGGACGCCGCTTGCCCGCCAGGTGGGTGAGGCGTACACCGATGACGCCCTCGGCGGGCGAGTGGGCCTCCACCGTGATCAGCGGTGCGTTCAGGGTGTCGCCGCGCCGTTCGACGCGCTTGACAGCGGCGTACGCGGTGAGGTGATCGGCGTCGAGGCGCAGATCGCGGACTTCGGTGGCGTACGAGGCGTGTACACCCGCCCGCATCTGCCAGAAGCCGTCGGTGAACTTCATGGGGGGTCCTTAGCCAGTCAGGGGTGAGCCCTCGTTCCAGTGAGTCTCATTTTGATCGTACACAAAACAAATCACGCAGAGGCGCCCCGACAGGACGGAATTGCCCCACCGACCTGCCCTGATCCGACCCCGCGTGTCACGGCCGCGACTGCCACGTTGTGCCCGTGTGACCGGTCTGTCACAGATACGGTCTAGCGACGCGCGCAACAATGGAGTATTAGTACTGCGAGTAAACAAATCGGTCGGTCGGCAGTGCAGCTGGCCGGGCCCCGTCGATCAAGAGGCAGATCATGTCGGATCGCTTCACCCCCACCTCCGCGGACAGGTTCACCTTCGGTCTGTGGACTGTCGGCTGGCGTGGTAACGACCCCTTCGGTGACGCGACGCGTCCCGCGCTCGACCCGGTCGAGTCCGTCGAGCGCCTGGCGGAGCTCGGCGCGCACGGTGTGACCTTCCACGACGACGACCTGATCCCGTTCGGTTCCACGGACGGTGAGCGGGCGGCGATCGTCTCCCGTTTCAAGGACGCCCTGGAGCGCACCGGGCTGAAGGTCCCGATGGCCACGACGAACCTGTTCACGCACCCGGTGTTCAAGGACGGCGGGTTCACCTCCAACGACCGCGACGTGCGCCGGTACGCGCT